>JBOIBB010000149.1:0-41535 GCA_050739335.1 Gammaproteobacteria bacterium
GTATGGTCATATTTACACGACAGCAGCGCCATATCTTGCCGATGGCAATTTAATTTAGCGTTTGATTAACGGGGCGATCCCACAGAACTGCGGAATCCGCGTCATTACAACGTTTTAGCTTCTGTGACGTTGAGTTATGAGAAATCTAGAAATGCGATTTTGGTGCATGGGAGAGTGCGAGGTCGGTGCATTTAGCCCGAGCATCGCTCGCGTCCGACCGAACAGGGTCGTTGAGACCGGTCAGTACACTGAGGATGGTTCCGCGAATGTGAAGTACTTGTTTATCTGGTGCCCAGGAGAGGACTCGAACCTCCACGGAGTTACCCGCTAGCACCTGAAGCTAGTGCGTCTACCAATTCCGCCACCTGGGCATCGGCTGCGGTCGGCGGGGACCCGCCGCGAGAGGCGGCACTTTACCGGCGGTGCCCGCTTGTGTCAATGTCGCACTTTCTTAAGCTATTCATTCCATGAAGAAAAAAACCAAGACCCGCAAAGTCACGTCCCGCAAGCAACGTCCTGCCGATCCCTACGCCGAACGCGAAGCGCAAAAGTACACTCATCCGATTCCGAGCCGCGAGGCGATTCTCGATTGGCTGGAGCAGACCGGGCAACCGCTGCGTTTCGAGCGGCTGGCCGCGGATCTGCGTCTGCAACAGCCGGATGCCATCGAAGCGCTCAATCGGCGCCTCGCGGCCATGTTGCGCGACGGCCAACTGGTGCAGAACCGCCGTGATGAGTACTGTCTGGTAAAGCGCTTGCCGCTGATCGCGGGAACAGTTATCGGTCACCATGACGGCTTCGGCTTTTTGCAACGCGACAACGGCGGTGACGACGTGTTTCTGCCACCGCGGCAGATGCGCACGCTCATGCACGGCGACCGTGTGTTGGTGCGGGTGCAGGGCGTGGATGCACGCGGGCGCCCGGAAGGTTCCCTCGTGGATGTGCTCGAACGCAATACGCATGAAGTCGCGGGACGCTACGTGGAAGAACATGGCGTGAGTTTCGTGCAGCCGGACAATTCACGCATCGCGCATACGGTGTTGGTGCCGCCCGCGGAACGGCATGGCGCGCGTGCGGGCCAGATGGTGGTCGCGGAGTTGACCCAGCAGCCCCAAAAGCAAAGCGAGCCGATCGGCCGCATCGTGCGCATCCTGGGTGAGCGCGAAGCTCCAGGCATGGAGGTCGAACTCGCGGTGCACGCGCATGGCTTGCCGCATGTGTGGCCTGCCGACGTGGAACGCGAAGTGCGGGGTTTCGCAGCGGAGGTTTCCGAAGCTACCAAACGCGACCGGCTGGATTTGCGCCGCACGCCGCTGGTGACGATTGACGGCGAGGATGCGCGCGACTTCGATGACGCGGTGTATTGCGAACGCAAGGGCGGTGGATTCCGGTTGCTGGTCGCGATTGCCGATGTATCGCATTACGTGGCGCCCAACAGCGCGCTCGACAACGAGGCGCGCAACCGCGGCAACTCGGTGTATTTCCCGGATCGCGTCATTCCGATGCTGCCGGAAGTTTTGTCGAACGGCCTGTGCTCCCTCAATCCTGCGGTGGATCGCTTGTGCATGGTGTGCGAGATGCAGGTCGGCACGGACGGGCAAGTGCGGCGCGCGCGTTTCCACGAAGGCGTGATGCGCTCCGCGGCGCGGCTTACTTATACGCAGGTGGCCGGGATTCTGATGGAGGGCAACCGGGAGCTGTGCAGGCAATACGGGGCGCTGCTGCCGCATCTCGAGAATCTTCAGGCCGTGTACCGGGTGCTCGCCGAAGCGCGCGAGCGGCGCGGCGCCATCGATTTCGACAGCACCGAAACCCGCATCGTCTTTGATGAGCAGCGCAGGGTGGCTGGCATCCGCCCGGTGGTGCGCAACGAGGCGCACCGCCTGATCGAGGAATGCATGATTGCGGCCAATGTCGAAACCGCACTGTTTCTCCAGAAACATAAACTGCCGACGCTTTATCGCGTGCACGCGGGTCCGGAATCCGACGGTCTCAAGGAACTGCGTGCCTTCCTGGGCTCCCTGGGTTTGTCGCTCGGTGGCGGCACGAAACCGGAGGCCGAGCATTACGCGCGGCTGCTGCGCAAGGTCGCTGCGCGTCCCGACAAGATTCTGATTCAGACCGTACTGCTGCGCTCGCTGTCGCAAGCCGTGTACAGCCCGGTCAACATCGGGCATTTCGGTTTGGCGCTTGGTCATTATGCGCATTTCACTTCGCCGATCCGCCGTTATCCCGATCTGCTCGTGCACCGCGGTATCCGGCATATATTGCGGGGCGGGTCTGCGCGCAACTTCCCATATTCGCTTACTCAAATGGAGAACCTCGGCAACCATTGCTCCATGACCGAACGGCGTGCAGACGAAGCGACGCGCGACGCACTAGACTGGCTCAAGGCCGAATACATGCGGGACAAGGTCGGCGAAGTATTCGACGGCCTGATCACCGGGGTGACGCCGTTCGGCCTGTTCGTGCAGCTCAAGGATTTGTACGTGGAGGGCTTGGTGCACGTGACGGCCTTGCCGAGCGATTACTATGCGCATGATCCCGTGGGGCATCGGCTGGTGGGTGAGCGCAGCGGGCGCATTTTCCGCCTGACCGATGCCCTGCGCGTGCGGGTAAGCAACGTGAATCTGGAAGAACACAAGATCGATTTCGAGCTCGCGGGAGAAGCGGCGCGGACGCGTGCCGCAGCTGTCACGCTACATCATCAAAAGGCGGCGCGTCGCCGACGGCACTGAACATGGACGACGAGGAAATTGTCTACGGATTGCACGCCGTGAGCGCGCTTTTCGAGCATGGGCGCCCTGTAAGCCGCGTGTGGGCCCAGGAAACCCGCCACGATGCGCGCTTCGAGGCGCTGCTGGATCTTGCCGAGGCGCGCGGCATTCCGGTGGAACGAGTGCCGCGCGAAGAGCTCGACGAACTCGCCGACCATGGCTCGCATCAGGGCATCGTAGTTGTGGCAGGCACCATCAAGGCGGGCGGCGATGACGCGCTCAAAGATCTGGTGACGGGCCTCAGCAAGCCGGCCTTCCTGCTGGTGCTCGACGGCGTACAGGATCCGTACAATCTCGGCGCCTGCCTGCGTAGTGCGAACGCGGCCGGCGTCAATGCGGTGATTGTTCCCAAGGATCGCGCCGCGGGATTAACAGCCGGAGCACGCAAGGCTGCCTCCGGTACCACGGAGATGACGCCGTTTTTCCAGGTGACCAACTTGGTGCGCACACTGCGCTGGCTCAAGCAACAGAATATCTGGCTGGTGGCGCTCAGCGGCGAGGCCGAGCAGACACTTTACGAGATCGATCTCAAGGGGCCGCTGGCGCTCGTGCTCGGCGCCGAGGGTACCGGTCTGCGGCGCCTCACCAAGGAGCACTGCGATTTCCTGGTGCGCATTCCCATGGTTGGTGCAGTTGAGAGCCTCAACGTTTCCGTGGCGGCCGGCATTGCTCTCTTTGAAGCGCTAAGGCGGCGCCGCGTCAAGCACGCCTGATGCGCGCTGTGGGTTGGAGTTGCCGTTCGCAGAACGGTGACGACTACCCGCCGTCAGTACAACCGAGCGCTGATCACTGCCGCTGCCCGTAAGGATGCAGGGCGTCGCCGACAGTCACGAACCAGATGACTGCGAACGCCAGGATCACGAAGGTGCCGAGCACTACCACGTGCCAAGGCATCATCCCTGTATGCACGCTGTGTTGCGGTAGATGAATAGCGCGAATCGCGTGTGTCGTCATGAAATTACTCCCAGTACAGATCGGCTGCGTACATAACTCTGCGGCACGCGCCTCAAATGTTTGGCGCAGGCAGCCCCGCGGCTACGCCACCGGCCTCGATTGCCAGCGCCAGCAATTGTCAGACACTGACAATTTTCGTCAGGCCCAAACACGGGTGGTGCGTTCATCCCGTGTACCTTGTTGAGTGCGCAACTCCGGTAGTGCCGAACCAGCGCCTGCCGGCACGTCGGTGCGTGGCGGGCGCTTGCTCTGACGTTGCGTCCGGTTTTAATTCAAGCAAAAACCACGCCAAATACCCGGGATCAGACCAGATGGCCTTGGGAAGTTACGCGGTGCCTTGGTAGAGCAGCGTGCGAAGGCAATTGCGGCTCGGGACATTGCGTTCCCTCGCCACTCGGGATGGCGGTGACTCCGAGGTTATGCATGCCGGGGGCGCGTCGTAGTGCAGGGGCCTGCATGCAGCGCCGTGACAAGCGGCCGAGAATAGGGTGTCGATACCAGTCTGTGAACGTTCTATGGCCACCATTCGTGCACACCGGTATCGGCCATGCGCAGCGAAACTTGTGGGGTAATAGGATCAAGGCCTGTTGCCGTAGGTCGGCAGCCTGCTCAGCTCTCGGATAAGCGCTCCAAGGCTGTCGAGAGGCGATCCACTTGCTGGATGTCGATACCTGCGATCCCGCCGCGCGGCACGTTGCCCTTGGGCACGATGGCGCGCTTGAAGCCGTGCTTCGCTGCTTCGTGCAGGCGTTCTTCGCCGTTGTAAACCGGGCGGATTTCACCCGCTAGCCCGACCTCGCCGAACAGGATCAGATCGTTGGGCAGCGGTTTGTTACGCAGGCTCGACAACGCGGCAAGCAGAATCGCCACATCCGCTGCCGTTTCGCTGAGGCGCAGGCCGCCAACCACGTTCACGAACACGTCACGGTCGAACATGGCGACGCCAGCGTGGCGGTGCAATACCGCAAGCAGCATCGACAGGCGGTTGACGTCCAAGCCCACGGCAACCCGCCGCGGATTGGCCAGGTGGCTCTCGTCGACCAGCGCCTGCACTTCAATGAGCATCGGACGGCTGCCTTCGCGAATCACGGTGATGGCGCTGCCGCTCACCGGTTCGGCGTGGCGTGAGAGGAAAATCGCCGAGGGATTCCTGACCTCTTTCAGGCCGGATTCGGTCATGGCGAATACGCCGAGTTCATTGGCCGCCCCAAAGCGGTTTTTCACGGCGCGGATTACGCGGTAACGGCTGCCGACGTCGTTCTCGAAATACAGCACGGTGTCCACCATGTGTTCGAGTACGCGCGGGCCGGCAATCGCACCTTCCTTGGTGACGTGCCCGACGAGGAGTACGGCCGTGCCGCGGCTCTTGGCAAAGCGCACGAGTTGCGCGGTGGATTCGCGCAACTGCGCAACCGAACCCGGTGCTGACTGCAGAATCTCGGTGTACATGGTCTGGATCGAGTCGACGACCAGTACCGCCGGCGCCACCTTCGCGGCGGTCTCGAGCATGCGCTCGACGCAGGTCTCCGCCGCGAGCTGCAGCGGCTGGTCGGCAACACCGAGGCGATGCGCGCGTAAACCCACCTGCTCGGGTGATTCCTCGCCCGTCACGTAGAGTACCGGTTGATCTGCGGCCAGCCGTGCGGCAGCCTGCAGCAACAACGTGGATTTGCCGATACCCGGGTCGCCGCCGATCAGGGTCACTGACCCCGTGACCAGGCCGCCGCCAAGCACCCGATCGAGTTCGGCAAGACCCGTCGTCAGTCGTGGGATATCGGCGCCGCGCACCTCGGCCAGCGGCCGCACGCTCGCGGCTTGCGGGGCACCCTGTGGGCGGCCGCGGTGCGGTTTCTCCGGCGCACGCGTCTCCGCCAGTGTGTTCCAGGCGCCACAGTCGGGGCACTGACCGGACCACTTTGGAAACTGGCCGCCGCAAGCGTCACAGACATACAAGGTACGGATTTTACTCACAAAATCAATGTCAAGGGGCGGATGTGGCGGCATGGTAGCACGCGCGCCCGGAGTGAAATCCGTGCCAGGGAGCTATGGCAGGGACACGACCTTCGGTAAGATAGCTACGCTTTAACATAAGTATCCTGACGGCGATTCGGGGGCCCTTCAAAGCAGTGCGATTTCGCACCGCGGGCATCAAGTACGTGCCCGTGGCGGAATATCTTGCTGCGATCAGGAAATGAAATGCGAGTGGGGTGGGATTGCTTTGGGTAAGCGAGCTTTGCGTGGGATAAAAACCCGTGTAGTCGCCGGCCGGCGTATGCGCTGAATCGCCCATGGCTTCCAAATATCCCTGCGTGTTCGCAAGCCGCACCCATATCGGTACGCCGCGATCGAGCCGCACAGACGCGGTCCACGCGGATGTCCATACCGGTCTCGCGATAGTCGCCGACGGCCTCGGCAGTGACATCGCTGGGGAGACTGCAAGCGGTCTTGCCGTTGAGCTCATTCGCGCGTTCGTACACGAAGGTCTGCAGGGTGCGGTGCGCCCAGGGAGCATGATCGCCGGCGGTTCGACGCACGGTAGCCTTCTGCTGCGTGATGCTCTGGTGCATACCAACCAGATGATTCATTACCGCGCTGAGCGTCAGGGGCTCTATTCGGGCATGGGGGCCACAGTGGTAGCCGCTCTGTTCTATACGGGCCGCGTCGCTATCGCTCACGTTGGGGATGCACGCGCCTACCGCCTGCGCGGGAGCGTGTTCGAGCAACTTACCCGTGACCGTGTCCTGCCGTGTGACGGCCCAGGGCCGGAACCGGCGCCCGCAAAGCGGGCCACGCACGCCCTGGGCGTGCGCCTGACGATCATGGTCGATCTTATGGATGATCAACTTGACGCGGATGACATATACCTGTTCTGCAGCAACGCCCTTTACAGCGTGGTGACAGACGCCGACCTCGGCTTAACCCTGCGGATATTTAGTGATAATCTGGAGACAGCCGCCAAGCAACTGATTAAACTGGCAAATGACAACGGCGGCCGCGACAATATATCAGTGATCATGGCCAGGGCAGGCGCACTCCCCGGGGACTGGAGGCGCGATCTGTGGCAGCGCGTCAGTGGGTGGTTTTCGTGAAGCGCACCGGCGGCTGCCGGCCGCACGGGGTAGCAACGAGGCACACGCATGGGCAAGCTCATTCTTACGCTCGATGGGCAGGAACTCGCGCAGTACCAGCTTGAAAAAGAGCGTTATACCGTGGGCCGCATGTCGGACAACGACATCCTTATCGAAAACATGGCGGTGAGCGGTCACCACGCCTTGATACTGAATATCCTCAAGGACTCGTTTCTCGAAGATCTGAACAGCACCAACGGCACCTACGTCAACGGCAAGCTCATCAAGAAGCACGCCTTGCAAGACGGTGACGTTATTACCGTCGGCCACCACCAGCTCAAATATCTTGCCGACAACTCCGCCGCCAGTGCCAATGAATTCGAGCGCGACCTGCTCATGCGCCCGGGCACCGAGAGCGGTCCCGGCACTCCGAGCATTGCACGTGTCAACCGCGTAGTGGCGCAGTCGGGCGCCGGTCCGCAACCCTCCGGCGAAAGTGCCAAGGCGGTGCTGCCCAAGGGCCGGCTACAGGTGCTTTCGGGGAGCTACGCCGGCAAGCAACTCGAGCTCACCAAGGCCCTGACCACGCTCGGGCGCCCGGGTGTGCAAGTCGCGGCCATCACGCGCCGGGCGGACGGTTTTTACGTGGTACATGTCGAGAGCGGCCAAGGCCAGGGCTTTCCGACCGTGAACGGCAAGCAGATCGGCGCCGAAGCCTGCAAACTCGGTGACAACGACGTTATCGAACTTGCGGGCGTCAAGATGGGGTTTTACGCGATTGTCTGAGCGCCGCGAGCCTGCGCGTTTGTCGAGGCCTCGGTATCCTGAACGCTGAATTTCACCCGCTGGGTGACGCCACACAAGAGCTCATAGGCAATAGTGCCTGCGGCAGTGGCGATTTCTTCCACCGGTAAGCCCGGCCCCCAGAGCACGACGGGATCACCAACCGCAGCGCGTGAGTCCCTGCCGAGTTCGATCGCGATCATGTCCATGGCGACGCGTCCCACGAGCGGGCAACGCCGGCCGTTCACCAGCACCGGGGTGCCGTTGGGCGCGTGCCGCGGGTAGCCGTCGCCATAGCCGATGGCGGCGATGCCAATACGTGTATCCGCAGGTGCAATCCAGTGCTGGCCATAGCCGACGCCGGCGCCGCGTGCCACATCCTTGACGGTGATCAGCTCGGTGCTCATCGTCATCACGGATATCAGGCCCTCGTCGGCACCGCAGCGCCCGGCGAACGGCGACACGCCGTAAAGCAGGATGCCGGGTCGCACCCAATCGGCACGGCTCTCAGGCCAGGCGAGCAGCCCAGCGGAGTTCGCGACGCTGCGTTCGGCTTCGAGGCCCGCCGTGGCGCGGGCAAACACCTCGAGCTGCGCGCGTGTGGCGAGATTCTCCCGCTCGTCTGCGCAGGCCAGATGCGTCATGAGCCTTGGCGGCTTGCGCACCGCAGCGGCGGCATTGAGCCTTTGCCAGGCGGCTGCAACTTCCGTCGGCGCAAATCCGAGGCGATGCATGCCGCTATCGACCTTGAGCCATACCCGCAAAGTTACATCCGGCAGTGCGGCTTCGAGCAGTCGCAGTTGCTGCGCGTCGTGCACCACGAGTTCGCAGCCGTTGCGTGCGGCGGCACCGAGTTCCTCCGCACCGAATATCCCTTCGAGCAGCACGATCGGGTGGGCGAGCCCGGCGCGGCGGATGGCGAGCGCTTCGTCGAGCGAGGCCACACCGAAGGCGTCGGCGCCCGCGAGCGCCTGGGCGACCGCGCTGATGCCGTGGCCGTAGGCATTGGCCTTGACCATAGCCAAGACGTGTACGCCCGGCGCGAGTGCACGCGCACGTTGCAGGTTGTGGCGCAGGGCGGAAAGATTGATGGTCGCGCGAGTCGCGCGGCTCACGCGTAAGCCCCGGCGTCGGTATCTTCGCCAACGTAGTTCTCGAAGCGCATGAAGGTTTCCAGGAATGTCGCACGTACGATGCCGATGGGACCGTTGCGCTGCTTGCCGATAATGATCTCCGCAATGCCTTTCAATTCCGGATTTTCCTTTTCGTAGACTTCGCCGCGATAAATGAACGCAATCAAGTCCGCGTCCTGCTCGATCGAGCCCGATTCGCGCAAGTCCGACATGATCGGGCGCTTGTCCGGCCGCTGTTCGAGGCTGCGATTCAGCTGCGAGAGCGCCATGACCGGCACATTGAGTTCGCGCGCCAGAGCTTTCAGGCCACGGCAGATCTCGGAAATTTCCGTGGCGCGGTTCTCGTTGGTGCCCTGCACGTGCATGAGCTGGAGGTAATCCACCACGATCAAGCCGATACCATGTTCACGCTTCAGGCGCCGCGCACGCGCGCGCAACTCGGTGGGCGTGAGTGCGCCGCTGTCGTCGATGTACATCGGCGCCTTGCCCATTACCATGAAGGCGGAATTCACGCGGTCCCAGTCTTCGCGGCTCAGCTGCCCGGTGCGCACCTTCTGCTGGTTGATGCGCCCCAGCGAGGAAATGAGGCGCATGGCGAGTTGCTCGCCCGACATCTCCATGCTGAAGATCGCCGTCGGCACGGGATCCTTCTGGCGGCAACTGCAATATTCGGCGATGTTCAACGCGAAACTGGTTTTCCCCATCGACGGACGGCCCGCGACGATCACCAGATCCCCGGGTTGGAAACCCGCGGTCATCTCGTCGAATTTGTCGAGTCCGCTGGCGAGCCCGGTGACCGGGCTGTTGGCATTCATCAGACTGTCGAGGCGATCGACCGCCTTGGCGAGCAATTCGTCGATGCGGCGCGCACTCTGCTTGAGCCGCCCGCGGTTCTCGGCCAGATCGAATACTTGGCGCTCGGCGAATTCCACCAGTTCGTCGGCGTTGCGGCCGCCCGGCCGGTAAGCAGCGTCGGCGAGTTCTCCGCCCACCCGGATCAGCTGGCGCAGCACCGCGCGCTCGCGCACGATGTCCGCATAAGCGCGCACGTTGTCGGCGGTCGGGGTCTCGCGTGCGAGCGTCGCCAGGTAGGCGAGTCCCCCGGCCTGTTCGAGCTCGCCGCGGTTCTGCATCCATTCGGAGAGCGTGACGGCATCGAAGGGCTGGTTGTTGTCGGTGAGGCTCGTGATGGCGCGGAAGATGACGCGGTGATCTGCCTGGTAGAAGTCCTGTTCTTGCAGGCGGTCGGCGATGCGCTCCCAAGCCGCATTGTCGAGCATCAGGCCGCCGAGCACCGCCTGTTCGGCCTCGACCGAGTGCGGTGGTACGCGCAGGTTCTCGATCGCCGTACTGGCGTAGCTTTCGAGATTTTTGACGGTTCCGGGCATGGAGACGGATGCGCAACGCGAGCGGTGCGCAAACTTTAAGGAGCGGACCCGAGCGGTGCAACTTCGGGCTTGCGCAGCCGCACCGTTCCTGAAAACGCGTGCGGCAGCCGAAGCTGCCGCGCGCAGGCCGAATGTTTCCGCATCCGGTTATTCTTCGGCGACCACCACGACCGTGACTTGCACGTTGATCTCGGTGTGTAGATGGATCTCCACCGAGTGTGTGCCGGCCAGGCGGATCGGGCCCTGCGGCATGCGCACTTCTTTGCGCTCAACGCGAGTGCCCGCGGCGGTCAGGGCCTCGGCGATGTCCACGGTGCCGACCGAACCGAAGAGCTTGCCTTCACTGCCGGCCTTGGCGCTGATGGTGATGGTCTTGCCTTCAAGTTCGTGGTGCCGCCCATTGGCGGAGGTGAGCGCATCGGCTGCGAGTTTTTCGAGCTCGGTGCGGCGCTTTTCAAAGGCCGCCAGATTGGCGGGCGTGGCCGACTGGGCCTTGCCTTGCGGGATCAGGAAATTGCGCCCGTAGCCAGCACGCACCTTGACCTTGTCACCGAGGTTGCCGAGGTTCTCGACTTTTTGCAGCAGTATGACTTGCATGACTCGGTGCTCAGTGCTGGTCGGTATACGGCAGGAGCGCCAGGAAGCGGGCTCGCTTCACGGCGAGCGCGAGCTGGCGCTGATAGAAAGCGCTCGTGCCGGTGATGCGGCTCGGCACGATTTTGCCGGTTTCACTCACATAGGCTTTGAGCATCCCGAGGTCCTTGTAGTCGATCTCCGAGATGCCCTCGGCGGTGAAATGGCAGTATTTACGCTTGCGGAAAAAACGTGACATGTTGGCAATCCTCGACTGGGTACGCGTTCAGGCCGATTGGGTGTCGTCTGTGGGCTCGCTGGCGCCTGCGTCGTCGCCCTCGGTATCGTCGCTTTCGCGGCCCTCGCTCTTGCCGCCGCCGCTGTCGGAGTGCGCGCTTTCGGCGGGGGTCTCACTCTCGGCGTGTTCGCTGTGCTCGTCTTTCTCATCCTTCGATTTGATGAGCGGCGAGGGATCGGTGACCGGGCCGTCGCAGCGGATCACGAGGTGGCGCAGCACGGCGTCGTTGAAGCGGAACATGCCGACCAATTCATTGAGCGTCGCCTGGTCGCACTCGATATTCATGAGCGCGTAGTGTGCCTTGTGCATCTTGGCAATGGGATAGGCGAGCTGGCGGCGGCCCCAGTCTTCGAGGCGGTGAATCTTGCCGCCCGCGGACTCGATACTTGCGCGATAGCGCTCGAGCATCGCCGGCACCTGTTCACTCTGGTCAGGGTGAACCAGAAACACGATTTCGTAGTGTCTCAAGCTGAGGCTCCTCGCGGGCTGACCGGCTCCCCGTGAAGGCGGTGGAGCAAGGGCTTCCAGTACGGGACTGGAAGGGGCGTGCACTATACTGAAAGCCACACGCCCTTGCAATTCAGGGGCTTGCGTTAACGTCGGCGGGGGGGCACCAGGCTTCAGGCGATCCGCTCCCGGGCGGGCGTGGCCGCAGGCGCTCGAACGCGCACGGTCTGCGCCGCGCTACCGCTAGTACGCACAATCTCCATGGCGTAGCCGGCGATCCTGAGGCGGGTCCCGGTCTTGGGGATGTTCTCCAGGTATTCGAGGATCAGGCCGTTCAGGGTCTTGGGCCCGCCGGTCGGCAATTTCCAGTCCATGAGCCGGTTCAAGTGGCGCAGGTGCGCGCTGCCGTTCACCAGATACGTGCCGGCCGCTTCCTGGTACACGTCTTTTTGCTGCGCGGCCGGGTCGGAGGTGAACTCGCCGACGATTTCTTCGAGTATGTCTTCGAGCGTGGCCAGGCCCTGGATGTCGCCGTATTCGTCGACCACGAGCCCGATGCGGCGCCGGGCGGCCTGAAAATTCTGCAACTGCTGCTGCAAGGAGGTACCTGCGGGGACGAAATGCACGGGCTGGATGATGCTGCGCAGGCGTTCGCGGTTGGGTGCGCCGGCCGCAATCAGGTGCACGAACTGGCGTGCGTGCACGAAGCCCAGCACGTCATCGATGGTGCCCTGGTAAACCGGCAGGCGGGTGTGCTGGCTGGTGCGCAACTGCGCCATGATCTCGCTCCACTCGGCCTCGATGTCGATGCCATCGATGCTGTTGCGCGGCACCATGATGTCCTCGACGGTGATTTTCTCGAGATCGAGGAGGCTCACCAGCATTTTCTGGTGGCGCTTGGGGATGAGGCCACCGGCCTCCATCACCACCGAGCGCAGTTCCTCGCGGCTCATGGCCGGCGTGCTTGCCGCCCCGGTGCGTACGCCGAATATCAACAAGATGGAATTCGCGATCAGGTTCACCAGCCAGACGATGGGATAGAAAATCCTCAGCAGCGGCGTGAACACGAAGGCCGCAGGGAAAGCAAATTTCTCGGGATGCAGCGCCGCGAGCGTTTTGGGCGCGACTTCACCGAAGATCAACAGCAGCAGTGCCACGACGATCGTGGCCACGACCACCACGCTGTCGCCGCCGATGCGGATGGCGATGAGCGTGGCGATTGCAGTCGCGAAGGCGTTGATCAGCGTGTTGCCAAGCAGCACAATGCCGATGACCCGGTCGGGCCGGCGCATCAACCGGTCGGCGAGCACCGCGCCGCGATGTCCGACGCGTGCCAGATGCCGCAACCGGTAGCGATTGAGCGAATACAGGCCGGTCTCGGACCCGGAAAAGAACGACGACAGGGCGAGGAGCACGATGAGCGCCGGAATCAGCGCCCACAAGGGCAGGTTGTTCAAACGCGATCCACCCTCATGACATGAGCGTCCAGTGCCGGCCGAGAATCAACTCGAGGATTAGTTTGTCGCCAAAGTATGCAAGCGCCAGCACCACGAACCCCCCGAGCGTCCAGCGGATGGCGGTGCGACCACGCCAGCCGAAATGCCAGCGCCCCCAGAGCAGCACTGCGAATACCAGCCAGGCGATTATCGAAAGCACCGTCTTGTGCGCGAGATGTTGCTCGAGCAGGTTGTGCACGAACAGCAGGCCGAAGATCAGGGCCACGGTCAGGAGCACGAAGCCAGTCACGATCAACTGGAACAGAAAATGCTCCATGAGCTGCAGCGGTGGCAAGGCGCTCCAGACGCCGCTCGCGCTGCCGTGCCGCAGCCGGAACTCCTGCAGGCCGATCACCAGAGCCTGCACCGCGGCCACCGCCAGCAGGCTGTAGGCAATCAGCGAGAGCACGATGTGCGCGTCGAGCGGCCAGTCGCCCTCGATCACCATGAGCCGGTCGCTCGGGAAAAGCTCGGCCAGCAGCGCCCCCACGCCCGCGAGCGGAAAGAGCACGATCCCCAGGTTGCCGAAATGCGGCTTGAAGAGGGTCGCAAAGCCGATGAGCGCCACCAGCCAGCCGACCAGCGATATGGCATTGAAAAAGCCGAGGTCCATGCCGTGGGGCAGAAAGATGACCGCATACACCAGCAAGGTGTGCAGCAGAATCGCGGCGCCGGCCGCCGTGAGCACGAAACCCTTGCGTTCGCGCACGAAAGCCGGCCCGTGCCCGGCAAAGCCTGCGAGCAGGGCGAGTGCCGCAAGGCCGTAGAGCACGAGATCGATGATTGCAGTTCCGGTAAAACGCATGTGCAGCGCCAAAACCAGGCGATTCATCATCGCACAGGCCGGCGCGCACCGTGAAGCCGCGCGCCGCGCTGCATCTGGGCCCGGCCGCTGCAGGTCTCTCGTTATAATGCCGCCGGTCTTTATATGACGTATGGCACGTTCACATGTTTGAAACCCTGAGTGCGCGGCTTGCCCGCACCCTCGATCGGCTGCGGGGCAGCGGCCGGCTGACCGATGACAACGTGCGTGACGCACTGCGCGAGGTGCGCATGGCGCTGCTCGAGGCCGATGTCGCGCTGCCGGTGGTCAAGGCGTTTACCGAGCAGGTGCGCGCGCGCGCGCTCGGTGCCGAAGTCGTCAAGAGCCTGACGCCCGGCCAGGCGTTCATCAAGATTGTGCACGACGAATTGGTGAGCGCCATGGGCGCGGGGAACGCCGCGCTCGATCTGCGCCGGCCACCGCCGGTGGTGATCCTGCTCGCGGGCCTGCAAGGCGCCGGCAAGACCACGACGGCCGCCAAGCTCGCACGCTACCTGGCGGAGCGCTTGCACAAGCGCGCCGCACTCGTGAGTACCGATGTGCAGCGGCCCGCAGCGCGTGCCCAGTTGCAAAAACTGGCCGGCCAGATTGGCGCCGGATATTTATCGGCCGCGAGCGATGATCCGATCGTCATTGCACGGGCCGCGCTCGAGGATGCCCGCAAACAAATGTTCGACGTGCTGATCGTGGACACCGCCGGACGGCTGCACGTGGATGCGGCCATGATGCAGGAGGTGCGGCGTATTCACGCTGCACTGCAACCGGCCGAGACCCTGTTCGTGGTGGACGCGATGGCCGGACAAGACGCCGCCAATGCCGCCGCGGCCTTTGGCCAGGCGCTACCGCTCACGGGCGTGGTGTTGACCAAGGCGGATGGCGATGCGCGCGGCGGGGCGGCGCTCTCGGTGCGGCAGATCACCGGCGCGCCGATCAAGTTCCTGGGCGTGGGTGAAAAGACCGAAGCCCTCGAGGAGTTCCATGCCGAGCGCCTCGCCTCGCGCATCCTCGGCATGGGCGATGTGGTATCGCTCGTGGAAGAGACCCAACGCAGCGTGGATCAGGACAAGGCCGCGAAGCTCGCGGACAAACTCAAGAAAGGAAAACGTTTTGATCTGGAAGACTTTCGCGACCAGTTGCAGCAAATGCGCAACCTGGGCGGGATCGGCAAGCTGCTCGAAAAGCTGCCCGGGGGTGCACGCGTGTCCGAGCAGGCGCGCTCGCAGTTTGGGGATCGCGAGCTGCGCCACCAGATCGCCATCGTCAACTCCATGACTCTGCGCGAACGGCGCTGCCCGGAGATCCTCAACGGCTCGCGGCGACGGCGTATCGCCGCAGGTTCCGGCACGCAGGTGCAGGAGGTCAATCGCCTGCTCAAGCAGTACGAACAGCTTGGCCGGGTGATGAAGCAGATGGCGGGAGGCGGCATGGCACGCGTGCTGCGTGGGCTGAAGGGCCGCTTGCCGCCCGGTTTTCCCGGCGCCTGAACCGCCGGCAAGTCCTTAATCACCCTTCACTTTCGGCAGAAATCCCGTAAAATACGCAGCCTTTGAGGCGGCGGCCCGACGCTGCCGCCGGCAGTCTTCCTCCAGCAAGGTAACGAATTCCATGGTCACGATCCGTTTGTCACGCGGCGGCGCGAAAAAGCGCCCCTTCTATCACCTAGTGGCGACCGACAGCCGTTCGCCCCGCGACGGGCGCTATATCGAGCGCTTGGGTTTTTACAACCCGCTCGCCACGAGCACCGAGGAAGTGCTGCGTGTGGATGTCGAGCGCCTCAAACACTGGCTTTCCAAAGGCGCCCAGCCTTCGGAGCGCGTGCAATATCTGATCAAGGAGCACAAAGTCGCCGTCTGAACCCGGCGCTGCGTTCGCGCGATGTCCGCACCGGAGCCGCGACGCGTCGAGTTGGGGAAATTGGGTGGAGCATTCGGTATCCGAGGCTGGGTAAAACTCCAGTCCTGGACCGATCCTCCGGAGCAGATTTTCGAGTACCGACCGTGGCTCTTGCGGCTGCCGGACGGCTGGAGGGAATGCGCGGTCGCGGAGCACCGGCCGCACGGCAAAAGCTTGATTGCGCGCTTGCCGGATATTGCGGATCGTGAGCAAGCCGCGGCTCTGGCGGGAACTTTGATCGCGGTGTGGCGCACACAACTGCCGGCCGCCCGCCCCGGAGAATATTACTGGGCGGACTTGGTCGGGTTGCAAGTCCAGGCGGCTGATGGGAAAACACTCGGGCATGTACAGGGCCTGATGGCGACCGGCGCGAACGACGTACTGGTAGTGCGCGGCGAGCGTGAACGCCTGATCCCTTTTATACCGGGCCAGGTGGTGAAAGAGGTGGATCTCGACGCGGGCCGCATCCGCGTGGATTGGGATCCGGAGTTTTGAGGAAAGGCGTGTGCGCATCGACGTCGTGACGCTGTTTCCGGAAATGGTGCGCGCCTTGCTCGGCTTTGGCGTCACCGGTCGCGCCGCCGAGCGCGGCGTGATCCGGGTGGGCACCTGGAATCCGCGCAATTACGCCGGCGATGCGCGCGGCACGGTCGACGACCGTCCGTTTGGCGGTGGGCCGGGCATGGTGATGAAAGTCGAGCCCTTGCGCACCGCGGTGCGCGCGGCGCGGCAGGCGGCCGGTGCCGAGGCGCGCGTGGTGTTTCTCACGCCGCAGGGCCGGCGCTTTGACGAAGCCGAAGCGCAACGCCTGGCGGGTTTGCCGGCCGTGGTGCTCGTGGCTGGACGTTACGAGGGTGTGGACGAGCGCTTCGTGGCGCACGAAGTGGACGCCGAGCTCTCGATCGGCGACTACGTGTTGTCCGGCGGCGAGCTCGCGGCGCTGGTGGTGATCGACGCGGTGGCGCGGCTCTTGCCGGGTGCGCTGGGCGACGAGGCTTCGGCCGCCGAAGATTCGTTCATGCGGGGATTGTTGGATTACCCGCATTACACGCGGCCTGAGGATCTCGATGGAGAGCGCGTGCCGCCGGTGCTGCTTTCCGGCGATCATGCGGCCATCGGCCGCTGGCGCCACCAACAGGCGCTCGGGCGCACCTGGCAGAGGCGGCGTGAATTGCTTGAGCGGCGTGGATTGACGGTAGAGGAACGCGCGCTTCTGGACGAGTTCCTGCGTGAGGAATAAGCGCATTGAACGGCAGAATTGCCATTAGGGTGAACGGCCATGAACAAGATTATCGATTCGATTGACAAACCACAGCTCAAGGAAATTCCCGCGTTTGCCGCGGGTGACACTATCGTGGTGCAGGTCAAGGTGAAAGATGGCGAGCGCGAGCGTCTGCAGGCCTTTGAAGGCATGGTGATCGCCAAGAGCAATCGCGGCCTGAACTCCTCGTTCACGGTCCGGAAGATTTCCCACGGCGAAGGCGTGGAGCGCACTTTCCAGGCCCACAGCCCGGCCATCGGCGCCATCGAGGTCAAGCGTAAGGGCGACGTGCGCCGTGCCAAGCTCTATTACCTGCGCGATCTCGCCGGCAAGGCGGCCCGCATTCGCGAGAAGATCTGAAAAACCCGCTGCGCTTGGCGCTGCTACAATTGACGGGTGCCAGGTGCACCCGTCTTTTTATGCAGAACCCGCTGCCGTTGCGCATGAGTATCCACCGCGTTTTTCTGTTCACTGCCGGCCTGGCACTCGCGGCCGCTTTGCCCGCGCTCGGTGCCCCGCCGCACCGGGTATCCGCGAAACGTCCGCCGTCCGTAAGTCCGGCGGCCGTGAGCCAGGTCGCGGCGCCCAATCTGAACGCCGCGCCATCGCTGCAGGATGTCGGCGGCTTCGCGGCGGCCGGCGCACCGAACCTGGCGCTGCAATTCATCGAACGCGACCAACCGGATTTCGCCCAAGATCCGGCCGGGTGGATGGCCTGGGAGCGCGAGCGCATTTACCTCTATCAATCCATCGGCGACTGGAAAGCGGTGGTGGCGCGCCCGGCCAAGCTGCCGGCGGGCGTAGGCGGGGATTTCCGCCAGTGGGAGCAGATGCAGGCGGCCGCTGCGTGGCTCGAACTCGGCAATGGACCTGAAGCGCGCAAGATTCTGCGTGCGCTGATCTGGAACGCCACCGCGGTTCCCGATCCGGCGAGCTTGAGCCAGTTGCGGCAACTGGTGATCAGGAGTTATCTCACCGACAAGCAGCTTGCCGACGCCAAGACCGCGGTGATCCGCTACCGCCAGGATTACCCGCAGGACGATGGCAACTGGCGGTTGCTCGAGGCGCGCCTGTTCCTGCGCACCGGCGAGCCGCAGGCCGCCATGCAGGTACTGCAGGGCAGCAAAGCCGGGCAGGCGGGGATGCTGTATGTCCTCGCCGAGCTCAAGGCCGGCGCCGAGGCGCCCGACAAGGTGCTGCAACAGGCCGAACAGCTCGGTCGCAATGCCAAGTTGCCGGTCGCGGAGCGCGTGCACGCCTGGTTCGTGGCGTCGCAAGCCGCGCAGGCGCTCGGCAAGCCCGAGCAGCAGATCGCGGCCCTGCAAAACGGGCTTGGCCTGCAGCCGGGGCTGCTCGACACCGATCCCGTGTTTGCCATCACCCCCGACATGCTCTGGAATGCCTATCTCGCTTTTGGCGAAGCACTCGGCAACGAATTGCAGCTCGTGGTGGGTGACGATCAAGCGTGGTATCTCGCGGCCTCGAACCGCTTCGATTCAAAACCGGTAAGCGCCTGTGCTCTGTTCAGCGTGGTCGCGTTCCACGCGCTTGATATGCAGCAGCGCGGGGTGGCGAGTTGGCAATTCGCGACGCTCGTGCAGAAACAGAAAAACGGCGGCGTGGTGCTCCGCCACCTGTATCTCGATTCCAGCCGCTACCCGAACGTGGCGGACGTCCCGGCGGACGTGCGTTATCTGCTGGTCAAGGACGTGCTCGCGGTGCCCAACATCCCGCTCGCCTCCGAGCTTATGCAAGGGCTCGATCAACCGCCGCCCAACACCGATCCGGTCGCCTGGCAGTTGCAGCGTGCGCACGTGTTCATCCTGGGTGGCAAACCGGATGCCGGGGTCGCGGCACTGACGCAGTTGTTCCAGAGCAGCGATCCGATTGACCCGGGCGATGTTTTGCCGGTGCTCTTCGACTTGCAGAGCATCGGGCGCAACCGTCAGGCCATTCCCTTTTTCGAAGCCCTGTTGCACGCCAATCTCAGCACCGAGCAGCAACGTCAATTGCTGTTCTGGATTGCGGATTCCTACAAGGGAATCGGTGACTATGCGGAAGCGGCCGAGCTTTATCTGCGTTCCGCAACGCTCACCAACCCATTCGCGATGGACAACTGGGCGAAGAGCGCGCGCTACCAGGCGGCGCAGATGCTCGCCAAGGCGGGTTACATCAGCGATGCGCGCAATGTATATCAGGGCCTGTTGAATGCCACCAGCGATGCGAGCCAGCAGGCGCTGCTGCGCCACGACCTGCAGCAGCTCATGTTGATGCCGGCGAAAGATCCTGCGGACCGGCAGAATTAAACCGCGGAGCCGCAGGTGTTTGAATCCGAGGATTTACGCGTGCTCGCTCAGGCTCTGGGAACTCTGAGCACGGGTTTTGAATCGCTGCCGGCGTTCAGCGCGCCAGCGGATGACACACGTCTCGCGGAGGTGTTGCAGGAAACCGCGGCGCGGCTGCGTGACAATTTTCCCTACCCGCACCCCCTGTACGCCGGGCAGATGATGAAGCCGCCGCATGCGGTCGCACGGCTCGCCTACATGCTGGCGCTTTATCTCAATCCCAACAACCATGCGCTCGATGGCGGGCGTGCAAGTTCCGCCATGGAAAAAGAGGCGGTCGCGAACCTCGCGCACATGTTCGGCTACACCGAGCATCTGGGGCACTTGTGCGCGAGCGGCACGATCGCGAATCTCGAAGCGCTGTGGGCGGCGCGTCACCTGCACCCGCAGGGTGTGGTGCTGGCCTCGCAGGAAGCGCACTACACACACGCGCGCATGTGCGAGGTGCTGGGCGTGCCGTTCGAGACCGTGGCGGTCGACAGCGCCGGTTGCATGGACTTGGACGCGCTCGAAGTTCGCCTGCGGCAAGGGGATGTGGCGACCGTAGTGGCGACACTCGGTACGACGGCGCTGGGCGCGGTCGACCCGCTGCCTGGCATTCTCGAACTGCGCGCGCGTCATGGCTTTCGCATACACGCGGACGCGGCTTACGGCGGCTATTTCATGCTCGCCGGAAATTTGGGCGCGCCGGCACGTGCCGCGTTCGATGCTCTGTCTCAGGCGGATTCCATCGTGGTGGATCCGCACAAGCACGGTCTGCAGCCTTACGGATGTGGTTGTGTGCTGCTGCGCGATCCCGGAGAAGGGCGTTTCTACAAGCACAATTCGCCGTATACCTATTTCACCTCGCACGCAATGCATCTGGGCGAGATCAGTCTTGAGTGCTCACGCCCCGGGGCATCGGCAGTAGCGCTCTGGGCCACGCAGCGCCTGCTGCCGATGGAACGCGGCGGGGACTTTGCACGCGGCCTGGAATCCGGCCGCGACGCGGCTCTTGCCTTGTATCGGCATTTGGAGACTGTGAGCGGGTATCTTGCAGCTCCGGAGCCGGAACTGGATATTGTGGTCTGGACCGTGGCCGCGCCGAGTCGCGGAGCGGCGAGCCGGCGTGCGCAGGCAGTATTCGACGCCGCGGCGCAGCACGGGCTGCACTTGGCGTTGCTCAAGGTGCCCGCGACGCTCGCGTCCCGCTGGTGGCCGGAACTCGGCGCGGACGCCGAGGCTGTGACCGCGCTGCGTTCCTGCTTGATGAAGCCTGAACATCGCGAATGGCTGGCGCGCATTCTGAGTCTGCTGGATGCGGCCACGCAGCAGGCCGCAGGCGCATAATGCGGCCGCTGGCTGATTTCTCGATGCAACTTATCTCTCACCGGAATCCAAAATGAGCGACAAGAATTTCTTTGTGCAAATTTTCGGCGGCGCTTGGCGCGTCTGGTATTTCTTTGTGCGCCTGGTGATCGCGATCACGGTCACCTTGATCGTGGCCGTGGTACTCGTCGGCGTATTTGGCCGGCACAACCCCGTGGTGCCGAATTCATCGGCGCTGGTCGTGGATCTGCGCGGCAATTTGGTGGAGCAGTTCTCCGGTGATCCGGCTACGCGGGCCCTCACGAAACTGCTCGGCCAGAAGCCGGTGCCGCAGACGCGGTTGCGCGACGTGGTTACCGCCATCGAACGCGCCAAGAGTGACCCGCGCATCAAGGCGCTGGTGCTCGAACCCGATGACCTGACCGGCGGCGGCATGCTGGGCGGCGCCGCCTTGAGCGACATGCGCGACATCGCGCAGGCGGTGCGCGACTTCAAGGCCACCGGCAAACCGGTGTTCGCGCTCGGCGATTCCTATACCCAGAGCCAGTATTATCTGGCCTCGACCGCCGACACCATATTCATTCATCCGCAGGGTCAGGTGTTTCTGCACGGCTACGGTCTGTATCAGCCCTACTTCAAGGATGCGCTCGACAAGCTCGGAGTCACGGTGCATGTGTTCCGGGTCGGCAAATACAAATCCGCGATGGAGCCCTTCATGTTGAACGGCATGTCACCCGCGGCTCGCGAAGATTGGGGCGACGTGGTGAGTTCGCTGTGGACGATCTACCAGAACGACGTCGACAAGGCGCGCGCTCTGAAAGCCGGCACGCTCGACAATTACGTGAGCGGTCTGGGTAGCAACCTCGCGGCGGTGGGCGGCGATGGCGCCGAGCTTGCGGTGAAGTCCGGCCTGGTGGACAAGATCGCGACTGAAGATCAGATGGGGGACGCGGTCGCGAAGGTCGTGGGCCGCTCCGGCCACAGTTTCCGGCAGGTCGGTTACCTCGATTACCTCAAGGCCATCGGTGCCGACAACCTGCTGCCGGTCGCCAACAATACGGTGGGCGTGATCATCGCTGCAGGCGACATCCTGACCGGCAACCAGCCGCCGGGAGCGATCGGCGGCGAGTCGACCTCCGAGCTGATACGCAAGGCGCGCTACAACCCGAACATCAAGGCGCTGGTACTGCGCGTCGACAGCCCCGGCGGCAGTGCCTTTGCCTCCGACCTGATCCTGCGCCAAGTGGAACTCACCAAGCAGGCTGGCAAGCCCGTCGTGGTTTCCATGGGCGCGCTGGCGGCTTCGGGTGGTTACTGGATCTCGCTGGCGGGCGACAAGATTTATGCCGATCCCGCGACGCTCACCGGTTCGATCGGCATCTTCGGCTACCAGCCGACTTTCGACAAGGCGCTCGCCAAGATCGGCATCCATTCGGACGGCGTCGGTACCACGCCGCTCAGCGACTCCTCGAACACGCTCGGGCCGCTGTCGCCGGAAATGCAGCAGGTGTTCCAGCAAAGCGTGAATTATGGTTACCAGCAGTTCATCACCAACGTGGCGCGCAACCGCCACATGAGCGTGGAGGCCGTAAACGCAATTGCGCAGGGACGCGTGTGGGCCGGCGAGCGCGCCATCCAAATCGGGCTGGTGGACAAATTCGGCAATCTGCAGGATGCCATCGCCGAGGCCGCCAAGCTTGCAAAGCTCGGGCCGCATTATTCGGTGCGCTATCTCGAGCGACCGCTGACCTTCACCGACAAGCTGCTGATCTCCATTGCCAACAGCGGCGACTCGCGGCTGCTGTCGGGGCTTGTACCCCAGGACAGCCTCGAGTCCAACCCTTGGTACAGTCAGGTGAAAGAGCTCGCGGCGTCGCTCCAGGTGTTCAGCGATCCGCGCGGCGTGTACGCCTACTGCTTCTGCAATATCCATTAAGCGGCCGGAGACTTGCGCGAGCCGGCGCCCGCTGTTTTTGACTCAGGGCTTCTGCACCGGCTCCGCCTCGACGTAAACGTATTCGGCCGCGTTGGCGAGCAGCTCATGCAGGTCCGCCGGCGAGCCTTCAAAGCTGCGCGCTGCAAAGCCGGTACCGCGCACCGTCAAAGACACATTGGTGCCGTCCAGCACCAAGTCCCCGTTTATCTGAATTTCATGCCCAAGCCATGCATGCAAGGTGCGGTGCACGTCCGCGAGCGATACGTGGGCGTAGGGAATCTGCAACTGGGCGCCGTTGATCCAGGAGCCCTGCAGGTTGCGCGAGCCCGCCGAACGCAAGGCACTCGCGCTGAGGCTTTGCAGTTGGTCGAGGAACTCGCTCGCCACCACGGTGCCATCCTCTCCGGTCGCGACGAACGACGGCGGCACCTGAAGCTGGTTTACGATCACCGAGTGGTCGGTGGCAGCAGAGTAGACCGCGTAGGCAATCACCCCGAGCAGCGCTACGGCGACGACGCTGAATACCGACTGGTAGACCATGCGCAGCCAAGCGTGCTGATGTTGGGCGCGCATCTTGGCGCGCTGTGTGCGCAGCAGGAAATTGCGTAGTTGCAGGTTTTCGACCTGCAGCTCGTGCAGGTCCTCCGAACGTTGCAGGTGTGCGATGCGCGCCTCGAGATAGCGCGCCGTGCGTACCTGCAGATCCGGATTCGCGTCGGCTCCGTCCACGGGATTCGTTTCGCCCGCAGGCTCTTTTTGGTGCACGCAGACTTCCCCTCCCGCCCTTCAGAGTGGCCGGTAGGATACTACATCGAGTGTATCTATTTGCTGGGCGGGCTCCGGTGTTTGCGCAGGGTTGCTGGTCCGTAGTGGCCGTTAATGCGGCACCAACCCCGTACGCGTGCGGAGCAATCTATGTGGGCGTTGGCTCGGATGCGTTCCAGCGTATGATTGACAGCCGCCGATTGAGTGCGGCGGGGAGAAGCGCGCACGTTCAGGGGAACCTTGGCCGTTGTCACGATGGCCACGCTGCTTGCACTGTCGGCCGCCGCTTCGGCAGCCCTGCCTGCAAGTCAGGAGATCAGTACGGCTACGACCCATGCACGCATGGCGGGCGACGCTGGCGACTTGACGACGGCGGTTATGCATTTCCACCACGTCATTAACTGCCTCGTGGGCCCAAAGAGTAAGCTCTTAGATGCCGACGTGGGGAACCCTTGCAAGGACATGGGCAACGGCGCATTGAACGACGTTGATTCGGGATCAGCACAGCATGCTGTGTTGTCTCGGGCGCTGCTCCTCGCAGAGCAGGCCCTGCACGCGAAGGATCTTGCCGCAAGCCAGAAGTTTGTCGCGCGCATTGCCACTGTGCTCAAGAGCGTCAGTCCCACGCAATGACTGTGTCTCGCACCGGGTCTCGCCGCGTAGCGAAGTCCGGGGCCGGTAGTGGGTTGTGGGTTCATATACACCGCAACTCTCGGATCTCAGACGCCGGATCCGCGGGTGCGCGGCTGAAACTCGCGGGAAACGAACTTCGGCCTAGCTCCAGTCCAGGACTACTTTCCCCGATTTACCGGTGCGCATCACGTCGAAGCCTTTCTGGAACTCGCCGATGGGGAAGTGATGGGTGAGCACCGGGCGGATGTCGAGGCCGCTCTGCAGCATGGCGACCATCTTGTACCAGGTCTCGAACATTTCGCGGCCGTAAACGCCTTTGATGAACAGCCCTTTGAAGATCACCTGATTCCAGTCGAGGGTTACTTCGGCGGACGGCAAGCCGAGTGACGCGATTCTGCCGCCATGCACCATGTTGGCGATCATCTGGCGGAGCGCCTGCGGGTTGCCGGACACTTCCAGGCCCACATCGAAGCCCTCGGTCATGCCGAGTTCTTGCGTGACCTCTTCGAGCTTCTGCTTTTGCACGTTGACGGTACGTGTCGCGCCCATTTTGTGCGCGAGGCCGAGCCGATAGTCGTTCACGTCGGTGATGACCACGTAGCGCGCACCCACGTGTTTAGCGATAGCCGCAGCCATGCAGCCGATCGGGCCGGCACCGGTGATGAGCACGTCTTCGCCGACGAGGTCGAAAGACAGTGCGGTATGCACAGCGTTACCGAGCGGATCGAGAAACGCCGCGATGTCGTCGGGAATGCTCTCCGGCAGCGGGAACGCGTTCACGGCGGGAATTACGAGGTATTCGGCAAAGCAGCCGGGGCGATTGACGCCGACGCCCTTGGCGTTGCGGCACAGATGGCGGCGCCCGGCGCGGCAGTTGCGGCAGTGCCCGCAGGTAATGTGGCCTTCGCCGGACACGCGCTGCCCGACCTTGAAGCCTTTGACCTCGCTGCCCATCTCGGCCACCGTGCCTACGTATTCATGGCCCACGGTCATCGGTACCGGGATGGTCTTTTGCGCCCATTCGTTCCAGTCATAGATGTGGATGTCGGTGCCGCAGATGGCGGTCTTTTTGATTTTGATGAGCAGGTCGTTGTGACCGATCTGCGGTTTGGGCATGTCCTGCAGCCAGATGCCCGGTTCGGATTTGGCTTTGACCAGTGCTTTCATATCCGTGCTCCGCAACTTTGTTTCCTCGCTCCCGTAGGGGGAGAGAGAAGGGTGAGGGGCTGTTCATCACCCCTCATCCTCACCTTTTCCCCTCAAGGGGAGAAGGAATAAAGAATCAGTGAATTACACCGAGCTTCCTGCCGACCTTCCCGAACGCCGCGATGGCTTTGTCGAGATGCGCCTGTTCGTGCGCGGCGGACATCTGCACGCGGATGCGTGCTTTGCCCTGCGGCACCACCGGGAACGAAAACCCGATCACGTAAATGCCCTCCTTGAGGAGTTCATCTGCCATGGTCTTGGCGAGCTTGGCGTCGCCGAGCATCACCGGGATAATCGGGTGGTCAGCACCCCCAAGCGTGAAGCCGCGCTTCTGCATGCCGGCGCGGAAATAGGTACTGTTGTCACGCAGCTTTTTGCGTAGCGCGTCGCCATGCTCCAGGAGATCCAGCACTTTGAGCGTGGTCGCGGCAATCACCGGCGCCAAGGTGTTTGAAAACAGATACGGCCGCGAGCGTTGCCGCAGCCATTCGACGATTTCCTTGCGTCCTGAGGTGTAGCCGCCCGAGGCGCCGCCGAGTGCCTTGCCGAGCGTGCCGGTCAGGATATCTACGCGGCCCATGACGCCGCGAAATTCGTGACTGCCGCGGCCGTGCTCGCCCATGAAGCCTACGGCGTGGGAGTCGTCCACCATCACCAAGGCTCCGTAGCGCTCGGCCAGGTCACAAATGCCTTTGAGATTGGCGATGATGCCGTCCATCGAGAACACGCCGTCGGTCGCGATCAACTTGTAACGGTAATCGTGTGCTTCTTTCAGCCGGGCCTCGAGATCGCTCATGTCGTTGTTGTTGTAGCGCAGGCGCCGGGCTTTGCACAGACGCACGCCGTCAATGATCGAGGCGTGATTGAGCGCGTCGCTGATGAGCGCATCGTGCTCGTCGAGGAGGGGTTCAAACAGGCCGCCGTTGGCGTCGAAACACGACGAATAGAGTATGGTGTCTTCGGTGCCCAGGAACTTCGATAGCCGGGCTTCGAGTTCCTTGTGTACAGTCTGCGTGCCGCAGATGAAGCGCACCGAGGACATCCCGAAGCCGTATTTGGGCAGCGCGGCTTGCGCGGTTCGGACGAGTTCGGCGTTGTCGGCGAGGCCCAGGTAATTGTTGGCGCAGAAGTTCAACACTTCTTCGCCGCCCACAACCTTGATGGCCGCCTGTTGTGGCGAGCTGATAACGCGCTCGGCCTTGTAGAGGCCCTCGGTGTGCAGGCTGGAGATTTGCTGGCGCAACTGCGCGAGGAAAGTATCGTTCACGGCAGCTCCTCAAATCGAAGCTGTGCAATTATACCAGTCCGGATAAGTATCCATTCGATGTGGTGCGCGCGCTTGGGTAGAGACCAAACACAAATACCGATGCCGCGAAAGCAGGATGACGTGCGTGCAGCGCCTGCGCGCCTGCGGCTCGACAAGTGGTTGTGGTGTGCACGCTTTTTCAAAACCCGTGCGCTCGCAAGCGCGGCGGTCGCGGGCGGCAAAGTACATGTGGGCGGCGTGCGCGCCAAGCCTGCGCACGCGCTGCGCATCGGCGACCGGCTGGCGATTACACGTACGCCAGACCGTTATGAGATTGTGGTGCTGGCGTTCGCCGATAAGCGCGGCCCGGCCAGGGCCGCGCGGGCGTTGTATGCAGAAACTTCGGCGAGCCTCACTCTGCGGGCGCGCCACGCCGAGCTGCGCAAACTTGCGGTGCTCGCGAGCCCCGCACCGGTAAAGCGCCCCGACAAGAAATCGCGCCGCCTGATTCACCGCTTCAAGCACGGGATCTGAAGTGCGGCTCTACCGTTTGAGTCGTGCGGCAGGTGGTATGCTTTGACCGACTGTTATTCGGATATTGTCAGTGAAGGAATACAGGCATGACCGCACATGATCTCGCCAGGCGAGCTTTACAGCTTGAACCAGACAAGCGCTATGAGCTTGCGGAGGAAATTCTGCGCAGTCTGGATCAACCTGATCCGAAGGTGGATGCCGTGTGGCTGGAAGAAGCTGAGCGCCGGCTCGCGGTCTACCGAGCCGGGAAGGTACGTGGCGTACCGGCGGAGGATGTGGTCGGAAAACTGTAGCGCGTCTGCTGTTTTCGCCACAAGCACGGCTGGAATTCCAGACTGCACGGCGTTACTACGATCAACAGGTACCCGGTTGGGGTGAGACGTTTGCTGAAGAAGTTCGTGCCGCGTTGCAGCGCCTGCGGCAGTGGCCCCTGGCTTTCCCGGTCGAGCGCGGCGATATCCGCCGTATGCTGTTGGGGCGCTTTCCGTACAAAATCCTCTATTCCGTCGAATCCGATCATCTCTACATCATCGCGCTGGCTCACCAGCACCGAAAACCCGATTACTGGGTTGGCCGGATTGAATCGCGATGAACGCACTCCTTTGATATGCCTACAACCACGCTGCTCTCGCCCAACGAAATCCGGGACCGCGCGTTGCACTTCGCGCGCGAGATGTGTTGCAGCGGTTCGAGCGCAGTTGGCAAAATTTTCTGCGGCAGTACCAGCCACTAGCGGATGCTTGGTCAATTTACGATAATTCAGGTCGCGATCATTACTTGCTGGAACAAGGGCCATGAAGGGAAAGAGCAAACGGCAAGCGCTGTCCCCACTGTCCAAATCCGTGGACAAGGCACTCAGGCGCGCGGCGCGCCGTGCGCGTGAAATCGCCAGGCAATATAGCACTCCAATCTATGTCAGCCGTGATGGTAAAGTCATTGCGCTGAAACCCTGAGCGTAGCTTGCACTCTTATATGCCGCGTCCGGTTACGCCATCAATTGCCGTGGACATCATCATCGAGCTCATCGATCGGCCTGAGCGGCCGATCGTGCTCATTGAACGGCGCAATCCACCGCACGGCTGGGCACTGCCCGGCGGTTTTGTGGATGTGGGTGAAACGCTGGAGCATGCCGCGGTGCGCGAGGCCAAAGAAGAAACCGGTCTCGATGTTGAACTACAAGGGCTGCTCGGCTGCTACTCCGATCCCAAGCGCGACAGCCGTGGTCACACGGTGAGCGCGGTCTATGTCGCACGGGCCCACGGCATCCCGCGTGCCGGTGACGATGCCGGCGAGACCATGCAGGCCGACCCGACGCAGCCGCCGAGGCTCGCCTTCGACCACGCGTTGATCCTTTCCGACTATTGCCGTTACCGCGAGACCGGCGTACTCACGCCACTGCGGAGCTAGTGTCGGAGCAGTCCTGCGCGCCGTGCCCGTAGTGGTTTCCGTATATACTGCACCGCCCCATTTGTAGAAGTTTCCGCCGACCGAACCGCATGTCGAGCACCACGCGTATCCTGGTCATTGTCGCGGCACTGGGCTTTGCCGTGCTGTGGTTCGCCAACCTCCAGTACCGCGACCTGTTTCAGACCGACGAAGGCCGCTACGCCGAAATCCCGCGTGAGATGGTGGCGACCAGCGACTGGGTGACGCCGCGCCTCGATGGCTTGCTGTATTTCGAGAAGCCCGCGCTGCAGTACTGGACCACGGCGGTCGCCTACAAGCTCTTCGGCGAGTACAACTGGACCTCGCGCCTGTGGACCGCACTCACGGGTTTCTTCGGCGTGCTGCTGGCCGCTTGGGCCGGCGCTCGGCTCTTCGACCGGCGTACCGCCTGGTGCGCGGCGCTCATGCTTGGCGCAAGCGTGTATTACATGATCCTCGGCCACTTCAACACGCTCGACATGGGCGTGTCGGTGTTCATGTCGCTCGCGGTGTTCGCCTTTCTGTTCGCGATGCGCGCTGCCGACGATCTACAGGAAAGTACCAGTGCTTCGGGAGGTACAGCTTCGGAAACTGCGCGCTCGATAATCCGCAGGCGCCGCGGCTGGATGTACGTGGCATGGGTTGCGGCCGCACTCGCACTGCTCAGCAAGGGGCTTGAGGCCGTGGTCTTGCCAGGCCTGACCTTCGTCGTCTACACGCTCGTGACGCGGGATTGGAAGCGCTGGCGGCAACTGCACTTGTACGGCGGTATCGCGCTATTCCTCGTGGTTGCGGCCCCGTGGTTTATCGTGGTGTCGCTGCGCCATCCGAGTTTCGCCTATCATTTCTTCATCTTCGAACACTTCACGCGGTTTCTGACGCCCGAGGCACATCGCCCGGGCGCCTGGTGGTATTTCATCCCGATCCTGCTGCTCGGGCTCCTGCCGTGGTGGCCGCAGTTTCTGCGCGCGCTCGTGAGCCTGTTCAGGCGCCGGGACATGCCGCCCCGGCTTGCGAGCTTCAACCACCGCGCTTTTCTGTGGCTGTGGTGCGTGATCGTGTTCGTGTTCTTTTCGTTCTCCGACTCCAAGCTCGCGAGCTATATCCTGCCGATTTTCCCGGCGCTCGCGCTGCTCGTCGGTTTTGAGCTCGCGCGCCTGCGGCGCGCCGACACCCTGGTGAGTGCGATCCTCTGCGTGCTGCTCGCGGTTGCGATCCTGTGGCTCGCGCCGGAGTTACAACAACGCGGCAGCGACGTGCCGCTGGCTCTGTACAGCGCATTATTGCCGTGGCTGATCGGCGGCTGTGCCCTGCTGCTCGCGCTCGCGCTGGCGGGCTTTTTCTTGGCTTACTTCCGGCGTGTGGCGCCGGCCATCGCCTGCCTTGGCCTCGCGATATTTCTCGCCACTCAGGTGCTCACGACCGGTGCCCAAACCTTGGCGCCGGTGTATTCAGGCCGCTCGCTGGCGCGCCAGATTGAACCCTACAATCGCCCGGGCATTCCGTTTTACAGTGTCGATGACTACCAGCAGTCCTTGCCGTTTTATCTCAAGCGCACGCTGACGCTCGTGGCCTATCAGGGAGAACTTAATTTCGGCATTCAGCATGCGCCGCAACAGTGGGTGCCGACCCTGGCTGCTTTCGAGACCCGCTGGCATGCCGACGCCGCGGCGCTCGCGGTAATGCCCAAGGCGACCTACGCGCAACTCCAACAGGCGGGCCTGCCCATGCAAGTGATCGGCACGAATCCGCGGCTCGTGGCGGTGAAGAAGCCATGACCCTGGTGAGTTTTTTCTTGGTACTCATCGGGGTGTTGCTGAACGCCGCCGCGCAACTGCTCCTCAAGGCCGGTGTCGCGCATGTGGGCATCATCAAGCTGCAAGTGCATACCATTGTGAGTGCCGGGTTCAAGCTCGCACTCGAACCGCATATCCTCGGGGGTCTCGCCTGCTACGTGGTGAGCGTGGTGGTATGGATTTTGGCGCTCTCGCGCGTGAACGTGAGCATCGCCTATCCGATGTTGTCTCTGGGCTATGTCGTGACGGCCGTGGCCGCGTGGTTTATCTTTGGTGAAACCTTGGGTGCCACGCGGATCGCCGGCATTGCCGTCATCATCGTGGGCGTGTACCTGGTTGCGCGAGGTTAAGCGGGTCATGGACGATTACTTGCCCTTCACGCGTCCGACGATTGACGAAGAGACCATTGCGAGCGTCGCCGAAGTGCTGCGCTCGGGCTGGATCACGACCGGACCGAAGGTGGCGGAATTCGAAACACGCTTGGCGGAATATCTCGGCGGCGGGCGCACGCTGCGCGCCTTCCTGCACGCTACCGGCGCGCTCGAGGAGGCGCTGGTGATTGCGGGCGTGAAGCCCGGCGATGAAGTGATCGTGCCGGACATGACGTTTGCGGCCAGCGCCAATGTGGTGCTGCGCCTCGGTGCCCGGCCGGTGCTCGTGGACGTGGACTTGAAGTCCCGCAGCCTGCTGCTCGAGCAGGCGGCCGCGGCCGTTACGCCGAAGACCCGCGCCATTATGCCGGTACATTTGAACGGTCTGGCCGTGGATCTCGACGGCGTGTATGCGCTCGCGCGCAAGCATGCGCTGCGCGTGGTCGAAGACGCTGCGCAGGCCATCGGTACATCGTATAAAGGCCGTAAGCTGGGGGCGTTCGGCGATCTCGTGGTGTTCAGCTTCCACGCCAACAAGAACCTCACCAGCATCGAAGGCGGTGCGGTATCGCTGGCCGATCCGGAAGAAATCCGGCAACTCGAAATCCTGCGCTTCCACGGCATCACCAAGCACGCGGACGGCACCCTGGATGTGACCCGGCCCGCGAGCAAGCACAACATGACCGACGTCGCGGCGGCGGTGGGCCTCGGGCAGCTCCGGCACCTCGATGAATTCAACGCGCAGCGGCGTGCTCTGGCCTACCGGTATTTCGAACGGCTTGGCGACGAGCGGCTCGGGGTGGTGCCGGCGCGCGGGGACGCGGGCCACAGTTGGCACATGTTCACGCTCCTGCCGCGTTACAATCGCGCCTGCCCGGACCGCACTACATTGCGCGCGCGTATGCAGGCACGCGGCATCGGTTTGGGGATTCACTATCAGGCGCTCAACCAATTCACTTTATATAAGAACATGGGCTACCACGCGGGCCAGTTCCCCAACGCCGAGCGTATCGGTCGCGAGACCGTGACCTTGCCGCTGTTTCCCGCGATGGCGCTCAGCGACGTGGACCGCGTATGCGATGCGCTCGCGGCCTGCCTCGAACTCTCCTGAGGTACCGGCATGCCGCAAGTCGAGGTCAAGACGCCGAAAGTTTCCGTAGTGATCCCGGTCTACAACGAGGAGGAGTCCTTACCGGAACTTTTTGCGCGCCTGTATCCCGCGCTCGATGCCCTGGGCTGCGGCTACGAATGTGTGTTCGTCGACGATGGCAGTCAGGACCGGTCCGCGGCGCTGCTGCGCGAACAATTCACCAAACGTGGCGACGTAACGCGTGTGGTGCTGTTGCAAAGCAATTTTGGCCAGCACGCGGCGATCCTCGCGGGCTTCAGCGCCGCGCGCGGGGCGCGGGTGATTACCCTCGATGCGGATTTGCAAAACCCCCCGGAAGAAATCGTCCACCTGCTCGCCAAGATGGATGAGGGCTACGACTATGTCGGCACCATCCGGCGCAAACGCCAGGACGCGGCTTGGCGAAAGCTCGCCTCAGGGCTCATGAACCGGGTGCGCGAGCGCATCACCAAGGTGCGCATGACCGATCAGGGCTGCATGCTGCGCGCCTACGGCCGCGAGGTGGTGGACGCCATCAACAATACCAGCGAGATCAATACCTTCATTCCCGCGCTCGCCTATCTCTACGCGATGCGTCCAGTGGAAATCGAAGTCGAGCATCAGGAACGCCTGGCCGGTCGTTCCAAGTATTCGCTGTACCGGTTGGTCCGCCTGAATTTCGACTTGGTGACCGGATTTTCGCTGGTGCCGCTGCAGTTGTTTTCGGTGGTCGGTTTCACCATTACCCTGCTGGCCGGCATCCTTGTGGTTTACATGATCGTGGATCGCATCGTGCAAGGTCCGCAGGTGCAGGGCGTGTTCACGTTGTTCGCCGTCGCGTTCTTTCTGATCGGCATTACACTCTTCGGCATCGGCCTGCTCGGCGAATACGTGGGACGTATTTATCAGCAGGTGCAGCGCCGGCCGCGGTTCCTAATTCGCGCCATCCTCGAAAAGAAAACCGACGATGACTAGCGCGGTGGTGTTCGGCTATCACAACGTCGGGGTGCGCTGTCTCGCGGTGCTGCTCGCGCACGGCATCAAGATTCCACTGGTGGTGACCCACGACGATGATCCGCGCGAGAACATCTGGTTTGGAAGCGTGCGCCGTTTGGCCGAGCTCAACCAGGTGCCGGTGGTGGTGCCCGAAGATCCCAACGCTCCCGATTTCGTGGCGCGTATCGCCGCGCTGCAACCGGATTTCCTGTTTTCATTTTACTTTCGTTTTATGCTGCGCGCGCCGTTGCTGAGCCTGCCACGCCATGGTGCACTCAACATGCACGGTTCGCTACTCCCCAAATACCGCGGCCGTGTGCCGGTGAACTGGGCCATCATTCACGGCGAGCGGCACACCGGAGCCAGCCTGCATTACATGGCAGCGAAACCCGACGCCGGCGACCTCGTGGACCAGCAGGCGGTGCCGATCCTGCCGGATGACATCGCGCTCGAAGTATTCAACAAAGTGACCATGGCGGCGGAAATAGTGCTCGACCGCAGCCTGCCAGCATTGATCGCGGGCAGCGCTGCGCGCGTGCCGCTGGATCTCAAGGCCGGCAGTTATTTCGGGCGCCGCACGCCGGAAGATGGCCGCATTGATTGGAGTCAACCGGCGGTCGCAGTCCATAATCTGATCCGTGCCGTGGCGCCGCCCTATCCGGGCGCCTTCAGCAGCGCGGGCGGCAGGCGGCTGCGGATCCTGCGCAGCCACTATGCCGCCGAACCAGCACGTCATCCGCCGCCAGTTCTGTACGTGGAAGCGGGCCGCTGCTACGCCGATTGCGGTGACGGCCGCCGCCTGCAAGTAGTAGTGCTGGAACTCGGCGGCGTGGCACTCGACGCCGAGCGGCTCGTGGAGCGCTACGGCGATCAACCTTTGCCTTTGGGAGAGCAAGCGTGAAAAAAGTCCTGATCCTCGGCGTGAGCGGTTTCATCGGCAGCAGTCTCAGCCGCCGCATCCTTGCGACCACCGACTGGGAAGTGTTCGGCATGGACATGTTCACCACCAAGGTGCACGACTTGCTCGACCACCAACGTTTCCATTTCTACGAGGGCGATATCACCATCAACAAGGAATGGATCGAGTACCACGTGCGCAAGTGCGACGTGGTGCTGCCGCTGGTGGCCGTCGCGACACCCAGAGTGTATGTGCAGGATCCGCTGCGCGTGTTCGAACTGGATTTCGAGGCCAACCTGCCGATCGTGCGGCACTGCGTGAAATACAAAAAGCGCGTGCTGTTCCCCTCGACCTCCGAGGTCTACGGTATGTGCCGCGATCCGGGCTTCGACCCCTACAGCTCGGAGCTGATCCTCGGACCGATTCCCATGCAACGCTGGATTTATTCCTGCTCGAAGCAACTCATGGACCGCGTAATCTGGGCTTACGGCAGCAAGCAGGGCCTGGATTTCACGCTCTTTCGGCCCTTCAACTGGATCGGGCCGGGCCTGGATTCCATCTACACCCCGAAGGAAGGCAGCTCACGCGTGGTCACGCAGTTCCTCGGCCAGATCGTGCGCGGCGAAAACATCAAGCTCGTAGACGGCGGCGCGCGCAAGCGCGCCTACACCTATATAGATGACGGCGTGGATGCGCTGATGCGCATCATTGAAAACAAGAACGGTGTGGCCGCCGGGCGCATTTACAACATCGGTAACCCGGACAACAGTTATTCCGTCAAGGAGCTCGCCGACATGATGCTGGAAATCGCGCTGCAACTGCCTGAATATCGTGACAGTGCTAGGAAAGTAAAACTGCTCAACGTCAAGGCGGATGATTATTACGGCAAGGGTTACCAAGACGTGGAAAACCGCCTGCCCAACGTGGATCACACCCGCAAGGAACTGGGCTGGGAGCCAAAATACGATATGCGTGAGGCGTTGCGCAAAACCTTCGAGTTTTACCGCGGCGATGTCGCCGAGGTGCGCAGACTGGTGGAAGGAAGCTGAACTGCAAACTCCGGCTTGCTCTGCTTGTTGGAACCGATCACGCCCTGCGCTCGCTTGACTACAGGTGCCGCTGGTCGATGATCCGGGTGGTGCGCAGAATCGCATTTTGATTTCAGAAGGTCCAACCTGCGGCTCGGCTTGGAGTTCAACAGGAGTTGCACCCCGCGAGTGAACAGCGGAGCGGCGATTCCCGGCGCTTTCACTCGACTATCACTGACCGAATTCACTTTCAATCCGGCGCCGGCGCCGATCGTTTCAGACTCCGGGTGAGCGGATGCATCGCCAGCGGTTCAATCAGTATTGAGGCGAAACGGGATAGGTGTCCGCGGCGCCGGAATTAGTCTGCATTCGATAAAGCGTTATAGTAAGTATGTAAACAGCTTAAAACATCCCGGCTGAGTGGTCCGGACTGATCTGGAGATTGAATTTGAGTGATCCCGTATCCCAGGCTTCTCCGGCGGCTGCTGCGCCTGACGCGTCGCGGTTGCCGCACACTTCTTATGCCGTGGTGCTCGAGGGGCAGCCGGCGCTGGTGACGGGCGCCAATTCCGGCATCGGCCGCGCGGTGGCGCTCGGACTCGCGCAGGCGGGTGCGGATGTCGCCATAAACTATGTCGTCAACCCGGAAGCGGCGGATGAAGTCGCACATGCCATCGAAGGGTTTGGCCGGCGCGCGATTACGGTGCAGGCCGATGTGAGCAACGAAGACCAGGTGGAGCAGATGTATGCGAAAGTGATAGATCACTTCGGCACGCTGCACATCTCAGTCACCAACGCGGGGTTGCAGCGTGACGCACCTTTCGATCAGATGACGCTTGTGCAGTGGAACAAGGTCATCAGCGTGAATCTGACCGGACAGTTTTTGTGCAATCGCGCCGCGGCGCGCGAATTCAAGCGTCGCGGCTTGGTGGAGTCCGTGTCGGTTGCTGTCGGCAAAATTATCTGCATGAGTTCGGTGCACCAGGAAATTCCCTGGGCCGGACATGTGAATTATGCCGCTTCCAAGGGCGGTATCATGCAGTTGATGCAGAGCATGGCGCAGGAGCTTGCGCCGCACCGCATTCGCGTCAACGGCATCGCTCCGGGCGCGATCCGCACGCCGATCAACACCGCCGCCTGGAAGACGCCCGAGGCCTACAGCAATCTCATGACGCTGGTGCCCTACAAGCGCATTGGTGAACCGGATGACATCGCGCGTGCGGCAGCATGGCTCGCTTCCGATGCGGCGGATTACGTCACCGGCGCGACTTTGTACGTGGACGGCGGCATGACGCTGTTTCCCGGTTTCGCGACCGGCGGCTGAGGGCGCCGCGGAGCCGCGCGTGACGGATGGACATTACGATCTGATCGTGATCGGCTCCGGCCCCGGAGGCGCATCGCTGGCCCAGCGGTTGGCGCCATCCGGCAAGAAAATCCTGATCCTGGAGCGCGGCGACTACCTGCCGCGGACCATGGATAACTGGAACGCGCACAAGGTCTTCGTGGAAGGCATCTACCAGGCCCACGATACCTGGTACGGCGCGAGCGGCGAGACCTTCCATCCGGGGCTTCATTACTACGTCGGCGGCAACTCGAAGGTGTATGGCGCCGCGCTGTTTCGGCTGCGCGAGCGCGATTTCGACGAGATTCGCCACGCCGACGGCATTTCGCCCGCGTGGCCGCTGAAGTACGACGCCTTCGAGCCGTACTACGCGCAGGCTGAAAAACTTTTTCACGTGCACGGCGTGGCCGGCGAGGACTCAACCGAACCCCATCGCAGCGGCCCGTTTCCGTATCCGGCGGTCGCGCACGAACCGCGCATCCAGGCGCTGAGCGACAGCTTCGCCAAAGATGGGTTGCATCCGTTCCATCTGCCAATGGGCGTTCTGCTGGATGAAAAAGACGGCAAGACCACGCCCACGAGCCGCTGCTTCCGTAATCCCTACTTCGATGGGTTTCCGAGTCCGTTCAACGGCAAGGCCGATGCGCAGGTGATGTGCATTGATCCGATGTTGGCGGTCCACAACAATGTCACGCTGCTCACCAACGCTTATGTGTCGAAGCTCGATACCGACGCCTCCGGCCATACCGTCAACGCGGTGCAGGTTGAACGCGGCGGCGCGCGCGAAACTTATTCAGCGGATATCGTGGTGGTCGCTTGCGGCGCGTTGAGTTCGGCGCTGCTGTTGCTGCGCTCGGCCAACGAGCGGCACCCGCATGGATTGGCGAACGGCTCCTGCCAGATCGGCCGCAACTACATGCGCCACAACCAATCAATCCTGATGGCGGTGCTGCGCGAGCCCAACGAGACGATTTTCCAGAAGACGCTTGCGTTGAGCGATTTCTATTTCGGCGCGGACGACTGGGAGTATCCGCTGGGCTTGATGCAGATGTGCGCGACCACGCACGCCGACCAGATCCGCGGCGAAGCGCTGCCGGAACGGCTGGAATGGCTGCCGGACATGCCATTCGAGGAAATGGCGACACACTCGATGGACTTCTGGCTGTCCAGCGAAGATTTGCCGCGCCCGGAAAACCGCATTTTCTACGAGGGCGATCGGGTGGTGCTGGACCTCACGGAGAACAACATGGAAGCACACCATCGCCTGACGAAAAAACTGGAACACCTGATGAGCCGCAACGGCGCCTATCCGCACCTGCTGGAACACAAGCTCTACTTCGGCAAGGATGTCCCGCTCGGAGGCACGGCCCACCAGGCCGGCACCGCGCGCTTCGGCACCGATCCGCAAACCTCGGTGCTGGATCTCGACTGCAAGGCCCACGAACTCGACAACCTGTATGTCACCGATGCGAGCTTCTTCCCCTCGATTGGTGCGGTGAACCCCACCCTTACCATCATCGCCAATGCGCTGCGCGTGGCCGACCGGATCGCCGAGCGGTTGAACGTCAGCATGCAGAACATGTTGGCCAGAGATGGCCATCAACCAGCGCTTGGATGAATTTAGTCGTCAACCCGGATGCCTATCGTCATGAGGCTATCTGCGGCTCCGGAACGACGCTGGTAGAAGGAGTACCGCCATGTGGCTGAATCTTTATCTCATCCGGATCGTGATCCGCGTCTGCCTGGTGGTGTTGTTCCCCTTCAGCGCGCTCGACAAGATCGTGTTCTGGAAAGACGCGATCGCCCAGGCTGACGACACGTTTCTGCCGAAGTGGAGCGGACCTCCGCTGCTCGTCGCCGCGATTATCGTCGAAGGCGTGGCGCCGTTCCTGATCGTGATCGGGTGGCACGACCGGGTCGCAGCGTTGGTGCTGATTGCGGATCGCCTGATATTTTCCGTCTCCGATCTTCGCGTGACGTTCGATACGGTTGATAAGGATGCCGTCTGGCCGTCCGGTACACGTCGTCCTGCCGCGGATCCACATGTCGGTGTGTTGCGCGACCCAGATGGACACTGGCTGGTGTTGGATGTCTGAACGCGGGATCAACTTCCGCGGTTCACGCGGTTGTTGTCATCCGAATGCTCGTACGGGCGCATTCTTGACCGTTCAGGCAGGCACGTCCACGTCGCCTTGCGTCTCCGGCGCCGCAGCAGTGAACGCCGGCAATTTCAGGCATTGAGCGTTGATGCGCGTGAGCGTGGGGTAGGGAGCAAGGTCCACAGCAAACCGTTTGGCGTTGAAGACCTGTGGAACGAGGCAGATGTCGGCGAGCGTGGGCTCATCGCCGTGGCAGAATTTCCCGGTCGCAGGATTTCGCAGAAGTTTCTCCAACGCGGTGAAACCCACGGCCACCCAGTTACGATACCAACGGTCGCGCGCCTCCTGGCCAACGTCGAGATCATTTTCCAGATATTTCAGAATCCGCTGGTTGTTGATGGGGTGGATCTCGCAGGCGATGACTTGCGCGAGTGCGCGTACGCGCGCACGGCCGAGTGCGTCTTTTGGCAAGAACAGTGGTTCGGGATGCGTTTCATCCAGATATTCAATGATCGCGAGCGACTGCGTGAGCACGTGGCCGTCGTCCACCAGCGTCGGCACCAATCCCTGCGGATTGACGGCCAAGTATTCCGGGCGATGCTGCTGGCCGCCGTCTTTTACCAGATGCACGTAACGGTAATCCGCCTGGAGGCCTTTCAAGTTGAGCGCGATGCGCACGCGGTAGGCAGCGGAAGAACGGAAGTAAGTGTAAAGCTCCATATTGTTCTCGTGTAGGTTGGGCTGAGCGTAGCGATGCCCAACAATTGAGGATGTCGGGGTTCGTCAGACCTCACCCCGACCTACATTTTGTATTCCTCGACCAATTGGTCAATCGCGCCGAAGATCGAGACTCCCTGCAGGTCGAACATCTCGATACGCACGCGGTCGCCGAATTTCATGAAGGGCGTGCGGGCCTTGCCTTCCTGGATGATTTCGAGTACCCGCCGTTCGGCGAGACACGACGAACCTTTGGATTCATCCTGGTTGGCGATGGTCCCCGAGCCGATGATGCTGCCCGCCGCAAGCGGCCGGGTTTTGGCAGCGTGCGCGATCAACTGCGGGAAATTGAACTGCATGTCCATACCGGCATTGGGTTGGCCGATGAGCTTGCCATTCAGATGGGTCATCAGCGGCAGATGTACTTTGCCGTCTTTCCAGGCCGCGCCCAACTCGTCAGGCGTTACGGCGATGGGGGAGAGTGCCGAGCGCGGTTTGCCCTGCAGGAAACCGAAGCCCTTGCCGAGTTCCGCGGGAATCAGGTTGCGCAGCGAGACGTCGTTGATGAGCAATATCAACTTGATGTGACCCGCAGCCTTGGCGGGCGTCACGCCCATGGGTACAGCGTCCACGACCACGCCCACTTCGGATTCGAAATCTATGCCGTAATCTTCGCTGGCGACGCGAATCGGCTCGGTGGGCGCGAGGAAGCCATCGCTCACTGCCTGATACATGAGCGGGTCGGTAAGAAAACTTGGCGGCATCGTGGCGCCGCGGGCCTTGCGCACCCGTTCCACGTGGGCGAGATAGGCGCTGCCATCCACGAATTGCGGCGCGCGCGGCAATACCGCGGCCAAATCGCCGCTGTCCAGTTTGAAACTGTTGAGCGCCTTGCCGCTTTCAAGGGTTGTGGACAGCCCGCGGAGTTTCGCTTCGAGGTCGTTCCAGTTTTCCAGTGCTTGCCAAAGGCTCGCAGCGACGGTCGTTGGCTTGACCGCACGTTCCGACCTCGGGTCCAAAACGATCAGCGTGCCGTCGCGGCCACTCTTCAAAGACGCAAGTTTCATTCTGTTCGGACTCCGGGATAATTTTCGAGCCTAAGTCGTCTTTTACTATGCCGGGCGCTGCGTGCTGAGTACTGTGTGCTGCGTAAAAGACACGTCTTCTGGCGCAGCACTCAGCACGCAGCACTATTTCTTCTTCGGATCAAAGTGCTTCTTGATGTTCTGCCAGCACTGCCAGTAGTCGTGTTGCAGTTCCTTGGCTTCCATGGCCTGTTTCGTGGGATGGATGACGAAGCGCGTTTCGAACATGAAGGCCATGGTGTCCTGGACGTGCAGGGGCTGGGTGGTGTCGGAGGCTACGGCCTTTTCGTAGCTGGTCGCGTCGGGACCGTGGCCGCTCATGCAGTTGTGCAGGCTTGCGCCACCCGGCACGAAACCGCCGCCCTTGCCGCCTTCCTTGGCGTCGTATACGCCGGTGATCAGTCCCATGAACTCCGAAGCGATGTTGCGATGGAACCAGGGCGGTCGAAAGGTGTGCTCGGCCACGAGCCAGCGCGGTGGGAAAATCGCGAAGTCGACGTTGGCGGTACCGAGCGTATCACTGGGCGAGGTGAGTACGGTGAAAATGCAGGGATCGGGATGGTCGTAGCTGATCGAGCCGATGGTGTTGAAGCGCGTCAGGTCGTATTTGTAGGGCGCGTGCGTGCCGTGCCAGGCCACCACGTCGAGCGGAGAATGATCCAGTCCTGCCGACCACAAGTGACCCTGAAACTTTGCAAGCAGTTCGAATTTTCCTTCGAGGTCCTCGTAGGCGGCGACCGGGTAGAGAAAATCGCGGGCGTTGGCGAGCGAGTTCGAGCCGATGGGGCCGAGTTCGGGTAAGCGGAACGGGCTGCCGAAATTCTCGCCCACGTAGCCGCGCGCGGTTGAGTCGAGCAGCTCGACGCGCAAACGCGTGCCACGCGGGATGACGGCGATTTCGAGCGGCGCGATGTCGAGCACGCCGAGCTCGGTGGCGAGCCGCAGGCGCCCTTGTTGCGGAACAATGATCAGTTCGCCGTCCGCGTCATAGAAATAGCGCCCCTGCATGGAGCGGTTGGCGGTGTAGATATGGATACCACAACCGGTTTGCGTGGCAGGGCTGCCGTTGCCGGCCACCGTGAACAGGCCGTCGAGGAAATCTCTGGGCTTTTCCGGTAACGCGAAAGGATTCCAGCGCAGGCGCTCGGGAGTGGCCGGCAGTTCGTCGAAGCGATTGTGGAATGGACCGTCGGCCAATGCCTTGAAGGGTTTGTGCACGGCGCCCGGGCGAATGCGGTAGAGCCAAGTGCGGCGATTAAAGGCGCGCGGCGCCGTGAAACTGGTGCCCGAAAACTGCTCGGCGTACAGGCCGTAGGGAACCTTTTGAGGCGAGTTCTGGCCGATCGGCAGCGCACCGGGCAGCGCTTCGGTGGAAAACTCATTGCCGAAACCAGATTGGTAACGTTCGATGTCCTGGTTCATGATATTCCGCGATTGGATTGCCCTGCTGCTTGTTGGTCCCACGCTGCGCACAGGCGAGCGGGCACGCGTCAATTGTATATCGCCCGCAGCCGCATACCGAACCGGGCTACGGACCCGAGTTTTTGAGCATCAGAAAGGTTCCCTCGCACCTTTCCAAGTGTGAGGTATACCACCGACGCTTCTGCGGCTAGACCGCTCTTAGTTGTGCAATACAGCGTGGGCCCGCATGAGGTCCGCTTTCAGGCCCGCGACACCGGAGCGCTCCTCGGCGATGTACTCGTCCGCCACTTGCACCATCGCGGGCGTGGGAGCGACAAAGGCCAGGCCCACCTGTTCCGCGGTAGACACCAGCCAGAAGTGCAGCCGCATCGGAAACACCAA
>JBOIBB010000150.1:0-1541 GCA_050739335.1 Gammaproteobacteria bacterium
GTGCTCGTCTTCTGGATTCAGTTCAATCTTTTCGGCAATACGCATCGTTTTGCTCTCCTTGCTCCTTGGAGGGCAAACTATATGATAAGTTCATTTATTTTAGGCGCAGTACACTAGATAGCTGTCAAGCGGCTTGGGATGTTGGCGAGCCGGTTTGGGGGATGGATTTTCGCTTGCGCATGGATTCTCCGGTCAAGTTAAGTCGGTAGGCATTGTGTACGGTGCGATCAAGTATTGCGTCGGCGAGGGTGAGCGCGCATGCGACAAAACTCTTGCCGACTCCGCACGGTCCGGTAATCAAAACGTTCAAGTGCTGGCGGATCCAGCTGAGGTCGGCAAGCCGGGCAAGCAGAGCGGGGTCGAGTCCGTGCGGGGTGCGGGTGTCGAGATCTTCGAGGCAAGCGGGCTGGGGCAGCCGCGCCCAGTGTAGGCGCTGGGTGAGCCGGGCGCTCGCGCGCGCCGCCGCTTCGTGCTGTAACAACAACCCGAAGCGTTCTTCGAAGCTCAGGCGTTGGGTGTCGGGGGCGACGAGCTGTTGTTCGAGGCCGGCGGCGAGGCCGAAGAGCTTCAGGCTGTGCAGTTGCTGGATCAGCGGTTCGGTGAGCATGGTTTCTCCTTGACTGGGTTTAGTGGAAGTACTCGGCACCGCGCACGTTGCTGTGCAGGGGTAACCGGGACACGGGCGCGGGGGGTGCGGCCCTCGCCAGGATCAGCGCACGCACGGCGCGATAGCTGTAGGCTTTTATCTCGAGTGCGCGTGTGCACGCGGCCTCGAGCTGCTCGGGGCTGAAGTCTTTGGCCAGACGCAGAATACCCTGAGCCGTGCGCAGGGTCTGTTCACGATGGCGTTTGAACGTCGCCTGTAGGCGGATGAGTTCGGCGGTCGCCGTGCCCACGGTGAGGGCGCGTGCGAGCAGCTTCGCGTAGCTCTGCTCGATCACCGCTTGATGTGCCGCGGGCCGATGCGCGGGAAGCGTCACGAACTCGCCCCGATGGTGCGCGCGTGCGTGGGCGGCGACGAGTTTGCCGCGGTGGAACACCTCGACGGTGGCGTCGGTCAAGCGCACGTCCACCCGTTGGCGGATCAAGGCGAACGGCACCGAGTAATAGGCGTGTTCCACCTCGATGTGATAATCCGGGTGCACCCGCGCCTGTTTCCAGTGGGCAAACTCGTAAGCGTGCTTCGGCAAGGGGCGCAGCGCCGGGCGTTCCAACTCCTCGAAGCGCGACTGCCGACAACCGTCGAGTTTTTTGAACGGCCGGGTGTTGAGCGCGGTGAGTAAGCGGGCGATCTCGGCATTGAGTTCGCCGAGCGAGAAGAACGTCTGGTGGCGAAGGCGCGCGAGGATCCAACGCTCCACGATCAACACGCCGCCTTCCACCTTGGCTTTGTCCCGCGGCTTTCTCACCCGGGCGGGTAGGATGGCGAGGCCGTAGTGCTCGGCCAGGTCCTGATAGGCGGGATTGAGATCCGGATCGTAGCGATGCGCTTTGATCACGCCGCTTTTCAGGTTGTCGGGCACGATCGCGGCGGGGCAGCC
>JBOIBB010000151.1:0-33594 GCA_050739335.1 Gammaproteobacteria bacterium
TCCCGCGCCACGGCGGTCACGGCGACATTCTTGTGTTTGCCTTTGGCCGTGAGCTTTTTATATTGGTGATGCAATCGGATCTGCGCTTTCCAGGCGATCGCCCGGATCGCCGGATCGATGTTCTGAGCGCGGGTCTCGATGATCCGAGACACTTTGGGCGAATAGCGATACGACCAAGCGGCTTCGGTGAGCAAAGTGCGCGCCCAGCGATTACCACAGCGGGTAATCGGACCCTGCCGGCGCGTCTGGCCGGAGCTGTGTTCGCCGGGCACCAGCCCCAGCCAGGCCATAAAATACTTGGGGTGGGCGAAGCGGGACAGATCATGGACTTCGGCCACCACCGTATAGGCCACGGTTTTCTGGATCCCCCGAAACGCCTGCAGCGCCTGGGCCAGGCGATAGCCCGACCACTGCGGTGCCAGCGCGTCGAGTTGGCGTTCGAGACGCTCCCGCCGACGCTCGCGCTCCTGGATGGAATCCACCAATTCCTGGAACACGCTTTGCTGGGCCGGAGAAGGGAGAATCATTTCGGCCAGCCAGCGCCGATGCGCGGCGGACCCATTGGCTTTGCCTGTGTAGCGTATGTCGTTCCGCAGCAAAAAGGATTTCAGCCGTTGCCGGGCCCCGGTGACATCACGTTTGACTTGCTGCCAAGCGCGAACTACATCCCGGAACTGCTCCTGCTCGGGCGTCGGGATGTGCACACCGCTCAGCGTGGCAGCCCGCAAAGCCAACGCCAGATTACGCGCATCCCGCCGATCGGTCTTGATGCGATCGCCAGGTTTCTTGGGAATCAATGACGGCGCCGCCACTTGGCAATCGAGACCCCGGCTCGCCAAATACCGCTGTAGCCAGAAGCCACAGCGGTCCGGCTTCATACACAAATCGTAACCGACCGCGGCCCGAGAGTTTCTTACACAACCGGTCAATAGCGTATTGTTGGGTACCGAGGCTGCCAAGATCAATGACCGGGGCATCGGCATCGGTGCCGACACAGGCGGCCGTAATCGAATCTTTATGGACATCTAAACCGACAAAAACAGTGCTATCGTTTGACATGCTGACCTCCGATCGGGGAAACCGAGTTGCGCGACATTTAATATCGCTTTTGCGGCTCTGGCAGCAAGCCAATCCGCGAGAATGGCCCCGCGGAGGTCAGCGCCTCACCGTATGGAAGTCATACTGTCTACCTCGGCGCAGGCCAAAGCGAGGATCGGCGATGCAGCAGTGACAATCAGCGAGTACGCGGCGGCGACCGGCAAGCCCGTTGTCATGGAGGACTTGGAGTTCGGCACGAAGAAAGCGGACCTCGCAGAGAGCGCGCCGCACTACGCACGCATGCTGTCCAGCTTCGCTTACCACAAGACCATTGCCGCCGTACGCTCGGCCTGTTTCCGCGCGGGCGTCGAGTTCATTCAGGTCAATCCTGCCTACACCTCTATCATCGGCACCGTGAACCACGCTCGGGTCCACGGCATCTCCGTACATCAGGGCGCGGCTTTCGCCATCGCCCGTCGAGCACTGGGCTTGTCCGAGTCCCCGACTGTGCGGAAGGCGACAGCGCCAACCCGCAACGGCGGCCATGTCACCTTCGACCTACCCGTGAGGAATCGGTCGAAGCATGTGTGGTCGTTCTGGTCGGGAACACGGCGTAGGCTCACAGCGGCGCTTGCAGCGCACACCCGGTCGGGAGGACTTCGCAGTCCACCCGCCCCCTGGTCACAGCCGGTCTACCCCATTCGTGGGAAGATCGGTCCTGGCATCGAGTGCAACCCGGGTGTTACCGGTGCGATCCCGGTGCGCGAATCGTTAGCAACACTGTTCGGCTGACGTTCATGGAATACTTTTCCATGGTTTTAGGAACGGCTTCCATTTCCGCCTTTCAGCCTCAAATGTAAAACAATGTAACAGGCACGCGTGCGCGCCGGGCGGTCTACCGGCCGCCAGCGTCCGTGCCATAATGCAAGCGGTGCCCCGGACGCACCGGGGCCCAAGCCACTGGACTCGGCGCATCGCATGGTAAGCAGATATCTCAAATTCCCGCTGATCAGCATTCTGGTAGCTGGCCTGCTGTTGGGCGTCAATGCGGTGGCAGCCGACGCGCCTGCCGCGCACACCACGCCGTCACATGCGCTGGTGCTGCCTGCCTATGGCTACCAACCGGATTACCTGAGCCAGTCGCCCAGCGACTTTGACCTGCCGCAGCTTGGCTATGGCGGTGCCAACGTACTTTCAGTTGCACAGGAATTTCAAATTGGCGTGCAGGTCATGGATCAATTGCGCGCCGCCGGTGCCATCCTCAACGACCCGCTGGTCACCAATTACATCAACGATCTAGGCCATCAGTTGTCATCGAACAGCGGCGACCCGACGCTGCACTTCCAGTACTTTGTCATCAACAGCCCGGTGATTAATGCGGTTACCCTGCCGGGTGGCTTCATCGGTGTGAACTATGGCCTGTTCCTCGACAGCGACAATGAAGACGAACTGGCGGGTGTCATGGCACACGAAACCAGCCACGTCACGCAGCGCACCATCGCGCGCACGGCGGAATACCAGAAGGATCACAGCCTGATCAATATTGCCACCATGCTAGCGGGCCTGCTGATTGGCGCAATATCCGGTAATCCAGATGTCGCCATGGGCGCGATTCAGACGGCCGCCGGTTTCAACATCCAGCATCAAATCGCATTTACCCGCACCCAGGAGGAGGAAGCCGACCGCGTCGGCATCCAGACACTCGCACGGGCCGGGTTCCAACCGCAAGGCATGATCGAATTCTTCCAGAAGATGCAGCACCAGGATGCACTCAACGGTTACGGCTACATTCCGCAGTTCCTGCTCGACCACCCGCAGGATGCCACTCGTGAGGCCTATCTGATGGCGCGTGCCATCAGTATGCACGTGCCGCCGCGGCCCAACAGCCGCGACTACGCCATCATGAAAGCGCGGGTGCGGGTTCTCGAAAGCAACGACCTGGATGGTCTGGTGAAATTCTTTCAGAGCAAAATCGATGACACCCATGGTTGGAACCAGGATGCGGCGCGTTATGGCCTCGCGCTGACCTACAGCCGCATTGACCGCGGCACGGCCGCCATTCAACTGATGCAACAGCTCTGTGACAAGTACGACGACGTGGTGGCTTTCCGCATCGGCTTGGCCGATGCACAAATGGCCAGCAACCAGATCGCGGACGCCAAGCTCACCTACGCGCAAGCCATGCGGCTGTTTCCCGACAGCACGCCGTTGACATTGAGCTATGCCCGCGACTTGATCGACGCCGGACAACCACAGAACGCCGTCAGCGTGCTGATCGCGCTTTCCATGCAAACCAACGAGGATCCGGACGTGCTGCGTTTGCTCGCCAAAGCCTACAGCAAGGCCGGCAACATTGGCGAATCGCACTACTACACGGCCGAGTATTATTACCGCACCGGTCTCATGGCCGCGGCCGCGGATCAATTGCACATCGCACTGGCCACGCCGGGGATCGACGGCATGCAGCGGCAACGTTATCAGGCCCGGCTCGACCGTCTCCAGGCTTGGGCGCGCGCCAACCGGCAATCGCTACAACAATCCGGTCCCAGTCGCGGCTAGCCGAACGCTAACCGCTCGCTTGTGGAGTAATCATGTCCTGCGCCAATCGCTATCCAAGCAGATGGCCGCTTGTTCTGCTGTGTACGACAATCCTTGCCACGCTGCTCACGGCCTGTGCCTCGGCGCCGCCCGCCTACACCACGCAGATCAAGGACCCATGGGAAAAGATGAATCGCGTGACTTTCAAATTCAACATGCAGCTCGACAAGGCGGTGGCGCGTCCGGTGGCCCATCAATATGTGCGCGCCGTGCCCAAACCCGCGCGCGACGGAATCCATAACGTCCTCAATAATCTTGGCGAGCCGGTCACGATCGTAAGTGACATGCTGCAGGGCAACCTCCGCCAGGGCCTCAAAGACACCACGCGCTTCATCGTCAACAGCACCGTGGGACTCGTCGGCTGGTTTGACGTGGCCCGGCACCTGAGCCTGCCGGACCACAGTGCCGATCTGGGCGAAGTGCTCGCGCACTGGGGCGTGCCGGCCGGGCCCTACCTGGTGCTGCCGGTACTCGGACCGAGCGACGTGCGCGATAGCGCGGCCCTCTACCCCGCGTATTACGCCAACCCCGTCAAGAACAACATGCAAACCCGCTACCGCAACGCCAGCACGGTGCTGAACGGCGTGGACACGCGTGCCGGGCTGCTCGACCTCGACAGTACGCTCGACAGCGCCTTCGATCCTTACACATTCATGCGCGATGCCTGGATCCAGCACCGCCGCTTTCGTCTATACAACGGCAACCCGCCGCCGGTATTCCCCGACTACGACCTGCCTGCCGACGCTGGCAGCAGCGCCGCACCAGCGTCCGCGAGCGTCACGCCGGCCTCCGGCACCCGTGCTGTACCCCTGACCACTACGATCAAACGGGACAAAAACGACGGGCCCAGCCCACCGCACTAAACCAAACTCCGGATACCGCCCCTCAGGACGAGAGCGGCAGAAGTTTGTCGACGTCACTGATGCGGGCAATCGCCAACAGCTGGGCGGGAATTCCGGCGTAGCTCAACTTGCAGCGCCCATGCTGCGCCCGGCTCACCCACTCGATGAGCAGAGCGAGACCCGCGCTATCACTGGTGGTTACCCCGGAGAGATCCAGTTCCAGCGCCTGGTAGTCGGCAAACAGCTTCTGGCTCGCGGCCGCCGTCTCGGCGACGGTGTCGAAGGTCAGCGGGCCGTTCACGCGAAACCGCCCGCCGCCGATGTCCTCGATCGCGACCTTGCCCGCCATCAGGTACCGGCAGGCACGTGCGTACGGGCCGTCGGCGGCCTGCTCGCCTCGGCATTCAGGCGCTCAATGAGTGCATTGAGACCCTTCTGCTCAATTTCCGGTCCGAACTGATTGCGATAATTGAGCACGTAGGAAACTCCCTCAATGCTCACATCGAATGCCTTCCAGCCATCCTGGGTGCGCAACATCGCATAATCCACCTGCACCGGTGACGCGTTCGGGCGCGACACCTTGGTTCGAATCATGGCGCGTGTATCGCTCGGCTCGCCGCGCCACGGATCCACCTGGATGTTGCGCGCGGAAAAGTTGCCTTTCAGCAGCGCGTTGGCATAACTGTTAACCAGGAACTTGTACAACGCATCCTGGAAGGCTTTACGCTGCGCCGGCGTGGCGGTGCGCCAGTAGCGTCCCAAGACCAAGCGCGAAGCCACGTCGAAATCGAAATGCGGCAAAAGTATCTTGCCGACCAGGTTGTCCAGTTCAGACGGATTTTGTGCGAGTGTGGCACGATTCTGATTCACTGCAGCAAAAACTTGCTCAACGGCCTGCTTGATTACCTGGTCGGGCGGCGCACTGGCCGGAGTATTCGCGGCCAGCAAGGGTAGCGGCAGACACAGCGCCAACACCAGGCCCGCCAGTGATATTCGCATGGTCCTCATTGTTTGCCTCCTGCGGACGCCTTGTTGAAAAGGAACTGGCCGATCAGATTTTCCAAAATGATGGCCGATTGCGTCTGCTGTATTTTACTGCCGTTCTTGAGCACCGTCTCCGAGCCGCCCGGGCCAATGCCGATGTACTGCTCACCCAACAGGCCGGAGGTAAGAATGCTGGCGCTCGAATCGTCCGGAATCTGGTTGAAACGCGTGCTGATGTTCATGCTCACCACGGCATTGAAGGTCCGCGGGTCAAGACGGATGGAAGTCACCCGTCCAATCGAAACCCCGGACATGGTTACCGGCGCACGTACCTTGAGCCCACCGACGTTGGTGAACTGCGCGCTCACGTTATAGCCCCCGGTATCGCCGTAGGCCTTGATGTTAGTGGTCTGGGTCGCGAGAAAAAATAGCGCGACGAAGCCCAGCAGGATGAAAAATCCCGTGCTGATTTCGATGGAGCGCGTCTGACGCATGCTTATACTCCGTGAATCATGAATGCGGTAAGCAAATAATCCAGAACCAGGACCACAAGTGCGCTGTTGACTACCGTGCGCGTGGTGGCGCGGCTCACGCCTTCGGCGGTAGGGTGCGAATAATAGCCCTCGTACACGGCGAGCAGGCTGCAGGCAATGCCGAACACGATGCTCTTCACCAGCCCGCCGACCACGTCATCCCACAAATCCACGTTGACCCGCATCTGCGACCAGAAGGCGCCGGCGTCCACACCCATGAAAGACACGCCGACGATGTAACCGCCGAGAATGCCGACCGCGCTGAAGATCATGGTGAGGAGCGGCACCGAAATTGCGCCGGCCAGAAACCGCGGCATCACCACGCGCCGCACTGGATCCACCGCCATCATTTCCATGCCGGCGATCTGCTCGGTGGCGCGCATCAGGCCAATTTCCGAAGTGAGCGCGGTTCCGGCACGCCCGGCAAACAGGAGCGCAGTAACCACCGGCCCGAGCTCGCGCAATAGCGACAAGGCGACCAGCGTACCCAGCGCGGAACTTGCCGCGAATTTTGACAGCGTGTTGTAGCCCTGCAGGCCCATAACCATGCCGACAAAGAATCCGGAAACCATGATGAGCACCAGCGACATGGCGCCCACTGAGTAGATCTGTTCCCAAACGATGCGCCAACGCGGCACCGCGGCGGGGATGTGGCGCAGGATGCGAAACAGAAACAGCCAACAAGCGCCGAGACCCTGCAGGAAGCCGAGGACGATGTAATACAGCTCGCGCGGCAGGCGCATCAGGGGCGCTCCTCACCGAAAAGCTGCTGGGCGTAGTCCGGTGCCGGATAATGAAACGGTACCGGGCCGTCAGCCAAGCCCCGCATGAACTGCCGTACCCATGCCGACTTGTTGTGCTCCAGCTCACTCGGCGTGCCATAGGCGATCACCTTGCCGCCGGAAATCAGATAGCTCTGATCGGAGACCGCGTTCACCTCCTCTACGTCGTGAGACACGATGACCGAGGTGAGCTTGAGCGTGTCGTTCAGCCGGCGAATCAGGCGAACGATCACACCCATGGAAATCGGATCCAAGCCGGTAAAGGGCTCGTCGTAGAAGATGATTTTGGGGTCCATGACGATAGCGCGCGCCAACGCCACGCGTCGTGCCATGCCGCCCGAGAGCTCGGACGGCATCATGTAGGCAGCGCCACGCAGCCCCACGGCCTGCAACTTCATCAATACCAGGTGATTGATCAGGCTCTCCGGCAAACGCGTATGTTCACGCAGCGGGAATGCCACGTTCTCGTAGACCGAGCTGTCGGTGAACAACGCCCCGTTCTGGAACAGAAAACCCATGCGCTTGCGCAGTTCGTAGAGCTCGTCGACACCCAAATGCCGCAGCTCGCGGCCCTCGACGATCACCCGACCGCGGTCGGCCAGTACCTGCCCGGTCATGATGCGCAGCAACGTGGTCTTGCCGCAGCCCGAAGGACCCATGATGGCGGTGACCTTGCCGCGCGCGATGTTGATGTTCATTTGGTCGAAGATCAGCTTTCCACCCACGCGATAACGCAGGCCGTCGATCTCGACAATTTCGCTGCTGTTCTCAGGTTCTTCGCTGGCCATGCTTTATCCAGTGCGGTGCACCGCCATGTCGACGTCGCGGGAATCAGAGTATTTTGGACTGGACGGTCTAGTCTAAAACGGTGATGCCCACCAGTCAAACCTGCGAAGGTCCCGCGTACGATGCTCCGTTACGTTGGCAGCGCAATATCAAGCCGCCTTTTCCATTCGTGAAGTGTACTTTCCGTCACAGGCCGCACTGTTGCAACGTGCGCGCAACAGAAAGGTCTCCTGGCCCGCTTGTATCTTGTCGCCGTGACCACGCCACGCCTCAAGCGATTGCGCCTGTAGTGCCCGCCCATAGGAAAAGCTGAGTTTCCAAGGCGCCGGCCCAAGCGCATTGATGGCGTTCAAATTCTCGCTTGCGAGCTCCGGTCCCTGGCCGCCGGAAAGAAACATGATGCCCGGTACCGCCGCAGGTACGCGCGCCTTGAGAACCCTCAGGGTTTCTTGCGCAACCTGCTCGGGCGTCGCCTGTTGCGGGCACTGCATCCCACTGATCACCATGTTGGGCTTGAGGATCATGCCTTCGAGCGCAACGCGATGCACATAGAGTTCGTCGAATACCGTTTTCAGCACGCCTGCGGTGACTTCGGCGCAGCGCTCAATCGTGTGTGCGCCGTCCATGAGAACCTCCGGCTCGACGATCGGCGTTAACCCGGTCTCTTGGGCGAGCGCCGCATAGCGCGCCAACGCCTGGGCATTTGCGTGCACGCAGTAATCGGTGGGAATTCCGGCACCAATAGTGATCACCGCACGCCACTTGGCAAAGTGCGCGCCCAGCCGGTAGTAATCTTGGAAGCGCTCGCGCAGACCATCCAGGCCTTCGGTGATCTTTTCGCCGGCACTGTTGGCCAAGGGCTTCGCGCCCTTGTCCACCTTGATACCCGGGATAACTCCGAGATGCGCCAGATACTCCGGGAACGGCGTGCCGTTCCGGGTTTTCTGACGAATGGTTTCATCGTAAAGGATCACGCCGCTGATGAACTTCTCCATCCCGTGCGTGGTAAACAGAAGTTCCCGGTAGCTGCGGCGCGTCTCTTCTGTGGAAACCACGCCTACCGCTTTCAGGCGTTTTTCTATGGTTCCCGTGCTCTCGTCGGCGGCCAACAGACCGCGGTGATTGGCCACCATTTGCTGGGCAATTTCCGCAAGTTCCCCGGAATTCATGCTGCGCTGACCTCACTCGGATGTGCATCGGGGAGAGCCGTGTGCGTCCCCGCTTGACCGTGCAAAAACGCGTACCGCGCACGTTTGCCGGAATAGCGATTTTATCAGATGGCTGGATGGGGCATGGCTGCATGTACGCACGCGCGTCGCGTCAGCGGGCCTCGGGCACACGCACACCGAGGCGCCGCGCTCACGCAACCCGGTGCGTGTGCTGTGAGGCATCCGAGTATCGCCGGACGATGCGGAACCGGACTGCAGCGTTCGATAGCCGTGCAGGTGCAGCCGCCGGTATTATCAACGGAACAATCGCTGGCCTCCCAGAATTGCGAGGGCTTCACTGCCATGCGGCATAGCGGGACGAGAATTCGGAGACGCTCAGAACCCAGTGCGGCATGCGCGCGGATCCGCGCCGGAGAATGTCACTCAGGCTCTGCGGGAGGCGCCGGCCCAGGCCGGACCGAAGGGCTCGGTTCGGCGCACTGCGAACACCTCGTGACAAAGCACGTTTAAAAGTACCGGCCAGCGATAAGCTTGAAAGTTCTCATATTGTTCTCTATCCTAAAGGAGAACGATACGAGAACCTTTGATGCTAACCGAACGTGAAACCCAAGTCCTGCAAATCATCGCCCAGCACCTCGCCCAGCATGGGGCCGCACCAAGCCTCGATGAAATTGCCGCCGCTCTCGGCATCCATTCCAAGGGAACAGTGCATCGCTACGTCCAATCTCTGGTCACTGCGGGTTATCTGAAGCCCGCCAAGGGGCGATGGCGGGCCTTGCGGCTTGCCAAAACCCAGCTGCAAGCCGAGGCGCTGCCGCTTGTCGGGCGAATCGCAGCCGGCCGGCCGCTTGAGGCCATCCAGGGAATGGAAGCCGTGAACCTGAACGGGCTCTTGGTCCGGCCCGGCCGGTTCCTGATTCGGGTCACCGGCGAATCCATGCGGGATGCGGGGATTCTCGACGGTGATCTCGTGGTTGTCGACCGGCGCGATAGCGCCGAGACCGGCGAGATCGTGGTCGCGCTCATCGACGGCCAGGAGGCCACCCTCAAGCGGCTCGGTTCCCACACCAACGGGCGTGTTGAATTACGGCCTGCCAACCCGGATTTCCCATTGCAGATCTATGCCGCCGAGCGTGTGCGCATCCAAGGCGTGGTGGTCGGCAACGTCCGCGTGTACTCCACGCGCCCGGTCAAGCGATGACCGGCACCAGCACAGCGGGACATCCAGCGTGTCGAATCCGGCACTCGAGCAGCTTCTCCAGCACCCTGCGTTGTTTCGCGCCGGACGGATCTCTGATGCTGCTAACCGTACCGGCATCCCCACAGGCTATCCACGCCTCGACCGGCAGTTACCCTGGAGCGGCTGGCCGCCCGACAAACTCATCGAGCTCATCCCCGGGCCGGGGACCAGCAGCGAACTGACGCTCGTCATGCCGGCACTTGCGGCAAGTTCCCAGGCTGGGCGTGCCGTGGTGCTGACGGATCCGCCACATCGCCCCTATGCTCCGGGTCTCGCGCAGCACGGCGTGCGGCTCGCGCAACTCGTGGTTGTCCACGCACACACCGAACGTGACCGCCTGTGGACCGCAGAGCAGTGCCTGCGAAGCGGAGCCTGCGGTGCGGTGCTCGTCTGGGAGCGCGACACGCTCGAAGGTCGGAGCTTGCGGCGGCTGCAATTGGCCGCCGAGGATGGAGCCTGCCCCGCCTTCCTGTTCCGTCACCGGCTCGCGGCCCGCCGCCCATCACCGGCCGCGCTGCGCCTGATCCTCACTCATAGGGCAAAGCAGCTACAGGTTACCGTGCTCAAAGGCCAGGGCGCGGCGGGCGCGACATTTGAGTTCGGTCCCGACACAGGCGTCTGAACATGGGCCTGCTCCACCCGCTCCCGGATTTTCCCCACGGTCGTCCGCCGTTACAGGCAGTCGTCCTCACCGGTGCCGCTGTGGCCGATCCCTCGCCGCAGCTTTGGCTGGCTCTAGTGTTTCCCGCGCTCCCCCTGACCGCACTCGGTGTACGCGCCGATGAGCCTGCCCCAGTCGCGGTCCTGGAAAGCGCTGCACCCGAAGCGGCCGCGTGTGCGCTCAGCGATGGTGCACGCTGCCGTGGCCTTGCCTGCGGCATGCGCGCCGCAACCTTGCTGGCCCTCGTTCCCGAAGTGCAGCTCCGCTGCCGGCAGACCGCGGCCGAAAGCCACAGCCTCCGGAAGCTGGCTGCCTGGTGCGAGCGCTTTACCCCAACCATTGGCCTGCACGCGCCCCAGGCGCTGCTCCTTGAAATGCGCGGCAGCTTGCCCCTGTTCGGCGGAGCCGAGCGCGTGCAGAAGCAGATACACGAGGAGTTGGCAAGCCTTGGCTGCCGTGTACTCGCAGCCTTCGCACCTACGCCGCACGCAGCGCTCTGGTGCGCACGCGCCGGCCGCGAGGCAATCCTCGATGACACGGCACAACTTCACAGCGCCCTGAATGCATGGCCGCTGTCCGCACTGGCCTGGCCCGACACATGGCAGGATGCCTGCAAGCGCTTGGGCCTGAAAACGCTACGCGATGTCCTGCGGCTTCCGCGTGACGGTCTTGCGCGCCGCTTCGGCCCCGCGCTGCTCACCGAGCTTGACCAGGCCCTCGGCCGCGCTCCCGATTTGGTAAATACCTGGACGCCGCCCGTGGAATACACGGACAGTGAGGACCTCGGCTTCGACACCCGTCAGGCCGGTTGCCTTCTGCCAGTCACGCAAAAACTGTTCGAGCGGCTGGCAGCATGGCTGCGGTGCAGAGATTCGGGGATCCACTCGCTAAGCATCGAGCTGCGGGGTTACCACGGTGCAGTCGAGCGCCTGCACATCGGTACGCGGGATATCACCTGCAATGTCGGCCACTGGCAGCGGCTCGTAGCTACGCACTTAGAGAAACTCAAACTCACGGGACCCGTGCATACACTCTGCCTGCAGAGCGGGCCTATCGAGCGTTGCGCTCCTCCATCTGACGATTTCTTTGCAGCCGCACGCGGCCGGCAAACTCTCGCGCAATTGCTCGATATCTTGCGCATACGTCTTGGCACTCGTGCCATATCGGGCCTGCGCGCTGTCGCAAGCTACCGACCGGAACGCGCTTCCCGCGCAGCCCCACCCGGCGAAGCGACCCCGCCCATGCCGCGTGGATTTCCCGCGCGGCCACTGTGGCTGCTCGCGCCTCCCGAACCGCTGGCTTGCACCAATCACACTCCCGTCCTCGACGGGCAACGGCTCGACCTCGAAGTGGGCCCCGAGCGCATCGAATGCGGCGGTGTGCTGAACGGGGAGCTGCGCCGCGATTACTACCGCGCCCGCACTGCTTCGGGTGTGCAGCTCTGGATTTATCGCGAACTGGATCCTGGCACGCGCTGGTTCCTGCACGGCTACTTTGCATGAACACACCGCTGCCCGAATACGCGGAGCTTCACTGTCTCTCGAACTTCAGTTTCCTGCGTGGTGCCTCGCATCCCCAGGAACTCGCGGTACAGGCTGCGGCACTCGACTACCGCGCGCTGGCGCTCACCGACGAATGCTCGCTCGCGGGTGTGGTGCGTGCGCACCTCGCGGCCAAATCGGCCGGGCTCAAACTTATCCTCGGCAGCGAATTCAAGCTTGTCGACGGCACCAAGCTGGTGTTGCTCGCGGAGAATCGTGCAGGCTACGGCCGGCTCTGCGAAATCATCACTTATGGACGGCGCGTGGCTAGGAAAGGTCATTACCGGCTCTGCCGCCGAGACCTTGAAGGCGACCACCAGCACCTTCTCTGCCTCTGGATACCCGGTGACACGCCCGACGCTGGCACCGGACACTGGATACAAGCGGCTTGGCCCGGACGCACCTGGATCGCTGCCGAGCTTCTGCTCGGCGGCAATGACCGCCAACGCCTGAGCAACCTCTGCGCCCTCGGCCGCGATCTCGGTCTGCCGCTGGTTGCCGCCGGTGATGTACACATGCACGTCCGCGCGCGCCGGCGACTTCAAGACGTCCTCACAGCGATACGTCTCGGAAAATCGCTCGCCGAAATCCCGCTCGAGCTTTATCCCAACGGCGAACGCCACCTGCGCAGCCGCGCCCGCCTCGCGCACATCTATCCGCCGGAACTCCTGCAGGAAACCCTCGCCATTGCCGCGCGCTGCCGCTTCTCGCTCGACGAGCTGCGCTACGAATACCCCGAAGAAATCGTTCCGCCGGGTATCACTCCGACGGCTTACCTGCGCACGCTCGTTCAGGCCGGGGCCGTGCGCCGCTGGCCCACGGGCGCTCCCGCCAAGGCGCAAACACAAATTGAACACGAATTCGCGCTCATCGCCGAGCTCGGTTATGAACCCTATTTCCTCACGGTTTATGACTTGGTCAAGTTCGCGCGTGCACGCAACATCCTCTGCCAGGGCCGGGGTTCGGCGGCCAATTCCGCGGTGTGCTATTGCCTCGGGATCACCGAGCTCGACCCCGCCCGCATGGATCTCCTGTTCGAGCGTTTCATGTCCCATGAACGTCAGGAACCGCCCGACATTGACGTGGATTTCGAACACCAGCGCCGTGAAGAAGTGATCCAGTACCTGTATGCAAAATACGGACGCGAGCGTGCCGCCCTGACCGCAGCTCTCATCACTTACCGGCCGCGCAGCGCGGTGCGCGACGTCGGCAAAGCGCTCGGGCTCGAGCGCACGCAAATCGCGAGGCTCGCCGCGGCGTTTCGCTGGTGGGATCGGGAAGATACCGGCGCACAGCCGGTACGCGAGGCCGGACTCGACCCCGGCAACCCTCTACTGCAACAGCTCGTGGAGCTTGCGGGCTTGCTGCTTGGATTCCCGCGGCATCTCTCCCAACACACCGGCGGCTTCGTGATCGCGCGCGGCCTGCTCTGCCGGCTGGTACCCATCGAAAATGCCGCCATGCCCGCGCGCACCGTAATCGAATGGGACAAAAACGATCTCGATGCGCTCGGGCTGCTCAAGGTGGATGTGCTCGCGCTCGGCATGCTCTCGGCGCTGCACCGTGCACTCGCGCTCGTCGGTCGGCGGCACAACCGGCTGCTGACCCTGGCCGACATCCCTGCCGAGGACTCCGAGGTATACCGCATGATTCAGCAAGCCGACACCGTCGGTGTGTTTCAGATCGAATCACGCGCCCAGATGGTGATGCTGCCCAAGCTCAAGCCTGCCTCGTTCTACGACCTGGTAATCGAGATCGCGCTCATCCGCCCCGGACCCATCCAGGGCGACATGGTGCATCCCTATCTCGCGCGCCGCTGGGGGCGCGAACCCGTGGTCTACCCGAGCGCGGCGGTGCAGGCAGTATTGGAACGCACGCTCGGTGTGCCGGTCTTCCAGGAGCAGGTAATGCGCTTGGCGGTGGTCGCGGCGGGTTTCACCGCCGGCGAAGCCGACCAGCTGCGCCGCGCCATGGCCGCCTGGCGCCGCACCGGGGATCTCGGCCCGTTCGAACATAAATTAGTCACAGGCATGCGTGCCCGCGGTTACTCCGAGAAATTCGCCCAGCAGATTTACCACCAGATCAAGGGCTTCGGCGAATATGGGTTTCCGGAGTCCCACTCCGCGAGTTTTGCACTGCTGGCCTACACTTCGGCTTGGCTCAAGCGGCACGAGCCCGCGGCCTTCTTGTGCGCACTCTTGAACAGCCAGCCCATGGGCTTCTACGCACCGGCACAGCTCATCCAGGATGCCCGCCGGCACGGTGTCGCGGTGCGACCGGTAGACGTTAACCGGAGCGCCTGCGAATGCACGCTCGAAGAAGAAACAACGCCACAACCGGCGGTGCGCATCGGACTCGCACTGGTTTCGGGCCTCGCCGAGAGCACGGCGAAAAATATTTTTGCTGCGCGCATGGCCGGCACCTTTGTGAACCTCGACGACCTGGTGCGCCGGACCGGGCTCGACCGCGGTGCACTCAAGTGCCTGGCGGCCAGCGGCGCGCTCGCGGCCCTTGCAGGCCAACGCCACCTGAGCTACTGGGCGGCCCTGGGAGTGGAGACGCCTTGGGCACTCGGCCGTGCATCAATTCCAGAAGCCCGGCCGCTGCTTACGGCTCCATCCGAAGGCGAAAACATCATCGCTGATTACGCGAGCCTCGGCTTCACGCTCGGCCGGCATCCGCTTGCGCTGTTGCGGCCCTGGTTCGAGCAGCACCGCCTGCTGCCGGCCGCCGGAGTCCTTGCCTTGCCCAATCGTGCACGCGTGCAGGTCGCCGGCCTCGTCACCCACCGGCAGCGGCCGGGTAGCGCCAACGGCGTGACCTTTGTGACCCTCGAGGACGAAACCGGGCACGTGAATGTCATCGTCTGGCCGGACCTCGGGGAACGTGAGCGCACGATTCTCGTGGGCTCACGGCTTCTGGGCATTACCGGGACCGTGCAACGGGACGGGGAAGTGATCCAGGTGCTGGCGACCGACCTGCAGGACCTGAGCCGGCAGCTCGGAGGTCTTGAATACGCGTCGAGAGATTTCCACTGAGCGCGGCACGTGCACCTCAAGCACTCGCAACGCGACTCGCAGCCACGCCCGGACTATCGAGAGAGTCGGCTAACGGTCGCCGGTTCAGCACCGTTCTGTTAGAAACCTGATAATGATTATCCCGCAAGTTACTGATTTTGGTGGGCCGTGCGCGATTCGAACGCGCGACCAACTGGTTAAAAGCCAGCTGCTCTACCAGCTGAGCTAACGGCCCGTAAACGTACTGCAAACACGCGCAATCGAGGCGCAGGGCCGGCATGATAGCGAACCCCACGGTAGCGGCCAAGCTCAGCGGTAATGCGTGGGGTCCGGGATATCTGCCTGTTCAAAACCCTGGCGCCGCAGTCGACAACTGTCGCAGCGCCTGCAAGCGGCACCCGTCGCGTCGGCCTGGTAGCACGAGACTGTCTGGCTGTAGTCGACGCCCAACTGCATACCCGCACGGATAATTTCCGCTTTCGACAAGTATTGCAGTGGTGCACGAATTCGCGGCGCATGTCCCTCGACGCCAGCGCGCGTCGCAACCCGCGCGAGATTCCCGAAGGCGGCGATGAATTCCGCGCGGCAATCCGGGTAACCGGAATAATCAACCGCGTTCACACCGATGAATATGTCCCCCGCGTCCAGCACCTCCGCCCAAGCGAGGGCTAGCGCCAGGAACACGGTGTTGCGAGCCGGCACGTAGGTCGGCGGAATTCCCGCGGACGGCTGTTCCGGCACCGCGATGTTTCGGTCGGTCAGTGCCGAACCTCCGAACGCCGACAAATCCAGGGAGAGGACCTTGTGCTCGACGGCACCGAGTGCCCGTGCCACGCGCGCGGCCGCAGCGAGCTCGGCCGCGTGCCGCTGGCCGTAGGCGAGGCTCAGTGCATGACAGGTATAGCCCTCGTGCACAGCCACCGCCATTACGGTAGCGGAATCGAGACCGCCGGAAAGCAGGATAACTGCGCGCTTGGTTCGCACCACAAAACTTCAGCGGCCGGGGATGTTGCCCCAGAGGTACTTGTGCAACTGTACCTGCAGGCGCACCGGCAAGCGATCCGCCAAAATCCAGTCGGCCAGTTCGCCCGCGGGCAATTGTTCGTGGCTCGGCGAGAACAGCACCTGACAGCGCTCCGAGAGCGCGTATTCCGCAAGCTTTTGCCGCGACCAGTCGTAATCCGCGCGGTCGCAAATCACGAATTTGACCTGATCCTTGACGTGCAGCTGCGGAATGTTGGCGTACAGATTGCGTTCACTTTCGCCCGAACCGGGCGTTTTGAGGTCCATCACCACCACCACCCGCGGGTCCACGTCGGCAATCGGCAGCGCACCGCTGGTCTCGAGAGAAACCTGATGGCGCGCAGCGCAGAGCTGCGCCATCAGTGGCAGGCAGTTCGGTTGCGCCAGCGGCTCACCGCCCGTAACCGTGACTCGTCGGGTAGCGAACTTATCGACTGCGGCCAAGACCTCATCGATCAGCATCCAACGGCCACCCTGGAACGCATAGGTGGTATCACAGTACTGACAGCGCAGCGGACAGCCGGTCAAGCGCACAAAGACGGTCGGCCAGCCAACACTGTCCGCTTCGCCCTGGATAGACAGAAAAATCTCGGTAACTTTGAGTCGCTGCCCGGCCGCCAATTGATCGCGCTGGCGGGCCGCTGGCAGTGTGGAGACGCACACCCGGTGGCCCGGCTCAGTGCCCTTGCTTGCGCAGCTGATCAAGCCGCTGGCGCGCGAGTTTGGCCACGCTGGTTCCGGGGTACATGCTGATCACGCTGGCGAGCGTCTTGCGCGCCGCCGCATAGTCCTGCATCGCCGCTTGCGAGAAGCCGATCTTGAGCAGGGCGTCCGGAGCCTTGTTGGAATCGGGGTAGCCCTGCAGCACTGCCTGATAATTCACCAGCGCGCCCTGGAAATCGTTCATCTGGTAATGCGCTTCGCCCATCCAGAACTCAGCGTTCGGCACCAGAGAACTCTGCGGGTATTGTTGGATGAAATCGGTGAAACCGGTAATCGCCGCCTGATAGCGCCCCTGCCGCATGAGGTCGAAGTTCTGCTGATACGCGGCTTGAGCGCCGGCGGACGCCGACGCCGGCGGCGTTGCGCTGCCGGCTGCCGCGGGCGCCGTGCTGCTCGCCGCTGGGGAGGTTGTGGCCGCAAGCTCGAGCTTTTGCAAGCGCTTGTTCAGGTCCGAGTACAGATCGCGCTGCTGCTTGCTGTCGAGCTGCTGCTGGTGCTGTAACTCCTGGATAGCCCCGCGCAGCTCGTTGACCTGATCCTGCAGGCTCTCCTGGTTTTGCGAGAGATTGCTCAGACTTTGGTTATTGAGGATCCGGTCGATGCGCTGCACGCGTGCCGCGAGCTGCTGCTGGCTCGCCTGGATTTCCTGTTGGCGGATGTACACAGGATCCGAAGGCCGCACTGTCATGCAGCCTGCGAGCAGCGTGGTCGCGCCCGCCGCCAACACCAGTCCTGAGAGATGCCGCATTCTCATTGATTCAGGTACACCAGCACCGCACGCCGGTTCAGGTGCCAGCAGGATTCAGCCTGGACATTGCATACGGCATGCGCCTCGCCGTAGCTCACCGTGCTCAGCTGATCCGGGTTGACGCCCTGGAACAGCAGGAAGCGGCGTACCGACTGCGCGCGGCGGTCACCCAAGCCGATGTTGTATTCCCAGGTACCGCGGTCGTCGGTGTAGCCCTCGATGCGCACGCGGGCGTTGGGGTGTGCCATCAGGTACTTGGCATGCGCCGTAAGCAGGTCGAGGAATTCCGGCTTGATATTGCTCTTGTCAAAATCGAAGTACACGGTCTTTTTGTAGAGGATGTTGTTCGGATCATCCAGCGGGCTCAACTGCTGCGCGGTACCGCTGGCCGGTTGGCTCGCGGTGGTCGTCTGCGGCACGCCGGACGTTGGCGCCGCGGTGGTCGCGACCGGCGCACTCACCGGCTGCACCGCGGTCTTGGCGCAACCCACCGCCAAAAGCATTACTGCCAACGTCAACAAACCATTACGTACCGTCTTCATAAATCACGCCTCTGTGAAGTAAATAGTAGTAACCCAAATGAACGACACACGCGGATACCCACCGGCCACTATTGTGACAGGAATGGGCCCCAAACGGGAGAATGGACACTCACGTCCGGTTGTGATTCGGTCAGGCGTTCATGCACCTGGCCATCCACTGACACTTCGGCCAATACACCGCGCCCGCGGTAATTGGCTTCGTAGATGATCATGCTGCCGTTCGGCGCAAAACTCGGCGACTTGTCGAGGTCGCCATCGCTCAGCGTAAGCAATGCGCCAGTATCGAGGTTCATGACCGCGATATTGAGGCGCGCGTCCGCAGTGCGGTGCACCATGACAAGCGTATGGCTGTCCGGCGACACCCCTGAACGCGCGTTGTAACTGCCGTCGAAGGTAATGCGCTGAGGTGTACCACCCTCCAGGCTGACCTTGTAGATCTGCGGACTGCCGCCGCGGTCCGAGGTGAAGTACAGGCTGCGCCCATCCGGAGCCCAAGCCGGCTCTGTGTCGATGGCACTCGAATAGGTGATGCGCCGCAAGCGGTGCGTGGCCAGATCCATAATGTAAATGTCTGGGTTGCCGGGCGAGGACGACAGCACCAGCGCCAGAGATTTGCCATCCGGCGCGAAGGCCGGCGCACCGTTCAGGCCCGGGCGATCGGAAATCAGTTGGCGCTTGCCGGTATAGATGTTCTGGATATAAATCGCCGGTAGCTGGCTCTCAAAGGAAACGTAGGCCAGCTCGCTACCCTCCGGTGACCACGCCGGTGACATGATGGGTTGACTGGAACTGAATACGGTTTGCGGATTGAAGCCATCGGAATCCGCGACCACCAGCTTGTAATGGCTGTCGGCACCGTTTTTTCCCGAGACCTCCACGTAGGCGATGCGGGTGGCAAAGGCACCGCGCTGACCCGTGAGTTTCTGATAAATCAGGTCACTGATCTTGTGTGCGGTCCAGCGCAGTGCCGCGGGCGTGCTGAGTACCGCCATGCCGAGCAACTGCTGGCCGGTATACACGTTGAAAAGCTGGAATTCGACTTGGTAATTTCCGGCGGCCGCGGGTTTGATGCGACCGATGACCAGGTCGTTCACACCCAGCACGCGCCAATTCGTGAAATTGATCGCGTTGGCCTCGGTAGGCTTCTCGAGCATGGATTTGTCGGGGATCGCCTTGAAGCGCCCGCTGCGGGTGAGATCCGCACCAATCACCTGCGCCACATCGGTCGCCGGCGCCGGACCCTGTACCTCCCAGCCGAAAGGCACGATGGCCACCGGCACCGCGGTGCTGAGGCCCTTGGTTATCTGAATCTCCAGTACGGCCTGCGATGCGGCCAAAGGCAGCAAGGTGAGGACTACGATCAACAACAATTTACGCAACATATCAATTGCCCGAACCCGATTGCGGCGTGAAGTTTAGGATAAATTCCCGTTGAAACAGTGACGGTTCCGGCGGCGGCGGCAAAGGCGAGGAACGCAACACGGCCGTCACCACCGATTGGCGCACCGCCTCGTCGCCGTTGCAGGAAATCACCTGCGCATTGGCGATGGTACCGCCCGGTACCTGGTCCACCTGCACTTTGCAACTCAAGTCGGTCGGCGTATTAGGCGGTTTGTTCCAGTTGCTCTCGACCTGTTGTTGCACAAGCGCTGTCCATTGTTGCAGCAGCGAAGCACGCCGCGCATTCAATGCGCCCTGTTCCACCGCGATCTCGCGTTTCAATTCCGCCTGGCGGCGCGCAGTTTGTTCAGTCTGACGTTGTTTCGTAGCCGCGGCCGCGGCTTCCGCCTTGAGCCTGGCAACATGTTCCTGTTGGGCCTTCTCGGCCTGCGCCTGCTGCTGCAGCTCCGCGAGTTTTGTATTGAGAGCCTGTTGCGCGGCGGCTTGTTGCTGCTGCAACTGCGCGAGCCTCTGTTGTTCCTGCTGGCGTTCGGTCTTGGCAGCCTGCGCCTGCTGCTCGAGTTTTTGTTGGGCTGCCTGCTTCTGCTTTTCCTGATCCTGCAGCAACGCCATCTGCTGATTGATAAGCTTCTGGTCCACGACCGTAGCTTGCACCGGCTGCGCCACCTCGGCGCTACCGCCAAGTGTCGGCAGCGTAGAACGGCTGAAATGCAAGCTCAAGCCGAGCAGCGCCAGGAATGCCGCGTGCAGGATCACGGAATACACCCAGGGCAGCGCGCGCGCTTTGGTATCGTCCGCGGCCACCTCAGCCTCCGTTCTTGATCCGCACCTGCGGCGGGTTGTTGGGATTGGTCTCAAGCCCGACGCTCGGCGCGCCTGCCGCCTGCAGCAGCGTCATGCCGCGCAGTACCTCGTCGTAGCGTGCGTTCTGGTCGCCGCGCACCAGCACATGGGTCTTGGGCCGGAGCTTGAGCACCGCCGCAACCGTAGCAAATACGAGTTGTGCGTCGATGGCTTCATTCGGATGTGCGCCGATGTTCAGATAATACTTGCCGTCCGCGCTCACCGTGAGCACCACCGGCGTTTCATTCGCCTGCACATTGATCGTTTTGGCACTGGCGTGCGGCAGGTTCACCTTGACGCCTTCGGTGAGCAACGGCGTGGTGATCATGAAAATGATCAGCAGCACCAGCATTACATCAATGTACGGCACCACATTGATGTCGCTCATCATGCGGCGTTTGCGGCGTCCATTCGGCATGGGTGCTTATCCTTGGGCTACGGCCGCCGCGGGCGCCGCGCGCGGGGTTACATGGCGCTGCAATATCGTGGAGAACTCGTCGAGGAAACTGTCGAAGCGCGTTTCCAGGCGGTCGACGTGATTGGCGAACCGATTGTAGGCCACCACCGCCGGAATCGCCGCTATCAGGCCCATGGCCGTGGCGATCAGCGCCTCGGAAATCCCCGGCGCCACCATCGCGATCGTGGCCTGCTGCACGTTGCCGAGGCCGCCGAAGGCATTCATGATGCCCCAGACCGTGCCGAACAGGCCGACATAGGGACTCGTGGATCCCACGGTGGCGAGAAAGGATAGATGCTCCTCAAGCCGGTCAACTTCACGGGCTTGTGCGGCACGCATGGCCCGGCGCGCACCTTCGATCACCATGCTCTGCGCGTCGCTCTGCTTGCGCAGCCGGGCAAATTCGCTGAAGCCAGCTTCAAAGATGCTCTCCATGGCACTCTCGGCCCTCGAGTTGCTGATCTCCTTATAGATGGCAGCGATGTCGCCGCCCGACCAGAAGCGCTTTTCAAAGGCGTCGGTAGCGAGCCGTGCAACTTTCAACATCTGGTGCTTCCGAAAGATCACCGCCCAGGAAGTCAGCGAGGCCGCCACCAGTATCGCCAACACGATCTTGACGACCAGGCTGGCGTGGATCGCGATTTCCAGAAAATTTTCTTGACCGTTCATGTTGCTTGCAGCTCCGCCGCGATGGCGCGCGGCCAGGGTTCGGGTTTAAAGGTATGGCTGTTCACGCAGGCCGCAGTCACTTCAGCGGAACAAAGACAGGTGTGTCCGGGACCGCGCACCTGGATACTCTGGGCAAAAGTCACGCGTGCACGGCGTGGCCGCAGAATGCTCACGCTTACCAGCAGCTCGTCGTTGAAATGCGCCGGCTTATGATAATCGAGCTTGACGCTGGTCACCACAAACATCACGCCCAGGCGCCATCGCAATTCATCCTGTTCAAAGCCAAGCGCACGCAGCCATTCGGTGCGTGCCCGCTCCAGGTACTTCAGATAGTTGGCGTGATACACCACGCCGCCCGCATCGGTGTCCTCGTAATACACGCGCACCGGCCAAGTGAACCCCGCCCGGCGCGGCGCGACGCTCTCAGTCACGCGCATGGAACGGGCTGCAGGCTGCAAGTTCCGCTCCATGCTCAGCCCGGAGGCGCGTCGAACAGGTCGGTCGAGGGCTCGCGGCGCGGCGGCGTGAGGTCAAAATGCCGGTAAGCCGTGCGCGTCGCCATGCGGCCGCGTGCGGTGCGCATGAGGTAACCCTGCTGAATCAGGAATGGTTCGAGCACGTCTTCGATCGTGCCGCGTTCTTCGCCGATGGCCGCCGCCAGGCTGTCGACGCCTACGGGTCCGCCGTCGAACTTTTCAATCACCGCCATCAGCAGTTTGCGGTCGAGCTGGTCGAAACCCTGGGCATCCACCTCCAGCATATCCATGGCACGGCATGCCACGTCGGCGGTGATCCGGCCGTCGGCCTTGACCTGGGCGAAATCGCGTACCCGCCTGAGCAGGCGATTGGCGATGCGCGGCGTGCCGCGCGCGCGCTTGGCAATTTCCTCGACACCGCCCGCATCGCACTCGAGCGCCAGGATCCGCGCCGAACGCGCCACAATCTGGCCGAGCTCGGCGCGGCTGTAAAAGTCGAGGCGCTGCACGATGCCGAAACGATCGCGCAGAGGCGAGGTCAGCAGCCCGGCACGCGTGGTGGCGCCAACCAGCGTAAAGGGCGGAACGTCGAGCTTGATGGAACGCGCCGCCGGCCCCTCGCCGATCATGATGTCGAGTTTGAAGTCTTCGAGTGCGGGATACAGCACCTCTTCGACCACCGCGCTCAAGCGATGGATTTCGTCTACGAACAACACGTCGCGCGGCTCAAGATTGGTGAGCAGTGCCGCGAGATCGCCGGGGCGCTCCAGTACCGGACCGGAGGTCTGACGCAGATTGACGCCCATTTCGTGGGCAATGATGTGCGCGAGCGTGGTTTTGCCGAGGCCCGGCGGGCCGAAGATCAGGACGTGGTCCAGCGCTTCGCCGCGTTGGCGCGCGGCACCGATGAAAATCTCCATCTGCTCGCGTACTGCCGGCTGCCCTATATATTCGGCGAGCGTACGCGGGCGGATTGCCCGGTCCACAGCCTCGTCTTCCGCGCTGTTGCGCGTACTCACCAGGCGTTCGTCGATCGTGGCTGGCATGCGTTTACCCAGCACGCGCAGCGTTTTGCAGCGCCCGCCGGATCAGCTCCTCGCTGCCGAGCCCGGTATCCGCAATCGCCTGCAGCATGCGGCCGGCTTCCTGCGGCCGGTAACCGAGGCTCACCAGCGCCGCGAGCGCATCCTCGCGCGGTGTGCCCAGGGTGATACTCCCCACCGCATCGAGCGCCACAGCCTCAAGCCGGTCACGCATTTCGACCACCAAACGTTCGGCGGTTTTCTTGCCGATGCCCGGCAGCCGCACCAGAGTCACCGTGTCGCTGGCCCGCACGCATCGCACAAAATTGTCGACGCTGATGCCCGACAGGATGGTGAGCGCGAGGCGCGGACCCACACCGTTCACCCGGATCAGCGCCCGGAACAGCCGCCGCTCGGGTTCGCTGCCAAAACCGAACAATACCTGGGCGTCTTCGCGCACCACGAGGTGCGTGTAGAGCAAGACTTCGGTACCCGTGTCCGGCAGATCGTAGAATGTAGACATGGGCGCTTCGACCTCGTAGCCGACGCCCTGCACCTCGACCAGCAGCGTGGGCGGTTGGCGCCTCAGGATCTTGCCACGCAACGAGCCGATCATCCGGCACTCCCCAGTTTGGCCGCCAATCCACGGCTGTGGGCATGGCAAATCGCAACGGCCAGAGCGTCGGCACTGTCCGCCTGCAAGGCTTGGTGCAGACCGAGCAGTACCTTGACCATGTGCTGCACCTGTTCCTTGTCGGCGCTGCCCTTGCCAGTCAGGGCAAGTTTGACGGCACGCGGAGTGTATTCGAAGAGCTGCGCCGGATTTACGAAGCTTGCGCAGATGGCAGCGGCGCGTGCCTGACCCAGCTTGAGGGCGCTCCCGGCATTCTTGTGCACGAAGGCCTGCTCTACCGCCAGTTCCTGCGGCGAGAATTCCTTCAGCACCGCGCGCACGCCCTCGAAAATCCCGCGCAGGCGCGCATTGAACGGTTCGCCGGCGAGCCGCAGGCAACCACTTGCCACGTGGCACAACCGCTGGCCGTCATAATCCACGATGCCGTAGCCCGTGAACAGAGAACCGGGGTCAATACCGAGGATACGCACCACGCTGGCATCTCATGAAGCCACAAGCATCTCATCGGGGAATTCGGCGTTGGAATACACATTCTGCACGTCATCGAGTTCCTCAAGCGCCTCGAGTAGCCCCATCACGGCCGGCGCCTGCTCTGTATCCAGTGTCACCGAGGTCGCTGCGCGCAAGCTGATCTCCGCACGCGAGGGTTTTAGACCGGCACGCTCCATGGCGGTTATCACCTCGTGGAAGCTGAGCGGATCGGTCAGGACTTCAAAACTGCCATCACTCTCGGCGTGAATGTCCTCGGCGCCGGCGTCGAGTGCCGCTTCCATCACGCGGTCCTCGCCGAGCTCGGCATTGAAGCTGAGCACACCGAACTTGTTGAACAGATACGAAACTGAGCCGTCGGCGCCGAGGTTGCCCGCATGTTTGGTGAACGCGTGGCGCACTTCACCTACCGTACGCGTGCGGTTGTCGGTCAAGCACTCGACGATGATGGCTACGCCACCCGGACCATAGCCCTCGTAGCGTGCCTCTTCAAACGCGGCTGCGCCGTCCTCGCCAGCGGCGCGGCGGATGGCGCGTTCGATGGTGTCCTTGGTCATATTCGCAGTGAGCGCATTGTCCATGGCGAGCCGCAGCCGCGGATTATTCCCGGGATCGCGATCGCCGTAACGCGCGGCCGTAGCGATTTCGCGGATCAGGCGCGTAAAAAGTTTGCCGCGCTTGGCGTCCTGGGCGTTCTTCCGATGTTGAATATTGTTCCACTTGCTGTGTCCGGACATGGGTCACCGAAGCTTCAGAAATTCAGATTCAAGCCGACCATGAAGGTGCTGTCGAGTGTGACGTTACTGGTACCGGTAAAGGCAGCGGAGACATGCCGCCAGCCCACATAGAGTTCAGCATTTTGCAGGATCTCGTATCCGGCGTTTACGCCGTACTCGAGAAAACGATCCGCATTGTTAAACGACACGATCTTGGGCCCTACGTAAAGCTCCCCACCGATATTGAAGCGGTTGTAGTCCGGCCAGGTGTAGTTAAACTGTCCGCCGAGTCCGAGCACCGTGCCATTGCCACTCACCTGCTTGGGACTGATGAAAAACACCTTGCCACCGACGCCAAACATCAGCGGCGAGCCGGCGGGATTGGAGTTGCCGGTCACCAGCAGGCCGACATTGCCGAGATCCACCGAGTCCGTGTGGCGTAGATAGCCGAAGGTGGCTTCGAGCCCGGTAGTGGTGAGATTCGCGGCATAATTGATCGAAGCGGCGTTGCTTCCCAAGTTGATGTTGAGATTGGCGGCGTGCGCGCCAAAGGCGATACAACCCAGTGCCAGGAATATGCCGGTGCTGCGAATCCGCATGAAAATCTCCTCACGATCAAGAAAATGACAACCGCAATCCGGTGCATATGATAGCGTCAAATGGCTGTGCACTGCAGCACGTCCAGCGGAAACCCGCACGGGGAAATCCGCAGCGTTGAGCACGAACGGGGAATCGCAAGCGCGCACACTCGAGCCTGTGTATCCGTATCGAGCGGGCCGAACACATGGCGCCGCGCACAGGGGGTTCCCTTGGCGTACGCCATGAATTACATTTCGCCTGCCACTCCGGAGCAACGAGGACCATGTTATCCGCAGTTCTGAGCGCCCGACTCCCCTTTCAATTGCTCACCGGCTCGGCCGGTCACTTTGCTATGCGTTTTTATTCATGCTGCCCTTGGTGGCGGCCGGCGTCATCGTCTGGCAGTCTGCACACTTGCCGCGCCCGCCGGAGCCGCCACTAACCGAGCCGCAGTTGATTCCGCTCAAGCTGCTGTCGGCGGCGACACTTGAAAACGTTTTTACCAGTCAGGATTATTCCTGGCCTCCGCAAGGCGACGTGCCGCCCTACGCGGTGACAAGCTTACCTTACGGAATTAATACGCTGGATCCGGAAGAAAAGAAAAGCGTGTTTTTCCGTGCCCTGCTGCCACTGGTGCTCGCGGAAAATCAGCGCATCTGGAACCAACGCGCATACCTGTTGCAACAATTCGGGCAGGGCCGCATCGAGCGCGATTCGCTGGATGGCGCCGAGGTGGCGGCACTCGCAGAAGACTACAAGATCAGCGGCAATTTAAACGCGCCTCAAACCCGCACCGCGCTCCTCGATCGCGTCGATACGGTACCGACGGCCTTGGTGCTGGCCCAAGCTGCACAGGAAAGCGGCTGGGGCACTTCGCGCTTTGCGCTCGAAGCCAATAATCTCTTCGGTGTCTGGACTTGGGATTCGGCGCAAGGCAGCGTGCCGGTCAATCGCCCCGGGGGTGCCAACCACCTGGTACGCATCTACCCCGACCTGCAAAGCTCGATACGCGCTTATTTGTACAACATCAACGTGGGTTTCGCCTACGTGGATTTCCGCAAGATGCGCGCCGCGATGCGTGCCAGCGGTCGGCCGCTAAATGCCCTGGACCTGGCCGGCTCGCTCAACCGCTATTCGATCACCGGTGACCTATATATACAGAACATCCGTTCCATGATTCTCGGGAACGGGCTCGGCAAGCTCACCGACCTCACGCTGGCGAATCCAAGCGAATAACCGCGTCACTGAAGTGAAACCGGGTCTTGGGGCGGTAAATCGCTTCCTATAAATGCCACGGCTTCGGATCAAGCCACTACATCGACCGTTAGCATTGAATAATGAAACTGGTCGAGTGTACGCCGATCGATCGCTGGGCATCTACCGCGGCGGTTATAGAACTCAAAATGCCCAGTCGCCCCGCGAGCAGCTTCGGTCATCCATGTTGATGGCGTGAGTTGGGCACTCCGATAGACTCGGGCGAAATAAACTTGCTGCCCTGAATGGATTTTCCAATAAGCTTGCAAAAGCTACTTCAACGCCGCGAATTCCTGCGTCGCTCACCCAAACACGCTGGGTAACGGCTGAAGAACTTGGAACGTCATCATGGGTTGGGAGCGCGCAGCCACATGTGGCTGTACCAATAATAGCGGCCGTACACCATGGCCGTGCAGTTGTAGCGGCTGCGGCCGACTCCCAGCGCATGATCTGCCTGCAGGCTGAATTGGGTCTTCGCCGCGTTCAGCCAGGTAATAGTCATTGGCGGGCCGTTCAAATAGCAATGCAAAGCATCCGGCGGGATGACTCCGGGCGTGAGCGACACCACCATGCGCGGCGGATTGTCGCCGCCAACGGCTGGATTCCAAGGCTGTACCGATTCTAGCGGCATCGGCAAGCTTTGGGCATCGATAATGAAGCTCGGCATATCCCCAAAATGTTCTTCGATCGGGAAACGTGGTAACGCACGCGGATCGAGAGGCTCACTCAAAGCCCCGGCTTGCTGGCCGAAAGCCACATATCCCAAGCCGTTCACCAATTCCGCCAAGTCTTTGTCGAATTCGCCGTAAGGATAGGCAAACAACTTGGGCGAGGTATTGGTGTGAGGCCCGAGCTCCGCGTGCAAACGCGCCTGTGCGCCGAGGATGTCACGGCGTACGCGATCCGCCCAGGCCTCGTCGCTCTCACCCTTTTGTCGGAAAGTAAGATGCGCGTGATTCACGGTGTGATTGCCGAAATTGGCACCGTGATTGCCCATGTCACGCAGTTCGTCCCAGGTCATGTAATCCGGCAGGTGCGCGTCCTCGGCACCGGTGCTCACGAACACCGTGAACGGCCAGCCGCGTGCCTTCAGGAGCGGATAGGCATGCACGTAGGCCGATTGGAACGCATCGTCGATGGTGATAGCCACCACGTGATCGGGGATTGGCCGGTTGGTCTCGAGGTACTCGACGATGCGCGGCAGCGGCCACACCTGGTAATGATTCTCTGCCAGCCAGGTGAGCTGCGCCTCGAACTGCGGCAGCGCAATGTTGGTGGACGGATAACGGTTGTCGCCGAAACGGTGATAGATGAACACCACGGCGTGCGAAGGCACCGCGCCTTGGCCGGCAAGCGGCCAGAGAAGGCTGGCTGCCAGCAGCAGGCCAAGGACGGCATGCGTGCGGATAGCGATCACCCGAAGAGTATAGCGTTCCGCCGGGCGCCCTGGCCGGTTCACCCCGCGCACAACGCCCGCGGGCTCAGCGGTTTATGGCATTGATCGCGCGCTTGTCTACCGCCAAGGCTGCCTCGTGCATGGCCTCGGAAAGCGTGGGGTGCGCGTGGATCGTGCGTTGCAGGTCCTCGGCGCTGGCGCGGAACTCCATGGCGGTCACCGCTTCGGCGATCATCTCCGAAGCCATCGGCCCGAAGATGTGCACGCCGAGAATCTCGTCATGCTCGGCGTGCGCCAGCATTTTTACCATGCCGGTCGCCGCTTCCATGGCCTTGGCGCGGCCATTCGCGGCAAACGGGAAAGTTCCGACTTTGTACTTCACACCGTTCTTTTTCAGTTCTTCTTCGGTCTTGCCTACCCAGGCAATCTCGGGCCATGTATAAATGACCGACGGGATTACATCGTAGTTCATCTCGGCGACCTTGCCAGCGATGAGGTCGGCTACCATGATGCCCTCCTCGGAGCCCTTGTGCGCCAGCATCGGACCACGCACGCAATCGCCGATCGCCCAGACGTTGGCGACGTGCGTACGACACTCCTCATCGACCTCGATAAAGCCGCGCGCGTCGCACTTCACGCCGCTGCCCTCTTCGATCAGGCCACGCGTGGCCGGCCGGCGGCCGACGCCCACGATCAGCTTGTCGACGACGATATCGTGCTTGCCTGCCGGGTCTTCGTAATGAACGGTGATGCCGCCCTTGCCCTTCTCGGCGCCGGTGACCTTGGCTCCGAGCCGGATATCCAGCCCCTGTTTCTTGAATTCGCGCGCCGCGGTCTGCGCAATCTGGCGGTCGGCCATGGCGAGGAAGTCCGGCAGAGCTTCCAGGATGGTGACCTCGGCACCGAGCCGCTGCCACACGCTGCCGAGTTCCAGACCGATGACACCGGCGCCGATGACACCCAGGCGTTTCGGAACAGCGGAGAACTCCAGCCCCCCCCAGGAATCCACGATGTCCTTGCCATCGAAGGGCGCAATCTTGAGCTCGACCGGTGCCGAACCGGCCGCGAGGATCACGTTCTTGGCTTCCAGGATCTCCGTCTTCTTGGTATCCGCGAAATCCGTCACTTCCACGCGGCCGTCTTTCAGCAGCCGCGCGCGCCCGGGAATACCGGTCACGCCGTTGGCCTTGAACAGCGTGGCGACTCCGCCGGTCAGGCTGCTCACGATCTTGGCCTTGCGGGCCTGCATCGCCGCGATGTCCATCTTGACGCCACTCACCTGGATGCCATGCGCCGCAAACTCGTGCTGGCTCTTGTGGAACATCTCGGAGGATTCGAGCAGCGCTTTGGACGGAATGCAGCCCGCGTTCAGGCAGGTGCCGCCGAAGGCATGTTTGCCATCAAGCGTTTTCCAGTCATCGACGCAGGCGGTCTGGAGCCCGTTCTGCGCGGCACGAATCGCGCATTCGTAACCGGCCGGGCCGGCACCAATCACGATGACATCGTAAGCTTGCGGCATGGGACGTTCCTTGCGTGGGCAATGCCCCCTCGCCCTTCCCGCGACCAGCGGGAGAGACGAGGGGAAATCAAATCTGCAGCAACAGCCGCGCTGGATCTTCCAGGGATTCCTTGACGGCCACCAGAAACAGCACGGCTTCGCGGCCGTCGACCAGCCGGTGATCGTAGGTAATGGCGATGTACATCATCGGCCGGGCCACGATCTGCCCCTCGACCACCATCGGGCGTTCCTTGATGGCATGCATGCCGAGGATGGCGCTCTGCGGCGGGTTGATGATGGGCGTCGAGAACAGTGAGCCGAACACCCCGCCGTTGGTAATCGTGAACGTGCCGCCGGTCAGCTCTTCGAGGGTGATTTTGCCATCGCGCGCGCGTGCGGCGAGATCGGCCAGGGTCTTCTCAATCTCGGCAAAACTCATCTGGTCGGCATCGCGCAGCACGGGCGTCACCAGACCGCGCGGCGTGGAAACCGCGACGCTGATATCCCAGTAGTCGTGATAAACGATGTCGTTGCCCTCGGTCGAAGCGTTCACGGCCGGGTATTTCTTCAGGGCTTCCACGACGGCCTTGACGAAGAACGACATGAAGCCGAGCTTGACGCCCTGCTCCTTTTCGAACTTGTCCTTGTAACGCTTGCGCAGCGCCATGACCTCGGTGAGGTCCACCTCGTTGAACGAAGTGAGCATCACGGTATTGGCCTGCGACTGGCTCAAGCGCTCCGCGATACGCGCACGCATGCGCGTCATCGGCACGCGCCGGTCGGCGCGCGCGCCGGACCGCGCTGCGGTGCGTGTAAGCACCGGCGCCGCGGGAGCCGGGGCGGGCGCGCCGCGGTTGAGGTAATCGAGCACGTCCGCCTTGGTAAGCCGGCCGTCGAGGCCGGTGCCCTTGATCGCGGACGGATCAAGCCGATGCTCTTCCACGAGTCGGCGTACCGAAGGACTCAAAGGCTGGGCGCCATTCACTACGGGAGCCTCCACAGCCGGCGTTTCCACGGCTGCGGTCTGTACAGGTGTCGGTACCGGGAGCGGAGGCGCGGACACGGCAGGTTTAGCCGTCGCCACCGGCGCTTCGGCTTTGACAGGTGCCGCGGCCGTTGGCGCAGCCCCCGCTTCGAGAATCCCTATGACCTGGTCGGCCGTCACGGTCGCACCAGTTTGCTGGCGAATCTCTTTGAGCACGCCGTCGGCGGGCGCCGGACATTCGAGCACCACCTTGTCGGTTTCGATGTCCACCAGGTTCTCGTCGCGCTTCACGGCGTCGCCCGGCTGTTTGTGCCAGCCGGCGATGGTGGCGTCCTGGATGGATTCAGGTAATTGCGGAACCTTGATCTCGATGCTCATGCCTTCTCCGACGCGGTTCGTGCCTTGGTGTTGTTGTTGCGGTTGCCGATGTGCACCGGCGCCGCTTCCCTGCTCAGGGACCCCTGAATCAACGCGTTCTGCTGCTGCTTGTGCAGTTGCGGATAGCCGGCGGCCGGCGAGGCCGAGGCTTCGCGCCCGACGTAGCGCAGGCTGTGCAGGCGCGTGAGCGGCTCCTGCAACCGATGCCGGACCTGGTACCAAGCACCCTGATTCTGCGGTTCTTCCTGGCACCACACGATGTCATGCGCGGCGCGGTAGCGCGCGATGATCTCAGCGTATTCCTGCTGTGGGAACGGATACAACTGCTCGAGGCGCACGATTGCGATGTTGTCGATCTTGGCGGCGCGCCGCGCCTGCAGCAGATCGTAGTAAACCTTGCCGGCGCAGAACACCACGCGAGCGACTCTGTTCGGGTCGATGGCCTCGATCTCGGGGATGACCACATGAAAGCGCCCCTGCGTGAGGTCTTGCAGCGACGAGATTGAGAGCTTGTGGCGCAGCAGGCTCTTCGGAGTAAACACTGCCAGCGGTTTCCGAAATGGGCGTATTACCTGCCGGCGCAGCATGTGAAACATCTGCGCGGGTGTCGAAGGCACACACACCTGCATGTTGTGCTCGGCGCAGAGCTGCAAGTAGCGCTCAAGACGGCCTGAAGAATGCTCGGGGCCCTGGCCTTCGTAACCATGCGGCAGGAACAGCACCAGCCCGCAGAGCCGGCCCCATTTGGCCTCGCCGGCCGAAACGAACTGGTCCACGATCACTTGGGCGCTGTTCGCAAAATCGCCGAACTGCGCTTCCCAGACCACCAGCGCGTCCGGCTCGGCACTGCTGTAGCCGTATTCAAAACCCAGTACGCCGGCTTCCGAGAGCAGCGAATCCACTGCGTTGAAAGGCTTCTGGTCCTTGGCAATGTGCTGCAAGGGTACATAGGTGCTGCCGTCATTCTGGTTGTGCAACACCGCCTGACGGTGGAAAAACGCTCCGCGCGGGGTGTCCTGCCCGGAAATGCGCACGGGATAGCCCTCGCTGACCAGGCTCGCGTACGCCAGAGTTTCCGCGAATCCCCAGTCGACCGGCTGCGCGCCCTCGGCCACCTTGCGGCGCGCGTCATAGATGCGCGCCACGGTCGGGTGCAACTCGAATCCGGGCGGCACCCGGTTCATGGCCGCGGCCAGAGTCTGCAGGCGCTCCGCTGAGATGCCCGTGTCCACGCTCTCCTGCCAGTCACGCTGATGGTAATGACTCCAATCCACGGTGTACTGGTTGGTCGTGTGCGGAACCACGCCGGGCGCAACCGGCTGCCCGGTATCGAGGCGCTTGCGGTAAGCCTCGATCGCCTGGTCGAGCGCGCCGGCTTCCAGCAGGCCTTCTTTTTCGAGCTTTTCGGCGTACACCGCCGGAGTCGTCGCGCGTGCACGGATGTTCTTGTACATGAGCGGCTGGGTCGCGGCCGGCTCGTCGGCCTCATTGTGGCCATGACGCCGGTAGCAGACGAGATCGATGAATATGTCCTTGTGAAACTTCTGGCGGTATTCCAGCGCTAAGCGCGTCACGAAGATTGCCGCCTCCGGGTCGTCGCCGTTCACATGCAACACCGGGGCCTCGAGCATCTTGGCGATGTCGGTGCTGTAGTACGTCGAGCGCGCATCGCGCGGGTCACTGATCGTGAAACCGACCTGGTTGTTGAGCACGATGTGCACCGTGCCCCCCACATAGAAGCCGCGCGCCTGAGAAAGCTGCAGCACTTCCATGCACATACCCTGGCCGCTGAGCGACGCGTCGCCATGAATCAGCACCGGCAATACACTCAAGCCTTGGCTGTCGCCGCGCCGGTCCTGGCGCGCGCGCACCGAACCTTCCACCACCGGATCAACGGCTTCGAGGTGCGAAGGATTGAACGCCAGCGCCACGTGTACAGTTCCGCCGTCCGCCTTTACGTCCGTGGAAAAGCCCAGGTGATACTTCACGTCGCCGGAACCTTCATCGACCTTGGGATCATAGGTGCCGGCGAACTCCGAGAACAATTCCCGCGGCGATTTACCCAGCACGTTGATCAGCACGTTCAGACGGCCCCGGTGAGCCATGCCGATTACGGCTTCCTGCACGCCGTCCCGGCTTGCCTGATTGATCAGGTCATGCAACATGGCAATCAGCGATTCACCGCCCTCAATGGAAAAGCGCTTCTGGCCCACGTAGCGCGTGTGCAGGTACTTCTCCATACCCTCGGCGGACGCGAGCGAATTGAAGATGCGCAGCTTCTCGTCGCGCGTGAGCTCGAGCTTGGCCCGCGCGGCTTCGATGCGCCGCCCGAGCCAGAGGCGCTCTTCGCTGTTGGTCACGTGCATGAACTCGAAGCCCACGTTGCCCACGTAGGTCTCACGCAGCATCTCCCAGATTTCCTTCAACGGCCGGCGGTCCGGCCCGGTGAGCGACACGGTGCTGAACACCGTCGCCATATCGGCATCGGAGAGGCCGTGGTGCGCGAGCTCGAGGTCCGGCACCGGCGGCAAAACCTTCAGACCGAGTGGATCGACCTTGGCCTGCAAGTG
>JBOIBB010000152.1:0-7186 GCA_050739335.1 Gammaproteobacteria bacterium
ACCCAGCAGTCCGGCGCTGTAGAGCAGCGCGAACGGACTCATGCCGGCTCCAGCGGCGCAACGGTTTTCACTACGCGTTTGCGTGCGGCCACGAGGTCGTACACCAGCACTACGAAGCCGAGCGCAAAGACCACGCCTAAGCGCATGCGTGCCCACATCCCGGATACGAACCACGGGTTTTCCGAGGCGCGCGTGAAGGCCATGAGCGTCGAGCCGCCGATGGCGCGGCCGTAAAACGCTTGCGCCATGCCGGAAAGCAGCAGCCCCATCACCATCCCGAGCATCCCGAAATTCAACAGCCCGAAACCCCATTTCCACGCGCGGCCCGCGAGGTAGTCCACGCCCGCGACCTTCTGCTTGGCGACATACATCACCGCAATCACGCCGCAGGCGTAGGCGCCCCAGAAGGCGAAGTGCCCGTGTGAAACCGTCCACTGCGTGCCGTGCGAAAACATGTTGATCTGCGGCAGCGTCATCATGAAGCCCCACACGCCGGCGCCGATGAAGTTGCCAAAAGCTTCGGCGGTGATCCAGTAAAACTCGGGCTGGTTGGTGGTCTTGAGGTGGTGCGTGCCGGCGTCGTAAATCGCGTGCACCACCATCCCCAAGAGCGGCAGCGGTTCAAGCGCTGAAAAGAAACCGCCGATGCTCAACCAGTATTGTGGCGTGCCGATCCAGAAGTAATGATGACCCAGCCCCAGGATTCCGGCACCCAAGACCAGCATCACTTCGATGTAGAGCCAGGTCTCGACGATGCGCCGCGAGGTGCCAGCCACTTCCATGAGGGTCCAGGCCATGATGCCGCCAATCAGCACCTCCCAGGTGCCTTCGACCCACATGTGCACCAGCCACCACCACCAGTAAAGGTCCTCGGACATGTTGGTCTGCTGCGCGAAGGCGTCGAGATACACCAGGCATAAGGGCACCAGGTCGATACACAGCACCCAAAGGATGCCCGTCATCTTGCGCGCGCTGATGGCGGTGCCGATCACGTTGTAGGCAAACGTGAGCATCACGATCACGATGCCCACGGCCGCCCAGCGCGGCGCCTCCACGTACTTGCGGCCCTGATTGATGAACCACATGCTGAATTCATTGCTCGAGCCGTATTGCACGAACAGGAACACCAGAGCCACGACTACCACGGCCGCGCAGAACACCCAAAAGAGGATTTCCGCGAGCCAGATGCCCTTGACCTCACGACCGAGCTCCTTCGGCAGGAACCAATAGACCGCGCCCAACATGCCCATCAACAACCAGATGATCAGGGTGTCGATATGCATGATCTTCGACATCTGGAAATTGAAAGTGTGAAACAACGTTGACGGGTACAGGTAATAAAGTGCCGACAGCAGTCCAAAGAGAATCATCACGCCGAAAAAGATCACGGCGGCGGCGAAATAGCGCAGGGCGAGTTTCTGCGAGCGACACATGGGTTGGCTTGCGGCGATCACGGCTGCTGCTTCCCGAAATTGGACGGAAATCCGTTGGTATCCACCGCGGACATCCACTTGAGGTAGGCCACCACGGCCCGCGCTTCATCCCGTGTGAGATGCAGGTTCGGCATCTCGCGCGTCCAGGTGGGGTAGCGGTCGGGATTCATGAGAAACGCGACCATCGCGTCTTCGCGGGTCGGCGCACCGGTCGCGGGCATCCATATCTGCGACCAGGCCGGATCCAACCAGGACTTGGTGAGATCCGGGCCGTAATAGGCGCCGTTACCAAAGAACGTGTGGCAATCCATGCAGGCGCGGCTCTGGATCACGAGCTTGCCCTTGGCCATAAGATCGCCCGCCTCGCTCTCGGTAACTACCTTGCCGAACAGCGGCTGCGGGCCCCCGATGACCGGTACATCCATGTGCCGGGTCCAATTGTATTGGTAGCCGATCTCCTGATTGATGACGTCGTAGTTCGGGACGTTGGCGCCGCCTGCCGAGATCACCTGCAGGCTGTCGATCGAAAGGAAAATCAACACGATGATCATCACAGCGGTCGTGCTGATCGCCCCGGCGCGCCAGAAACCCGGTTCCTGGATACTCACATGGCGTCTCCCCAATGCGGTGACGCCGGGATTATGGCGAGACGCTCTTCAGCCAATATTGATCTGCACTGCTGTCCGGCTAAATTGGAACAGGATTCTCGCAAATCCTTTGTTTATGCATCTCTCCGAGATTTTAGACGTGGTGCCGATTTGAATTTCACTTCCAAACCACTGGCTTGAAACATCAACAGGTGACAAGTCCCGATCAGTCCAATTTTCAATCCCCCGGACAGTAGTGATTGATCTGCGTCAATAAATCTGCAGTTATCGCCGCGGCTTTCGGCCGGCCCACAGCAAGAGCACCGTACCAGGCCCGGTAGCACAGATTGACCTTGAGGCAAACGGCCATCGCGAGATTTATTCCCGTGCGGCCATACTCCGCTTATTCATTAACTGCCTGTGCGTAGTTCCTCGGCGGACGCGAGCATGGCATCCAGATTGACCATCACGCCCCCTGCGCGGCATTCACGTCGCCAGACCCAGCGAGCGCAGTCTGCGGCGCAATTCTCTTCGGCCTGTCAATGCAGGTAGCGTTCCGCGGCAACGCTCACCACAGCAACCACAGAGCCAAGTACAGCGTGTCGTTATCCGATGCGCTGCGTCCTGCACCGTCGTAATTGATCGAGCTGCCGTTGAACTTGTTGTAGATGACGTACTGCGCGGTCGCCTGAACATTGAGCACCGGCACCCAGGTCCACTGCAGTATCCAGCCACGACTATCGGGCGAGCCGGCTGCACTACCGTTGACCGCGGCGGGCGCATACAACAGCGCGTCGCCATTGCCGCTGATACTGAAGTAACCGAGCGTCGGCCCATAGGTCTCATTCCAGTAATAGCTCGCGTTCACGTTCCAGGAGTTCAGATGATTGCGGGGATGGGCTGCCAAACCATAGGCGGCGCTCGCAGTCAAATCCTCGCGCTCGTGGATATATATGGCATGCAGCGTCAGCGAATTGTTGGCTGTGAGGTACTGATACTGGGCGTCCGCACCGACATCCATATAGTTGTCTGTCGGGCCGGACAAGGGATGTCCACCGCCCGGGTAGAGGTGCGTGTTGAGTCCGAGCGTGCCGATTTCCAGATCGCTCTCGCCGGAGGTGCTCGCCCAAGGGTGCTCCCAGGCGAAGCGCCAGTAAGGTGCGATGCCGGCAATCACCGCAGTGCTGCTGCTGTTGTACGGTTGCGCCACACCTGTTTGGCTGGAACGGTATACGGTCATTTCGCCGTACCAGGTGTTGTTGAGCCAGGCATAGGCACCGATACCCGCGACGTTCTGCGCGAGCGGGCCGGCGATCAGGGGACTGGCGTTGGGGGCCGGTGCGACCGCCGAAGAAATGAACGGGAAGCCCCAGGCCGGAGTGCTGTTCCATGCGTCCTGCACCGTGGGGTTGTTGTTGAGCGTCAGGCCCCAGACCAGCGGCTGATTACCCCAATGGGCATCACGCGCATAGCGGATGTCGGTGTTGTCCATGCTGAAGTGGTCAGCGGGCTGCTCGTAGGTGAACTGCGCGAAGGCGCCCATATGCTCGGAGATGGCACCGGCGTAGAACAAGCTCAACTGCTGCGGCAACTGGATCGAACCGTTTTGCGAATTCTCCTGCGCGCTCCGGGTGATGGTCTCGGAGGCAATGGCCATGGCCGAAAGCGGCGGCAGATCGCTGATGCTCAGCTTGTTGCTTCCGCCAGTCAGCTTGTTGGGTCCGAGCACGTAGCCGTGCAGCTTGAAATAACGGCCGAAGGCGTTCAATTGCGGCGCCACGGTGTGGCAGGCGTTGCAGGCCAACCCGGTCTGGCGCGCGAAACTCGGCACCGCATTAGCGTGTTGAGCGATCCCCAGCAGTGCTGCACCAGCTAGGCTAATCGTCAGGAACGGATGGACCAGAAGGCGATTACTCATGCACATAACTCCCGGCAGACTGTCGCTGCCTTTAGTACACCAATCGCATAACGGATATAGCGCGCGGCTACCAGTACCCATGAGCTGTGTCATCTCGGCGGAGAGCTTTTGCGCGCTATTGCGACCGCACGCATGAGCGCGGGAGTGGGCCGCAGCGTGCTGTGCACCATCACCATCAGGCTGGGGGGCGGGAGCCATGCATATCTCTTTTCGCCGTCGGCGCGTCAGTGACGCATGGAATAATTTTGGAACACGGCCGCAGGGATAGTAGTGATCTGGATCAAGCCGCAAGCAATTCGGCGCCGCAAGCCGTCATCCACGATCCCCGGCCAGACGTGCGAGTGCGTCGCGATCGTGGATCACGATGCGCCCGCGGCTGAGCTCGATCCAGCCGCGCTCCGCGAACGAACGCAACAAACGCGTGACGATCTCGCGTACTGAACCGAGCTCGTCCGCAAGCCGTTGGTGGGTGACCATGAACGCATCCGCCCCGCGCGCCAGCAAGCGTGCCGCAAGACGCTGGTCCAGGCGCTGAAACACCACCGCTTCCACCACCGTCATCAGAGCTCCCAGGCGCGCGGCAAAGCTCGCAAACAAGTAGCGGCGAAACTCTGGACTCTGGTCCAACAGCACGTGAAAGGTATGTGGCGGCAACAGCACCATGGCAAGCGGGGCGGCCGCCACCGCGCTCGCGGCGTAGCGCACATCACCGAGCAGACAGGCCACGCTCATCAGACAGCTCTGGCCGCCGAGCACCCGGTAAAGCTCCACTTCGCGGCCGTTAGCGCCGCGCTGAAATACCCGCAAGTCCCCGGTCAACACCAGCGGCAAGCCGCCACAGGGCGCGTGTTCATCGAACGCCACTGCACCGGCGCGCAGCTCGCGGTACGTTGCCTCGGCCGCGACGCGCGCCGCGAGCGTCGGCGCGAGGCCTGCGAAGGCCGGAAAGCGCTTGTTCAGTCTCACGTGTACAGACTCTGACAGCATGCTCGGCTCCGCAGTCATTATACGAATGCGTCGGATCGGTGACCTAAGTCACAGTACTGGGTCCTCGCGCAAGGCAGACTCGTACCGCAATCCAACGCAACGCCAACAAGACACAACCAGGAGACTCGCCATGTATGGTTTCAGCGCGACGATCAACGGGCCTTTCGCAAACGCCGTCGAGCGGGTGACCGAGGCGCTCAAGCGCGAGGGCTTCGGCGTGCTCGCCGACATTGACGTGGCCGCGACGCTCAAGGCCAAGCTTGGCGTGGAACGCCGGCCCTACCGCATCCTCGGAGCCTGCAACCCGCCACTCGCGCACCGCGCGCTCGAAGCCGATCCCGATATCGGCCTCTTGTTGCCCTGCAATGTGGTGGTGCGCGAGGAAGCCGATGGTCACATATGGGTGGGATTCATGGACCCGGAAGCCGTGTTGAAGCTCGTGAACCAATCCGAGGTGACCAAGCTTGCCAAGAAAGTACGCACGCGGCTCGAACGCGTGCGCGCGAGCTTGGGGCACTGAGATCTTCCTGACCTGGATCATGGTGCGCGCGTAAGCGCACGCGAAAGTGGCTCTACACAGATCGAGCGCCCGAGGGCGCCGGAGGCAAACGTCATGGCCAAGATCGTCATCGTAGGCGCCGGCATCGGCGGCTGTTCCGTAGCGTATGAACTGCGTGGCATGCTCGGCCGCGAGCACGGCATCACGGTGCTGAATCCGGTGGATTACTTCCAGTTCATCCCCTCCAATCCCTGGGTGGCGATCGGCTGGCGCGAGCGGCGCCAGACGACACTTCCCATCGGCCGATATCTCGCGCGCAAGAACATTGATTTCATCGCCGAAGCCGCGCACACGATAGATCCGGAGAAGCGTGTGGTTACGCTTGCCGGCGGCACACTGGATTTCGATTACCTCGTGATCGCGACCGGCGCGCAGCTCGCCTTTGACGAGATCGTGGGGCTCGGTCCGGATGGACACAGCCAGTCGATCTGCACCGTGGAGCACGCCGAACGCACTTGGCAGGCTTACCAGGAATTCGTGCAGAATCCGGGCCCGGTCGTCATCGGCGCGACTCAGGGTGCGAGCTGCTTCGGCCCAGCCTACGAATTTGCACTCCTCGTAGACACCGACCTGCGCCGGCGCAGGTTGCGCGATCGCGTACCCATGATCTTTGTCACCAGCGAGCCCTACATCGGGCATCTCGGCTTGGGTGGCGTGCGCGACTCGAAGCAGCTCCTCGAGCACGAGCTGCGTGAGCGCCACATCAAGTGGATCACCAACGCCAAGGTTACCGAAGTGAACGCGGACGCGATGAAGGTTACTGAGGTCCTGGCGGACGGCCAGCCTGCACGCGAACACACGCTCGCAAGCAAATTCACCATGTTCATCCCCGCCTTCAAGGGCGTAGCGGCGGTCGCGGGAGCGCAGGCGCTCTGCAACCCGCGTGGTTTCGTGAACGTCGACCGTTATCAGCGCAATCCCAAGCATCCGCAGGTCTATGCCCTGGGCGTGGGTGTTGCCATCCCGCCCTACGAGCCGACCCCCGTGCCCGTGGGGGTGCCGAAGACCGGCTACATGATCGAATCCATGGCGATGGCGATCGCGCGCAACATCCGCGCCGCGATCGCGGGCGAAGTGCCCACGGCCGAAGCGAGCTGGAATGCAGTGTGCCTTGCCGACATGGGCGACAAGGGCTTTGCTTTTGTCGCGCTGCCGCAGATTCCACCACGCAACGTCACCTGGGCCAAGACCGGGCGCTGGGTGCATTTGGCGAAGCTCGCGTTCGAGAAATATTTCCTGCGCAAGATGCGCCGTGGCGTGAACTCGCCCGCCTTTGAACGCTACGTGCTGAAGCGCTTCGGTATCGTGCTGCTCAAGAATTCACCATCAAACGCAACCGGAGGTAATTGAGATGACAGTCGGGCGTATGGTGCTGGCTTTCGCCGGCACGATCATCCTGCTGAGCCTGCTGCTCGCGGTCCTGTGGAGCCACTACTGGCTCTGGCTCACGGCCTTCGTGGGCGCAAACCTGCTGCAGAGCGCCTTCACCGGTTTTTGCCCGATCGCGCGGCTGTTCAAGAAACTTGGCGCGCGCTCGGGCGAGGCCTTCAACTGACCGCGCGGGATGCAGCGCCCGCAGACAACACGGGCAGTGCGATTCGGCACTGCCGCGCTGGCCCTTGCGTTGCTGTTGGGCATGCCGGCCGCGCGGGCCGACACGCCGATCGCTTTCGAGACGGCGGTCGCGCGCGCACTCGCGGCC
>JBOIBB010000153.1:0-1826 GCA_050739335.1 Gammaproteobacteria bacterium
ATGTCACGCCGTGACATCGGTAATTATTTGCGTCTCGTGCCGGAAACCGTGAGCCGTCAGTTCAGCCGTTTTGCCCGCGATGGTCTCATCGCGGTGGATGGCCAGGACGTGACCTTGCTGCAACGTCAACGCCTGGCCGAGATCGGCGAGCCTCTGGGGGACTTGTAACCCTGAGTGCACGCTGCGTGGAGGACTGCTTCAGGAGCACCAGCGCGCGCGGTGCAAAGAGCTCACCGCATGCCTGCGGCGCCGTGTAGCCCCGTAGCCCCGCTGGCCGGGCACGCAAAACCCACGCTGCGTTGACCTGGATCAGGGCGTAAATGCCAGGATGAGTTAAGTTAATCGTGCCGCGGCGAGCTGCGGCTGTCCGCGCCGGCGCGTATTCCCGCCGGAACGCGCACGTGGTGTCACGGCCATTGATCCGACAGGGGTAAACCATGACTGAGCAGCCCAATATCCGTTTGAGCATCGAGCAGGTGAACGATTATGAGTTTCGCATCCGTTTCGACGGCACCGCACTGCCGGCGCTGACCACCGATGAAGCCGCACCCCTCGGCCACGATGCCGGGCCGAACCCGACGCGTCTGTTGCTCGCGGGCGTGGCCAATTGCCTCACGGCGAGCCTCTTGTTTGCGCTGCGCAAGTTCCGCAATCAGCCGGGCACGCTGCACGCCGAGGCCGAGGCGCGCCTGGGACGCAACGCGAGCGGCCGTTGGCGCGTCGCTCAAATCGATGTGGATATCAAGTTGGCGGATACGGCCGCGACACTGCAGAATCTCGAGCGCGCGCTCGCCCAGTTTGAGAATTTCTGCGTAGTCACCGAAAGCGTACGCACGGGAGTGCCGGTCTCGGTGCAGGTGCACGACGCGGGCGGCGCGCTGCTGCACAGCTCGGTTGCGCCCGCGGCCGTTGCATGACTTGAGCACGCACGTCCGGGACTAAATGCCGTCGCCTTGATCCAGGTCAGAGCACCGGGCAGCGGTTCCGGGAAAATGCACGCGTGTATCAAGTCGTGCAGAAACGCCCAGGCCGGGCGGCCGGGAAGAGCTACTGCCAACCACGGAGGAAGTCTCATGTATGTGACGCGTTATCAACCGCGGAATTTCTTCCGCGATATGTCCGAGGAATTCAATCGCATGTTCGGCAACCGCACCGGCGGATATTTTCCGCTGGACGGCGGCGATGTGACTGCCACCGACTGGCTGCCCGCGGTGGACATCAAGGAAGAAGACAACCGCTTTCTGGTGCGCGCCGACCTGCCGGGCGTGGACGCGAAGGACGTCGAGATCACCCTGCAGAACGGGGTGCTCGCCATCAAGGGCAAGCGTGAGTCCGAGGCCAAAACCGAGGAACAGGATTACTACCGCGTGGAGCGCGTCTCGGGTGAGTTCTATCGCCGCTTTGTGCTGCCGGAGTCGGCCGACGCTGACAAGGTGAGCGCGAAGTACGACAAGGGCGTGCTCGAGATCGAGATCGGAAAATCGGAGGCTCGCAAGCCGAAGCGCATCACGGTGAAATCCTGAGCTCGCGCGAGGCGCCGCGCGCCAGTCACGATCACACTCGAGGAGATTCGCATGTTCCGCAAAGCTCAGCGTCTGCGTTGTCCGGAATGCGATGCCTGGAACGACATTCCACGGCGCGAACTCGCGGTCGGCCGTACCTGGCGCTGCCCGCACTGCGGTGCGGGTTTGTATCTCAACCGGCTACGCGACGAGCCCGGCGCGAAAGCGCAGTGGCATCTGGAGAGTCGCGAGCCACTCGATGAGGAGCGGCTGCAGGTATAGCCGGCGCGGCGTGAATGCGGATTCCGGTCCGGCATCCACGCC
>JBOIBB010000154.1:0-11486 GCA_050739335.1 Gammaproteobacteria bacterium
CGAGCGTTACGCCCTCGGCGTAACGATGCACACGCCCCAGCGCACGTGGTCCATGGCAAAAAGCCTTGCGGCAAGCCTGATCGGACGCGCGGTCGAGCTTGGACGCATCAAGGTTTCGATGCCGGCGAATATTCCGCAATGGCATCACCCCGGGGACCTGCGTGCCCATGCTTGACGGGATTGATGTGAACGTAATCCACATGCCGGACCAGATCGCCGCCGTCGCGGATCAGGTGTTCCCAGAAACGCCGTTGCCAGATTCCACGCTCGCCCTTGCGGGTTCGTGACGCGTTGATGCGTTCGTTGCGCGTGATATGCCGTGAAAACCCGGCCTTGATTAAAGCCCAGCAGGTCGCGAAATCAGCAGTGTCCGGCGGCAACGTCCAGACAGTATGCATGTGGTCGGGCAACACGACCCAGGCGACAATTTCAAACGGATGATGCCGTTTGACCTCTCGAACCACGCCACGCAGCATGTCAACGCGTTCGACCAGCAGGCGGCTCGAGCGGTCCGCCAGATTGACGGTAAAGAAATACGTGCCACCGGGGATGATCGTTCTGCGGTAATCCATTACGCACCACGTTCGTTGTGTTGGGATCCATCTAGTGTTGGGGTTCGCGGACTCACCCCAACCTACGAGATATCCGTTCGCTTCCGCCTACAGCGACGGCTGTTTGTAAATCACTCCGCCTTTCATCACGAACGGCACGTGCTCGATAGCCGTGATGTCCTGCGTGGGATCACCCGCGACGGCGATGATGTCGGCATCCAGGCCTTCGCGCAATTGGCCAAACTTGTCTTGCTGGCGAAAAATCTTCGCGTCGACGGCAGTCGCGGCGAGCAGCGCTTGCGCGGGACGCATTCCGTCTTTCACCATCCACTCGAGTTCCTTGTAGTTCTCGCCGTGCTTGAACACGCCGACGTCGCTGCCGTTGCCGATGGTGACGCCGGCTTGCATCGCCCATTTGAATGCATTCTGCGAGGCACGCATTTCGTCGTTGGGCGGATCCCCCGGTTTCCAGCCGCGGAAATACTCGGAATACGCGACCACCGCTTCCAGCGTCGGCAAGTACGCGACTTGGTGCTTCGCCATCAATTCAAACACTTCGCGCGTACCGTTGAAACCATGTTCGATGGTGTCGGTGCCAGCCAGAATCGAACGGCGCATGCCTTCGGCCGTCGTGGAATGCACCGACACCGGCAGGCCGAGCGAATGTGCGGCCTCGACGCCGGCGTTCAACTCTTCTTGCGTGAACGTCGGCACCGAGCCCTGACTCTTGCCGCAGTGATAATCCGCGTAAATCTTGATCCAGTCTGCGCCGTGCCCGGCCTGATCGCGCACCGCTGCGATCATCTCCGGCACGCCCGCGACCGGGATGCCGCCCTGCGGGATCTGCATGTCGGTGCGAAAACCCAGAGGGCCGGGACCGTAGCAATCCTTGGCGACCGTGCCGCGCGTGGCTACAAAGAGATGCGGCCCGGGAATCAGACCTTCGTTGATGGCGCGCTGCACGTCCACGTCGGCGTAGCCTGCGCCCTCGGTACCCAGATCGCGCAGCGCGGTGAAGCCCGCCATCAGCGTGTCACGCACGTGGTTGACGGCCTCGATGGTGCGGTAAGGCAATGGCTCCTTCAGCACCTGGTCGCGCCACAGGGTTTCGTTATAGGGATGCAGAAAGATGTGTGAATGCGCGTCAATCAGCCCTGGCATCAGAGTCGTACCCGGGAGCTCGATCACCCGCGCGTCGCCCGGTGCCTTGACCTCGGCGCGCGGCCCGACGGCTCCAATCTTGCCGTCCTCGACCAGCACCACCCAGCCGGCATGCGTCTGTTCGCTGCGCGCATCGAACACGCGATCGGCCTGCAGCAAATTCACCGTGGCCGTCTGGCCCGCATCGGCGGGTTGTGCGGTGCACGTCAGTGCCGTCTCCGCGGCAGCCGCCACTCCGGCCAGACCTTTTTGCTTCGGCATGCACCGTCTCCCGGCTGGTTGAAGCGCGGAGCCTACACCCCGTGCCGCCATCGCGCGAGACGTGCGCGGCGCCGATACGGCAGCGCTGTTTCCTATATATGTAGTGCTGGGAACAGGCTGCGCATCAAGACCGGCACCTACTGCGCGGCACGCACAGCAGAGAAGCTCAGACCGTGGTGGCAGTCGACGAGTGCCAGAGAGCAATCGCGGCCACAACCAACACCAACGCGGCCGCCGCGAGCGCCGCCCGGAACCCGCCGTGCAGGTGTGCGACGCCACTCACCACCAACGGGCCGATGACCTGCGCCACGGCGAAGGCGGCAGTCACCGCGGCGATGAAAGCCGTGGCTTGATCCCCCGCCACAGCGCGCGCTTCGCGCAGGCCGAGCATGGTGTCCACCATGAAGGTGCCGCCGACGAGAAGCGCGGCAATCAGGATGGCGGCCAGCCCCGGCCAGAGCACCGGCAAAATCACGCCGATGGCCATCAGCACGTAGCTCGCCGCCCAGAGCTTGCGTGTATTGACCGCGTGTAGCCAACGCGCGGCCGCCCAGGTCGAGAGCGCCGCCGCGAGGCCAAACACCGGCCACGCCCAGCCGAACACCGCGGGACTGGAAATGTAACGGTGCGCCATGGCCGGCAGGAACGTGGCCGGAATGATGTAGCCGAAACCGAAGGCGCCGTAGCAGAGCGCAAGACGCACGCGATCTGCATTCCAACTGAGCCGCGTCCGCGCGGGGCGGACGCGGCGGCCTGCAGCGGCATGCGCGTCGCCCTGAAAAGCCGGCCAGATGGCCGCCGTGAGCAGGGCGGACACCGCACCGAAGGTCTGCCAGGTCTGCGTGGAATCGGCATCGGCATTCATGAGCACCAGACACAGAAGCCCCGCGCCCGCGATGCCCACGCCGACACCGGCGAATACGCTGCCCTGCGCCTGCGGCCGCGCGCGCGTCATGAGTTCCTCGAGCGCCCAGGCCGACACGTGCACCAGTACCCAGGCACTCGCGATGCCCGCGGCGAGCCGCAGCAGCAGCCACAGCGCAAACAGGTGCGTGACGCCCATGCCGAACGTGACGGCGGCAATCAACACCAACCCGCCGCGGATCGCCCAGAGACGCGGCACCCGCGCGGCACACAGGGCGCCGAGCAGATAGCCGAGATAGTTGGCCGCCGCCAGCCAGCCGGCCGCCTTGAGCGTCAACCCGGCATCGTCCTGCATCATCGGCAGAATCGGCGTGAAGGCAAATCGGCCGATACCCATGGCCACCGCAAGCGCGATCAGCCCGGCGAGTGCAATGCGGAAAGCGCCGAAGGGCGGCGCCGCGCTGCGCAATGATTCGGTAGGCATGGTCGCGGTTTATTCGGCGCCCGATGACGGGCCCGGGCTCAATTCAGCGCTGATCCGCCGGGCGCCCGACCATGCGCCGCAGTTCACGCTCGAACCCACGCAGCACTGCAGCTCCGTCACCCTGAAACGCGGCGCCGTGCATGACCGCGAGCGTTTCGGGTTGCAAGGCCTCGAGCCGGGCAAAAATGCCGGGCGTGGTGCGCGTATACGGCATCGAATCGTGGAACGGGCCCTGCTGGCCTTTCTCGAAATCCTCGACCGCGTGCTCCAGAACGTCGCCCGCGACCGCCGGCCGCTCACCGCGCTGCAGCAGCACATCGGACGTGAACAAGGTGTGTGCCGTCTCGTCATACAGCAGCGACGATTCCCAGTTGTGCGGAACATAAGGCGTAGAAAGAAACCGGAACGTATGGCGCCCGGTCGTAAACGCCGCAGCATCGGCGAGCACCCTGGGTGCCCGGATCGAGTAATCGTTGAGGCAAGTGGCCGCCGCCACGGTGCCGCAGAAAGCTGTGGCCTGCGGAGCCACTTCGAGCCAGCGGTTAAGCGCGCCGCACTCGTCGGCCTCGAAGTGACTGAAGCCGATCCAGTGAAGTTGGGTCACGTCGATCAAGGATTTCACAGCGGCCAGCGTCTCGGGGAACAAGGCCTTCTGCAAGGTGTGATACAAAAGCGGCTCGGCGTCGCGCACCAGGAACAGATTGAACTGCAGGCCGGCCCGCTTGACGTAGGTGGAGATCCGGAACACCTCCGGCGCAATTTCATCTACAGTACTCATTTTGAACCTCGATGCCTGCGCGTTCGATATAGGCGAGGAGAGGTGGCGCGGACCCGCAGGCGAGTTCACGCACACTCAGAGAGCGTCGCGGCATCCAGCGCGCGACGTGCAATGTGGGATACCGGTGCAGCCTCCCGCAGACACAGCCTGCGGGAGGCTGCACACGATTCAGTTCTTTGCATCCAGGAGCGCGGTCAACTGATCGAGCTGTGCGCGGTAGTTGTCGAGCACCCGGGCCGTCACTACGGCGTACTGGTCCGCACGGGTCCAGTCGTGGACATCGAGTGCCTCGCGCACTGCGGGCAGAGTCTTCGCACCGTAACCGGTGAGCGCTCCAGGCGCTTGCAGCATATTCTTGTACCAGGGACGGCCCGGCAGTCCCTGAGCGTCGAGAAGACGCTGCTCGAGCGTGCCCATGAGTGCGTTCACCTGTTGGAGTTGCGCCGCAGGAAGATCGAGTCCGGCTTGAACGCGGGTGTTATAGGATTGCTCATAAGCCGTGGCACTCGCCTTGAGTTGCTGTGCGGCCGTATCGAGCGGAGCGAGATCAACGGCGGGCACATCCGGCAGCCGCGCGGGGGGCAGGAGCGGATGCAGCGGGTCGGAGGCCAGTTGGAAGTCGCCGGCCGCGAGCAACCGATGCTGTACCTCGGCCGCCTGGCGCTCGCTCTTCACCTCCTGGTGCAATTGTTCGACGTAGCGGTCGAGCGTGTCGGAGAAATCGCTGAAGCGCATGGGTAGCACGCTGGCGTCCGCAGTGCGCATCACGATGTGTCCCGCGACTTCCGCGAGCGCCACTTCATACTCGAAGGTCGAATCACCGAAGCGGATGAAGTGATCGAACGAGTCGTAGCGTGAGTGGTACACGCCGTCCTGGTTGGCCTCGCCGCCGAAACCGATATTCAATGTGGCGATGCCAAGGTGATCCAAGAAAGAGCTGAAATCCGAACCGGAGCCTACCGCCGAGATCGAAATGTCACCGTTGGCGCCCGCAAGCTTGGCTTCGGCCTTGAGCATCGGGCTCGCCCCCGGAGCCACGGCACGCACCTCGAGCGCCGCCCGCTGCCGGCGCTGCACGCTCACTTTGGTCTCGGGGTCAATCACGCCGGCCGCCACTTGGTTGACCAAGTGCTGCAGCGAATGGCTGCCGCCCGCGAACAGAAAGCCGCGGCCGTTGGTATCGGAATTGAGATACAGCACGGCCTTCTCCTGGAGTTCCTTGGCATGCGTCTCGGCCCACTCGGTCGAGCCCAGGAGCATCGGCTCCTCGCCGTCCCAGCTCGCGTACACGATGGTGCGCTGCGGCCGCCAGCCCAGCCGGTAGAGGCCCCCCATGGCCTTGGCTTCACCCATGAGCGCCACGGTGCCCGCGAGCGGATCAAAGGCGCCGAACACCCAGCCGTCATGATGGTTGCCGCGAACCACCCATTGATTAGCGTCCGTCGAGCCTTTGAGAGTTGCGATGACGTCATAGATGGGTTTCAAGCCCCAGTTCGACTTGACGATCAGATGCACCTTGGCCGGGCCTGCACCCACGTGATAGGTGAAGGGCAGCGCTCCGCGCCAGCTCTCCGGCGCATCCGGACCGCCAATCGCCTCGAGAAGCGGCGTGGCATCCGCGTAGGAAATCGGAATCACGGGAATCTTTTGCAGGGTCTTGGCATCTTGCAACGGCAAGTGCTTTGCACCCGGCACCGAGCCGTAACCCGGCGTGGTCGGATCGCCGGGATAGAGTTGCATCTCCATGACCGAACCGCGCTGCACACCTTCGGCCGGCCGGGTTGGCCCTTTGGGGTAGGTGTCGCCGGTGAAGTAGCCGTCGTCTTTCGGATCGGAATAAATGATGCAGCCGATCGCGCCGTGCGCGTAGGCGAGCTGCGGCTTCAATCCGCGCCAGTCCTCGCCGTAGCGCACAATCACGATCTTGCCTTTGACGCTCACGCCGAGCCGCGCCAGTTCGGCGTAGTCCTCGGGCGTTCCGTAGTTCACGTACACGAGATCCGCGGTAACGTCGCCGTCGGCGCCATAGATGTTATAGGGCGGGAGTGCGCCACCGAGCGTCGAGGTACGGTCACCTTTGATGGGGGGCTCGTGCAGCATCGCCTTGAATACCTGCGGGGCGACGAGTTCAACCAACTCCTGCTTGGGTGTGGGGTAGAGCACGTCAAAGGTCTCGATATGCGCGTCCCAGCCCCAGCTCTTGAACTGCGCGAGCAGCCACTCGGCGTTCGCCTTGTCGTGCGGCGAGCCCACCTGGTTCGGCTCGGCGCTGAGGCGCTTCAGCCAACCGCGCATCTCACTCGCGCTCAACTTCGCGTCGAAACGCGTTTCGAGATTCTGCTCCTGCGTAGCTCCGGCCGGCGTGAAACCGAGCATGCCGTGCGCCGCCGGTGTGGTCTGTGCGGACGCCGCCATGGCGCCCGCGCCACAGGTGAGCAACAGGCAGGCCAAGCCAGTCGTCAATTTCTGCAGAACCATATTCGCCTCCTCAAATCAGTCGGCAGTCGGACGGAAATCCGCGCTCATTGTAATAGGATAATTGAGCTCCAAGCCCGGCACGGCAATGCCTGCCCGGGCAGAACGCAGAACGCGCGGACGCGAATCAATCCGCGTCCACGCGCCGGCCCTCCACCGGATACTGTGGATCGGTAAATCCAGGCGTGGACGGGTGACCTGGCGCCACCAAGCTATCGATGAAGGCCTCCTCCGCGGGCCCGAGCTTCACCTCGAGCGCCTCGGCATAACGGTCCCACTGCTCCTCCGTGCGCGGTCCCGCAATCACCGCGCTCACCAGGCGGTTCCGCAGCACCCAGGCGAGGGCGTAGGCGACAGGCCCGATACCGAGCACCGCGGCATGTGCCACGATTTCCGCTGCGATGGCCATGGATTCGGGCCGGTACTCGGTTTCGCGGATGCGCTTGTCGCCCCGCGCGGCGCGGCTGTCAGCCGGAGGCGGTGCACCGGCGCGGTACTTGCCGGTGAGCACGCCGCGCGCGAGCGGGCTATAAGGCACCACGCCGAGCCCGTAATAGCCCGCGGCTGGAAGTTCTTCGACCTCGGCGCTGCGCTCCACGATGTTGTAGAGCGGCTGGCTCGCAATGGGCCGCTCGACCTCGAGCCGCTCCGCCACCCGTACGGCTTCGGCAATGCGCCAAGCGCGGAAGTTCGACACGCCCCAATAGCGCACCTTGCCCTGGCGGATCAGGTCACCGACCGTGCGGATGCCTTCCTCGAGTGTCACGTCGGGCAGCGCGCGATGGAAATACAGCAGATCAATGTAGTCGGTACCGAGGCGGCGCAGACTGCCGTGCACGGTCTCGATAATCCACTTGCGCGACTGGCCCTGTTCGTTGGGCCCTTCACCCTTCGAAAAGCCGAACTTGGTAGCCAGCACCCAGCGGTCGCGCGCCGTGGCAATGGCGTGCCCCACGATTTCCTCGGAGCGGCCGCCGGCGTAGACATCGGCGGTATCGATGAAATTGATGCCCTGCCCGAAGGCCTTGGCGACGATGCGCTGCGCCGTAGCTTCGTCGGTCGCGCGGCCAAACATCATGGCCCCGAGGCAAAGCGGTGACACCTTGAGAGCACTGCGGCCGAGATAACGGTATTGCATGACGGACTCCACGCGTGCCGGCGTGCGGCCCCGAAGGGACCGACAAAACGCGGCGGCATCGCAGGATAGGACGCACGTGCCAGCCTTTCAATGCAAGGGGCCGATACCCACGACCGCAACCCGTGTACCACATTGACCTATGCGCTCGGCATGGACCCGTCATATTGCCACGCGTTAACATTGGCCCCGCTTTTTCACCGGAGTGCGCATGCCAGACGAGCACGAGAGTTTATTGTTGGCCGAAGCCTGGCGCGCCGTCGCGCGCACCGGCCTGCGGGTCGCCTTCGGCCTCATCTGGGTGGTGAATGCGGCCCTTACCTGGACTCCACAATTCGCCAACAACTACGTCGGCTACCTGCACAACGCCGCGCAGGGCCAGCACGTCTGGTCGGCCTGGTGGTTCGACGCGTGGATCGCCATCGTCACGCCGCACGCGGGCGTATTCGTATGGCTCACGCGCATCGCCGAGACCGCACTGGCCCTCGCCTTGGTGCTTGGCTTCGGCCGCAAAACGCTCTACGCGCTAGGCGCGCTCTTCAGCCTTCTGATCTGGAGCACCGCGGAAGGCTTCGGTGGTCCCTACGCGGTGGGCGCCACCAACATGGGCGCCGCGATCGCCTATGTGCTGATCTTCATCGCGCTCATCGCCATCAACAGCCACTCGGGCTCGAGTCCCTACAGCCTGGACAACCTGATCGAGCAGCGCTGGCCGTGGTGGAGCCGGATCGCCGAGTGGCGCGTCACGCCGCAGCGCAGCGCCGCAGACCGGCTGCCCTGGGGGGCGCAGGCCTTGGCGCTCGTCGGCATCGCGGTGCTGGTGTTTTTCTTGGTCGCGAGCCTGCGCAGCAGCCTGAACGTCAAGGCCCCCTCGCCGGCCGCCGCCGCCGCCGCAGTGTCGCCGCTCGCACTCGCCTCGAGTCAGCCCATGGCCACGGCGCGCGACGCACGCCTGCCGCCACTCACACCCGGGCCGAGCATCAATGTGCATCTCACCGTCACCGACGACAAAGTGGAAATTGCCAGCGGGGTTTACTATCAGGCTTGGACTTACAACGGCACCGTACCCGGACCGGTGATTCATGTGCGCCAGGGTCAGACCGTGAATGTGACACTGACCAATCACGGCACCATGCAGCATTCCATTGACTTTCATGCCGCCGAAGTCGCTCCCAACGAGGATTTCGTGGACATCGACCCGGGCAAGTCGCTGCATTTCTCCTTTATGGCCAACGTGCCCGGAGCGTTTGTCTATCACTGCGAGACCATGCCGATTTTGCTGCACATCGGCAACGGCATGTACGGCGCGCTGATCGTCTCCCCCGACACGCCCTTGCCGCCCGCAGCCGAAAGCTACGTGATCGTGCAGAGCGAGTGGTACACCCAGCAAATCTCCGGAACCCTGATGGGCCCGAGCTACGAAAAGATGCTTGCCAAGCAGCCCGATGAAGTGGTCTTCAACGGTGCGGCCAATCAATACGTCGCGCACCCGCTGCCGGTCATCGCCGGCCAGCGCGTGCGCATTTATTTCGTGGATGCCGGTCCGAACCTGTGGTCGTCGTTCCATGTGATCGGCGCGATGTTTGACAAAGTCTATCCGAGCGGAGACGCTGCGAACGCGCTGACCGATATGTCCGCGTATACGATCGGCCCCGGCCAGGGCACGATTTTTGATCTGGTGATGAACACGCCGGGCAAGTACAGCTTCGTTGACCACGACATCGCCAACCTGATGATCGGTGCGCATGGCATCTTCAATGTGCTGCCCGCGGGATCGGCGTTGCCGACGGCCCCCACTGCGGCTGTGGCCCCCGCTTCCACACCGGCGGCAACGACGGCATCCGCCAGCACCGCAGCCGCTCCCCCGACACCCAGCGGCCCGTACAAATTCGATCCGACCGAGGGCGCCGCGTTATACACCGCGAATTGTTCCGCGTGTCACCAGGGCGGCGGCACCGGACTGCCCGGCGCTTTTCCGCCGCTCAAGGGCAATCCGGTGGTGCTCAATCCCAACCCCGACCAGCAGATCGAAACAATCCTGCACGGTCTGCATGGGCAAAACGTCATGGGCACCGTCTACGCGGCCACCATGCCGCCGTTCGCGAGTGTGCTGAATGATTTCCAGATCGCCAACATCGTGAACCACGAGCGCAGCTCCTGGGACAATCATGCGAAACCAGTGAACGCTGATCAGGTGAAGACGGTACGCAGTAAAGGCGGAACAGGATAAACGGGCCGTCAGATCCGGGGGGCAACGCTTTCGGAGCGCCAGGTAAAAATAAACCGCCCCGGTTTTCCGGGGCGGTTCGTCGAGTCATTGCTCAGTCGTTCTCAGCACTTGGATATATGCAGTTTACTCGCTTCATCCGCGCAGGCTTGCAAGGCGGCGGGTCGGGAGCAACCTGAAGCCGGGCCAACTACTGCGTTGTTCGGCTCAATACCGGCCGCAGTTGCAATGCCTGCGTCGAAGATCCGCGCGCGTGCGACGCCTTCACACCCGGGCGTTTCTGCGCCGACGCACGCGGTCGAATGCCAGCAACCCGACGCCGCCCAGCGCCAGGAACCACCATGCCGGTGGCTCGGGTACCGACGTCGCCGGCGGCGGGGAAGCCGAGCTTACGGCATCGAGCGTGAAGCTCTGATCGGCCGGGTCGTCTTCCCCGCCCCAGGTCCAGGTGTATGTTCCCGGGGTAATGCCAAGGCTGGCAAAGCTTGCGTTGTTCCAGGTCGCACTGCTGTTGAGCAGCGTGCCGGAAGTGTAGCCGTCTGGCAGGAAGAGCTCGCCCGAAGAGCCCACGAGTTCGACTATGTCTCCGCTTCCGGTGGTAGCAAGAGTCACAGGGCCACTGCCGAAATCTGTCGACCCAACAAGTCCGGAGAAGCCGTCTACAATTACCGTTGTACCGGTCTCGACGTTCGGCCCCATGGAGATTGTTCCCGTAGACGGGTCGATACCGTTCCCTCCCCAGCCAACCGAGCCGAAACCCGTAAGTCCGGTCAAATCAAACTCGCCCGTACCAGTGGCAATGACATTGTCGCCATCCTGCGCCAGCTTGAGGATGTACGCCTGAATGGTCGAGCTGGAACCGCCCGAACTGCCAGTGCCACCGCCGCTACTGCCGCCACCGCCACCGCCGCCACCGCCACCGCCGCCACTAACAATTTCGATTGCATGGGCGGGAAGCGGCAGGGCCAGCAAGGCACCCAAGCCGATCAAAGCAACAACAGGAAGGAGGGAGATTCGATTCATGGACGTTACCTCGAGTTGTATCCAGCGCTGTTCTTCTGGGTATACGTTTGCTTGTGGATGCGTGGAGCTGGCGCACACGCCTTCCCCTCGCAAGAAGCAGCAACTCTCATACCAAAAACTTTATATCGTTGATTTTACTGAACTCTTGGCCGAGACCGTTATGTAACACCGGGGAAAGTGTAAAGCCTGCCGACACTTTTTGCGGTACGCGACTCCATTATCGACCTGCCACCAGACAGGAATGAATACAGGGGTAAATTCGAGGCCGGCGCCGCATCCCATTGCCTGAAAGCCCGGATGGCGCCAGTAAGCGCTGCGGCTCCGGGGCGCCGCCCGACTGCGCTTTGTCCGGGTGCATCCCGGGACTGAATGATGAGCCCGATGTGGTGCGCCGGAAGACAGCGTTGCAGCAGTTCTTTTGCGCGACGCAGCCGTCGGTGGGCGGCCGCTGGATGAAAACGATCAAAGTAAGGATGCAACTTCACAAATCGGCCGGTGGTCTCGCTCCATTCCGTGGCGACGACCGC
>JBOIBB010000155.1:0-7497 GCA_050739335.1 Gammaproteobacteria bacterium
AACACTCTGTCCCGTGCTATCGTCTCCCATACAAGAGATCCTCGTGTGCCCAATTGCCTTGTTTCATAGCCTTTGGACCACACTCGGAGCTTTTGTTTCCTCATCGTTCGTGAATTATCCGGGCTAATGTGTCTGCGCGCTGGAGGCCATCGTGTTCAAGGAGCACTACGGGGCAGGGGGCCCGCGGCGAGGTCCAAGTGCCCGCACGCTTCGCCGTCAATGACACACTTCCAAGCTGCATCGATATGCGCCGCCAGGGTATTCACATAAGTGATGCCGCCGTATTGCAAGATCGGTCGTGTCGCATGCGCATCGAACGCCAGAGGCAATTCCGTGCACGCGAGGCATGTGAGCACTGGCTGCCCGTTGGCGGCCGGTGTGCAGGACGCACGCACGATCTCGCCGAGGCGCTCAAGTGCATCGGGCGAACTGCCGCGCTGCAGTTCCGCAATCAAATCCGCAAGCCCGCGCCGTGTCTGCGCAGACTCGGGCGCGATGACTTCGACACCGCGTGACTGGAAAACCTGCCGCAAAACTCGGGAACGCATGGTCAACTCGGTCCCCAAGATCAACACCCGACGCGCGGCGAGGCGCGCGCATGCATCGGCGGCGACCGCATAGAGGTTGATGACCGCAATGCCGACGCCGCGGGTAATCTGTGCAAACCTGTGGTGCGGGGTATTGCTTGCCAGCAAGGCGAAGTCGGCGCCCGCGGCCTCGAGGCGCTGTAACGCCGCACGATGATAGGCGTCAAATTGACGCCAGGAGTCCTCGTCGCCATCGGTACCCAGCCAGCCGATTGCCTTGCTGATATCGAGCGACTCAATGACGATTTCCGGCATCGCGGGTGGCACGTGTGGATCGCATGTCAGTGCTTCGGCACGCCGGCAGAGCTCCGCGTAATAATCGGCGGTGGAACGCCAGGCGATTCCGCCAACAATTCCGATCTTCTTCATACATGCGGCCTAACTTTGAAACCGGGTACCTGCGGGAGCCGCCGCCCGCCGGCATCGAAACCCAACTGCGCAGGTATCCCAAAGGTCCCGTCCACCACTTCCACGAAGTTCCGCTCTTCGCGCCGGATAAAGCGCTGCTCCGCGGCCAGCGCAAAATTGCGGCGGCCGTCGGGATCGGCACGCAGCGCGGCTTGATAGGTTTCGTAGGCCGCGAGGCTATCGAAAGCAATCAGCCCCCAGGCAACGTCGTTGGTGCCTTGATACGGGAGGAAATAGCCGACGAGCTGCCCGCCGCAGCGTGGAATGATGCTCCCCCAGGCTTCTGCGTAGTCCCGAAACGCCTGCTTCTGGAATGGGTCAATTTCATAGCGAATGATGCACACGATCTGCATGTGAAACTCCCGGATGCACCGGGCCACAGCGGCCCCGGCATCGCGAGAGTCTGGTGCTTGTCGCGCAGCCACGCTTTGATTACCATAAAAGTATGGATGCAACGTCGCCTGACGCCTTGGTGGCCGGAGTGGCCTCGGCCATCGCCGAGCCGGCCCGCACCCGCATACTTTTCTGTCTGCTGGACGGACACGCACGCACCGCGACCGAACTCGCGGCGGTAGCCGAAGTGACTCCGTCGACGTCGAGTGTGCACTTGGCGCGGCTGCTGGAGCGACAGCTTGTGAAGGTCGTGATCCAGGGAAAATACCGTTACTACAGTTTGGCCGACGGGCACGTGGCCAAGGCGCTCGAGGCCCTGTCAGTGGTCGCGGGCCTGCCCGCAAGCCGTTTCACTCCCAACACCCCTGTGCACTTGCGCACCGCCCGTAGTTGCTACGACCACATCGCTGGCAGCCTGGGCGTCGCCCTGCACGATCGCCTGCTGCAGCTCGGCTGGCTGACGGCCGCGCGCAAGCATGTGGACCAATACGCCCTCACGGAACCGGGCGAACGGGGTCTGCAAGATCTGGGCGTGAATCTGGAGTTCGCACGCACGCGCCGCCGACGCTTCGCGTACGCCTGTCTCGACTGGAGCGAGCGCCGGCCACACTTGGGCGGAGCACTGGGCGCCGCTCTGATGCAACTTGCCGTCTCGCGCAGATGGGTCGCGCGTGAACTCGACAGCCGGGCGCTGCGCGTTACCGCCGCGGGCGGCGTGCAGTTGCGCAAGCAGTTCGGTGTGGAACTTTGAGTGCGACGGCAAGCCATTGCAGCCATACTGCGGACGGGAAAACAGGCGACAGCTTGCGACCTGTTTGAAATCAGGCGCACCGCCTAGGCCTTGGCTTACGCACGGCGGGTAAAATACCCGCCCATTTCTTCTTCATCCATAGCATCCCCATGTGTAGTGAACACCGTCAGCGGCTGCAGGTGCTCGCGGCCTTCGCCATCGTGTACCTGGTGTGGGGCTCGACCTATCTGGGTATCCGTATCGGCGTTGCGGACATACCGCCGTGGCTCCTCTCCGGCGTGCGCAACGGCATCGCGGGCTTGGTGCTCATGACCATCGGTCTTCTGCGCGGTGAACGCCTGCCGCTCATTCCACGCGACTGGCTGCACGCCATCGTGCTCGGGGTACTGCTGGTGTCGCTCGGCAACGGCCTGCTCACTTGGGGCGAGCTCTACGTGCCGTCCAATCAGGCCGCCCTCATTTTCACCATCTCAGCGCTCTGGATCGCGTGGTTCGGAACCTTCGGGCCACGCGGTTACGCACTCACGCGGCGCGTGCAAATCGGACTGGTGCTCGGCTTTCTCGGCACCGTGCTCATGCTGTTGCCAGTCCCACACTTCTCCTTCACGCACCTGGGTGCGCAATTGGTAATCCTGATTGCGACACTGGCTTGGGGTGTGGGCGTGCTTTACGGGCGGAGCTTCAAGACCGGCGTATCGGCGCTCATGCTCACCGGCATGCTGCTTTTCAGCGGCGGGTTGTGGCTCGTGGTGCTCGGCGTCGGCCTCGGCGAACCGGCGCATTGGCGCTGGAGCGCGCTCAGTTTCGGCGCGCTCGCGTACCTGACGGTGATCGGCTCGGCCTTGACCTACAGCGTGTACGTGTGGCTGATCAACAAAACTTCGCCCGACAGGCTTGGCACCGTCTCCTACGTGAATCCCGCGGTCGCCATCGTGCTCGGCTGGCTGGTGCTTGGCGAGAAACTCACCCGGTTGCAACTCGCGGGAATGCTAGTGATCCTGCTCGGAGTGATTCTCGTCACCACGCGCTACTCACTGCATTTCCGGCGCCGGGTAAAAACCCGTGCATGACGCAGCCAAGCGTCAGTTTTTCACAACGAGAGAGCCCGGAGAACGACGTATTGCCGCGCGCGCACTCAATCGGTGTCGAACTGCTCCCACCAGTGAAGCGGTGCGGGCACGGGCGTTCCGGGCAGTGGCTGGTTTTCCGCACCCGGCAATACCTGATAAAGCGCCATCGGATCCTCGGCCTTCACTTGCAGCACCTCGCGAAAATAAGGCGCCTGTGGCGCAGGCAGGAACTTCAGGGCATCGGGCTGCGTGCTGCCCGGCAGGTACTTGGTGTCGATCAGGACGTAAGCGCCCGGTTTGATCCGGCCGGCGTGGATTTCCGCGTAGAGTTCGTGGCTCGAGCGCACGTACCGCATGGGCGCACCGAGCACGTACAACGTCATCGGTCGCGGCCATTGAAAGCTAACGATCGCGCCGGGATCCCTGGCAACGGCGGCCTTGATCTGATCAAAACCGGCAAGACCGCCGATCTTGCGGTCGTGGAACGGCAACCAGGCGATTACCAGCACGCCGAAAAACACGATGAAGGCCACGGCCCAACCCTGCAGGCTGTCGCGCAGCCATACCCGCCAGCGCGGACTGAAAAGCAACGGCAGAGCGGCGAGCGCGAGTACGACGACAGCGGGCGCGGCCGGCAGGATGTACTTGCTCTGCTTCGAGGCGGACACGCTGAAGAACACCAAGGTAAACAACGCCCACACCAGCGGCAGCCGCCAACGGAAATCCCGGATATGCCGAATGCCGAAATAAATTCCAAACGGAAACAGTAACGCGAGCGGGAACAGGTCGATCCAGATGCTCTGCAGGTACATCCACCAGGGTTGCAAATGGTCGAAGCCGACGAGAAACCGATAGAAGTTCTGGTAGACCACCACTGCGCGCACGAATTCCCAGCCGGCGGTAAATCCGGCGGCGATGTACCAGGGAACAATGCCGATAAGCGCGAGTGCGATGCCACGCAGCGGCGCAAGCCGCCAAGCTTCACGGAAAATCCACGCGACGCGTGCACCCACGCCATTGCCTTCGCTCGCGGGCGGCTGGAAGCTCAGAAACGCCGCCAAGATGATCTCGATGGCGAACACCGGCAGGGTGATCGCGAGCCCCACCGGGCCCTTGGCTGCAGTCGCGAGCAGTACGCCCAGCCACAACTCCCACGGGAAACGGTGGCGTGACGGATCGGCACGCAAGCGCACGAATCCCGTGAGCGCGACCAGCGTGCCCAAAATCAGCAGGCTGTCGGACTGCGCGGTAAAGAAGTTGTAGAGAATCGCGGGCAACGCCGCACCGGTGAGCGCCAAAAGCCAGCGCGGCCAGGCCGGAAACAAATTCTTTTGCAGGCGTGCCAGCCACCACACCCACAAGAAAAAGCCGATATAGCCGGGTAGCCGGATCGCGACGAGGAGCGGCAGGCCGGCGGAACGTCCAATCAATCCCAGCCAGAAATACAGCGGCGGATACTCTATGTACGGCACACCGTTTTTGATCGGGATCAGCCACGCGCCACGCGCGAACATCTCGCGCACGGCTTCCGCAAAGCGCGGCTCCATGGACGGGATCGGCCCGTGATTGAAGAGCGCCACGCCGTAAATCACGACGAGCGCGCCCAGCAGCCAGCGGAGCGGATCCAGGCGGGTAATGGATTTCATGTCGCGGACTTTGACGGACAGGCGATCATCATGGCCGGGTTTTGTATGCCATCATCGCGCCATGAATTACCGTCATCTGTTTCATGCCGGCAATTTCGCCGATATTTTCAAGCATACGCTGCTGCTCATTTTGCTGGATGCGCTCAACCAGAAACCCGCGCCTTGGTGTTATTTCGACAGCCACGCGGGCGCCGGGCTCTACGACCTCACAAGCCGCGAGGCGCAACGCGGCGGCGAAGCCGCGACCGGTATGTCCCGCTTGTGGCGCGCACGCTCGAACGCACCGGCAGCCGTCGCGCAACTCTGTACGGCCATCGCTCGCGTCAACCCTGGTCTCGCAAGCAATGCTGCGCCGCGATTCTATCCCGGCTCGCCGCTTCTCGCGGCCGGTATCGCACGCAGCCACGACCGACTGGTGCTCGCGGACACGCAGAATGATGAAGCCCGCCTGTTACGCGTGCATCTGCGCCACACGCCGCAGGCCGCCGTGCACGCGCGTGATGGCTACGAGATGCTCAAAGCCCTCACGCCGCCGGCGGAGCGCCGCGGGCTCGCACTGATTGATCCGCCCTTCGAACAGTCGACCGAGTTCGTGCAGATGCGCGAGTGCTTGAAGGCGGTACTGCAACGCTGGCCGGCCGGCATTTACGCGCTTTGGTACCCGCGTAAGGACGAGCCCGCCGCACGCCGCTTTGAGCGTGCCGTCTCGGGTCTGAGTGTGCATCGTGCCCTACTCGCCGAGTTTTACATGCGCCCACCGGATACCCCCGGATTCAACGCCTGCGGCATGGCGCTGATCAATCCCCCCTGGCAGAGTGAACACAGCATGGAGAGTGCGCTACGCTTCTTGCGCGACGCCCTCGCACCAGAGAGCGGGGGCTACCGGCTGCGCTGGCTGCAGACTGAGCGTGCTTGAAAAGCGGCCACGGGCAATCTATAAATGACCGAAAGTCATGGGGGAATTCGGCATGGTTTCATTTACGCGCGCGGTCAGCGAAGAACAGAAAGCCGAACGCCGCGGTGCCATTCTGCAGGTGGCGCTCGCAGGCTTCGCCGATACGGCCTACGACGAGCTCACCATGGACTGGATCGCGGGAGAGACCGGGCTCGCCAAGGGCACGTTGTATCTGTATTTCCGCAGCAAAGAAGAAGTGTTTCTCGCGCTCTGCGAGCAGGAACTGACCGAGTGGTTCAACGCGCTCGACCGCGCGCTCCTGACGCGCCGCGCCGAGATGAGCGTCAACGGCTTGGTGGAATTGTTCGCGGCCTCGTTCAATGACCGGCCGCATTTGTTGCGGCTGCTCGCGATCCTGCACACCGTCCTCGAATACAACGTACCCTACGCCGCGGCCCTCGGCTTCAAAACGCTGCTCAAGGAACACACGGCAAAAACCGGCGCGTTGCTGGAAGGCTATCTGCAATTCATGACTCCAGGTCAAGGCGCAGCGCTATTGGTCAAGATTTACGCGCTGGTCATCGGCTTCGAGCACCTGGCCGAACCCTCGCAGGTGGTGCGCGAGGTACTCAAACAGCCGGACATGCAACCGTTCAGAGTAGATCTCGAACAGGCACTGCTCGAAACTCTCAAGACCCTGCTCATGGGCCTCGCCTACGAAGCCACGTACCGGCAGGCATGAATTCAGCTTGGGAGTTGACGCATGCGTGAGTTGGCCGACGGAGTGCGCGTGCTGGAGCCGCAAGATTACCGGCGCATGCGCTGGAAGAACGGCCAAGGCTGGACCACCGAAATCGCCGTGTCACCGCCCGACGCAGGCTTGAACGGCAAACCCTTCGACTGGCGCATCAGCATGGCGGAAATCGAACAGGACGGCGATTTCTCCGCGTTTACCGGTTACGACCGGACCATCCTTGTGGCCCACGGCGCGGGATTGGAATTGACCTTCGACGCCGCGCCGCCTGCGCGGCTCGCTGAACGCTACCGGCCCGTAGGCTTTAAGGGCGAGTGGCGTACACGCTGTCATCTCCTCGATGGACCCGTGCGTGATTTCAATGTCATGACGATGCGCTCCCGATGGCAGCATCAATGCCACGTAGTGCAGGGCACCGGGGTGAAACTCCGTGACGAGCCCACCGCTGCCGCGTTGGTCGTGCACGCTTTACGCGGCGCGGCGGAAATCCGCAACGGCGTGGCGCTGCAGTTCCGCTTGCAGTCTCAGGAGACGTTCGCGTGTTCGAGCGCGGACGTTACCCACCACCTGGACCTGTCTTCGGTGAGTACAGACACCGTGCTCGCAATCATCAGCCTGAAAAGAGCCGCGCCGGTCTGATCACGCTTTCTTGTCCACAGGCGAGCACCAGCGTCACGCGTACGACGCAGCGTACGCCGAGCCGTCAACGGGCAAATGGTCCCGGCTGTAATTGCATCACGCGTCCCGCTGCGCTGCAAATGGTGGGCCTGCCAGGACTCGAACCTGGGACCAAGGGATTATGAGTCCCCTGCTCTAACCAACTGAGCTACAGGCCCAGGCAATACCACAGGACCATCCGTGGTGGCGCTCCCAGCTCGGCATCCGGCCTCGCGTTCGGCGGGGGCGGACCGGTGCTCCGCATAACAGACACCCGCCTCGCCCCCTGCTCTAACCACCTGAGCTGCAGGCCCAGGCAATCCCACAGGACCATCC
>JBOIBB010000156.1:0-3112 GCA_050739335.1 Gammaproteobacteria bacterium
ACATTATACAATAAATACAGATATAAAGTGACATATGTGTCATATATGGATGGTGGTGGCATAACCCCCTTTCCGGGCTGCCACCACCAGCAAACCCCGCCAAATACGGGTAGTGCTGCTGGATTACTGGGCCGAGTGGTGCGCGCCCTGCAAGGCCATGACGCCGGTGCTGGACGAAGTAGCGCAGGAATACCAAGACCGGCTGCGGGTGGTGAAAGTGAACGTGGAGCACGATCCACAGATCGCGCGCCACTACGGCGTGCGCAGCCAACCGACGCTGATGCTGTTCAAACACGGCTCGACGGAAGCCCAGAAAACCGGCGCCCTCTCCAAATCCCAGCTCAAGGCTTTTATCGACCTGAACCTGTAGCCGTTAATTTAGAAGCAATAGCTCGCTTAGGTTGGGCTGACGAAGGTAGCCCAAGGATTCATATTCAATAAAACATCGGCGTAATATTCAGCTAAACTTAATTCATCGCGCGGGATAGTTGGTTTGGGCTTGCCGGCCCAAATGATTGGCTAGGGGTTGCTCGGCATGAGCTATACAGAGCTTTCAACATACCGCAATTGCGTCGAGCAAATTAATTTAGCGTGGCCGAGATTTCGGGATATGCACCGGGACAGGCTGCGGCACGGTAACGAGGCCGAGAAAGTCGCCGAGGGAATTCTTGAAGACTTGTTCACGTCGGTGTTGGATTGGTGCCGGGGTGATCTTGCATATCAAACCGGTTATGCCGACATCGTGCTCAGCCACAATCTCGCCAAATACCTCGTAATCGAAGCGAAACGGCCCGGCGCACTGGCCCGCGGTCGCCGCGCCTTGGAATTGGCGTTGCAGCAGGCGCGGCGCTATGCAGATGAACAGAAGATCACGCGCATTGCAGTGTCGGACGGCTGCATTCTCTACGCAGCGGACCTCGAGAACGGCAACCTGAAAGACCGGTTATTTGCAGATCTGACTTCGGAGCAGCCGCCACCCGGTCTCTGGTGGATAAGCGTCCACGGCATCTACCGGTCCTGCGAATCAGTGGAACACGGCTGGCAGCTCATAGAACATGACCCGGCAACAGCAGATCAAACCGACCTCCTCGGCGGTCTGCTGCTGCACCACAAATACAAACTGCCGGCCCACTGTTTCGCTTATGTCGGTGACGCCAACAATACTCACACTTGGAAACTTCCCTACCGCTTGGCCGACGGCCAGGTTGATTGCAAGCGCATGCCGAAAGCCATCCAGTCGTTGCTCAGCAACTACCGCGGCGCAAAAGTCGGCGGCATTCCCGAACCGGCAATTCCGGAAATCCTCAAACGGCTGGCCTCGGCCGCCGCAGCCGAAGGCCATCTGCCACCAAAGAACCCACAACCCGCGCCGGTCTATCAACAACTACTGGAAGTGCTGGAGCAACTCGGAATTTCTATTGCTGATTTGTGATTAAACTCAAGTATTGCGGCTGATTCACTCTGACTCTTGGCCGTTTTCCCGGCGGGCATTACGGCGGATCGAGCGGGATCTGCAGGCCGATGCTTCCGATCCTGTCGTTGTAACCGTGGTTGCCGTAGAGACTGTTGCCGCCGGTGTGTATGTACTGCAGGCTGAAGCGCAACGCCCCGCCCCAGTTCCAGGTAGACGTCAGAAAACCGATACCGAACGTGCCATAGAGTTTTGTGCCGGTATTCGGCAGCGAATAGGCGAGGGAACCCTGGCCCACGGCGTAACAACGGCAGCCGACATTGTTGACGATCTGGTGGTTGATGCCGATACCGAACAGCAGGAACGGTGCAAAGGATCCGGTGCGGTTCTCCAAGAACCATAGAGCGTTCAAACCGTAGGCGGTTTGATGGTATGAGCCGGGGCTGCCGTTATCGAAATCCGGGTTGTAATCAATCACGCCGAATTCCAGATTCCAGTCCGGCGCAATCGGTTTGCCGAAGTCCACTTGCCAGGCGCTGCCGTTGTGGGTGCTTTCCTTGCTGTCGGGCCACGCGTTGCTGTACTGGGGAGCGAGGTACCAACGCGTGCTAATTCCGCTTTGATCCTGTGCGCGTGCGATCAGCGGGCACGCCACTGTAGCTAGAGTGATAGCGACCAGAACATATTTGAGTCGTGGTTGCATGCGGCGGTTGGATGCGCGTCCCGGACGTTCCGGAAACACACAAAAGTTTATATTCCAAGTTCAGGACGAGCGCAAATTACGAATGCAGGGATTGCGTAATCAGAGTGCGTGTGGACCAAAGATATAAATCAGAAAAGATTCAAAACAGTTCCCCAGCGGTGTGCTATTCATAGTCATGAGATCAATGGGCGTATCGAATCCATTGATCACCCGATGAACCGGCACACACCGGAGGATAAAGCGATGCGCATCGCAAGTGTGGGTCATGCGGTCTTTGCGGCGACCATGATTGGCCTTGGAATCCTGGGCCTGGTCAAAGGCGGTTTCGCGCTGATATGGGAGGGAGCACCCAAGGGCCTGCCGGCGCAAGTGCTGGCCTATTGCTGTGCTTGCGTCTCATTGGCCTGCGGTATCGGCTTGTTCTGGCGGCGTACGGCCACATTCGCTGCCCGCGTGCTGCTGGTCTTCCTGATACTCATACTGTTGATCAACGGGCGCACCATCCTCCCCGCGCCTGCGGTATTAGGTGCTTGGTATCCCGCCGCTCAGACCGCGGTTCTGGTAGCGGGTTCCTCGGTACTGTATGCCTGGATCGCGACTGACCGGGACAGGCGCTGGCTCGGCTTCGCCACCGGCGACCAGGGCGTGCGCATCGCGCGGGTGATCTACGCGCTGACCGTGATTTTCTTCGGCGTAAGCCATTTCGTCTATCTCAATCTGACCACACCCCTGGTCCCTCACTGGCTGCCGGCGCATGTGTTTTGGGCGTATTTCTTCGGCGCTACTTACATCGCGGCGGGCGTGGCAATACTTATCGGTGTGGTTGCGCGGCTCGCCGCCGCGCTCTCGGCGGTACAGATGGGGATTTTCACGCTGCTGGTGTGGGTACCCCTCGTGTTGGCAGGCCACGTAAGTGCCGGGAACTGGAGTGAGTTCGTCATCTCCTGGACGCTGACGTCCGGCGGCTGGATGGTGGCGGATTCCTACCGCGGCACGTC
>JBOIBB010000157.1:0-19189 GCA_050739335.1 Gammaproteobacteria bacterium
AACACTCTGTCCCGTGCTATCGTCTCCCATACAAGAGATCCTCGTGTGCCCAATTGCCTTGTTTCATAGCCTTTGGACCACACTCGGAGCTTTTGTTTCCTCATCGTTCGTGAATTATCCGGGCTAAGGCTTGCGGATGGCCTACCGGAATGGGCAATATGCACCGTGCCTGCCAGTGCGGAGTGTCCCCGAGCAATGCCAACTCATGGGCGTGTCGTTCTACCGGAAACGGAGCGCGACGAAAGTTCCGACTTCGATGCTCGCGACGCGCCTGCGTTACCGTTCCCGGGCGCGCCAAGCGATGCGGATGCGGCACTCGAGAGCGACACGGTCGGGCTGCTACGGCCCGAGCCCAAGTTCGACGAGCAGCAGCGTGACGCCACACGCATGTACCTTTCCGAGATCGGCTATTCGCCGCTCCTGACCCCGGAAGAAGAAATCCATTTTGGACGGCGTGTGCAGCAGGGCGACGAGGTGGCGCGCCGACGCATGATCGAGAGCAATCTGCGCCTGGTGGTGAAGATTGCACGCAAATACCTGAACCGCGGACTGCCGCTGCTGGACCTGATCGAGGAGGGTAATCTCGGACTGATCCACGCGGTGGAGAAATTTGATCCGGAACGGGGCTTCCGGTTCTCCACCTACGCGACCTGGTGGATACGCCAGACCATCGAGCGCGGCATCATGAATCAGACCCGCACCATCCGCCTGCCGGTGCATGTGGTGAAGGAGCTGAATCTGTACCTGCGCGCCGCGAGCAAGCTCACGCAGTCGCTCGACCGCACGCCCACACCGGAGGAAATCGCGGCGATGCTCGACAAGCCGCTGGACGACGTGAAGCGCCTGCTTGGCCTGAACGAACACATGGCCTCGGTGGACATCCCGGTGGGGCGTGATGGCGACCGTGCGCTCCTCGATACCATCCCCGAGGAGCGCGACAGCGACCCCGTGCACCTGCTGCAGAATTCCGACCTGCAGGCCGTGATCGGCCGCTGGCTGAACCAACTGGACGGCAAACAGCGTGCCGTGGTGGAACGCCGCTTTGGGCTGAACGACTCCGCTCCCTGCACGCTGGATGAGGTGGGTGTCGCCATAGGGCTCACGCGCGAACGGGTGCGCCAGATCCAGCTCGACGCCATCAAGCGTCTGCGGTCCCTGCTGCAGGCCGAGGGATTGTCGGAAGAACTTTTGTTCGGCTAGCGTGGCTAGTGGCGCGTCTCGATGAGTAGCAGAGCCGCAACGACTTTGCGATTTTCACTTACCAGCACGTTGTAGGTACGGCACGCGGCCGCGGTGTCGAGCACTTCGAGCCCGATACCGCGCGCCTGGATTTCAGCCTGGATGCGTGCCTCGGGGAAGCGCAGCACGGCACCGGTGCCGATCACCAGGATTTCGGGCTGCAGTCCGAGCGCGGTTTCCAAATGCGCGAGTGTCAGATCCTCGAAGCGTTGTGGCGGCCAGTCGTCGAGCAAACGCTGGGGGGTTAAAACCAGGCTGCGCGTGTAGATCTTGTCACTGATATTGATGCGCCCCGGTCCGTAGGCGCGAATCACATTGGTTCCCGCGGAAGTGGCATCGAGCGTGAATTTCATGGCGGATAGACTAGGCCAACGGCATAATGTGCACAAGCACGCATGCCTGATTCACGCACTCTTCTCTATGTTCCCAAGTTCGCACGCGCATTGTGCGGCGCGTCTGCAGAACTGCGCGCGCCGCTCTTGGAAAAGTTTTTTGCACGTGCGCGCCGCTCCCCGCTAACCAGTGGCTTGAAAATATTGGCCAGCCAATTCGGCCTGGAACGTGAAGGTTTTCCGGTGGCGGCCATCGAGCGTTTCGGAGGGGGCGGCGCGCGCGACGCGCATTACTGGTGGCGGGCGGATCCTGCGCATCTGTTGGTCGATCGCGATCAAGTAGCCATGCTACCGCGTGCCGGGCTCGCGGTGACTGCGGAGGAAGCGCGGGCGCTGGCGGCCCGTCTCAATGAGTTCTATGCCGCCGATCAATTGCTGCTCGAGACGCCACGGCCGGAGGTGTGGTATCTGCGGGTCCCCGGCGACTGGCGCTGTTGCAGCTTCGATTCCGCGCGCGTCGAGGGCTGGGCGATCACCGAGTTCATGCCCACGGGTCCCGATGAGGACCGTCTGCGCAAGCTCATGAACGAGATCCAGATGCTTTTTTATGACCATCCCGTGAACCAGGCGCGCGAACAGACCGGCAAGCTCGCGATCAACAGCCTATGGCTGTGGGGCGGCGGGCGGTTGCCGGAGGGGGCGCCGCGCGCGCCCGACCGGATCATCACGGACTTGCCGCTGGTGCGCGGGCTCGCGAAGCTCGCCGACCATGGATGTGAAAACCTTTCGGGGGATGTGCGTCTGGACACTCATTCGCAGAGCACGCTGCTCGGGGCTGCCGGAGATTTTGGCGGCGACCCCCGGCGCTTCGCTCGGGAAGTTCTGCGGCCGGCCTGGGCAGCGCTGCTGCGTGGACACACCTCGGCAGTTGAGCTTTTCCTCGGTGGCGATTGGCAGTACAGCCTGTCACGCGCTGCCGCACTAAGTTTTTGGCGGCGCCCGGTGCCGCTCGCGCGTAGCTTTGCGCCGCCCGATGCCGCGCCTCAGGATTGAGCGGCGTCCGCCGGGGGAGGCGACGGGACTCCCGGATTCACTGCATCCGCTGTTGCGGCGGTTGTACGCCGCACGCGGTGTGCGCAGTGCCGCCGAACTCGATCCGTCGCTCGCGAGCCTATGTGATTTTCAAGGCCTGCTTGGCTTGCAGCCAGCCGTGGAGTTGGTGGCCGCCTGCCTGCGCGAAGACCGGCGCATCCTGATCGTCGGCGACTTCGATGCCGATGGTGCCACGAGTTCCGCGCTTGGCGTGCGCGCGCTGCGCAAGTTGGGCGCCCAACACGTGGATTATCTGGTGCCGAACCGTTTCGAGTACGGCTACGGCCTGACACCGGAAATCGTGGAGCTTGCCGCCACGCGCCATCCCGATCTCATCGTGACCGTCGATAACGGCATCTCCAGCCATGCGGGCGTACTGGCGGCCCACCGTGCCGGTATACGCGTGCTGGTCACGGACCATCATGTGCCTGGCGCGAGCCTGCCCGAAGCCGATGCGATTCTGAATCCGAACCTCCCGGGTGATGCTTTTCCAAGCAAGTGCCTGGCTGGTGTCGGCGTCATGTTTTATCTGTTGCTGGCACTGCGTTCCCGGCTGCGCACGGACGGCTGGTTCGTCGCGCGCGGCATCTCCGAGCCGAGGCTGGCCGAATTCCTCGACATCGTGGCACTCGGTACGGTCGCGGATCTGGTACCACTCGACCACAACAATCGCGTACTCGTGGCGCAGGGGCTCGCACGCATGCGTGCCGGGCGTGGGATTCCGGGCATCCAAGCGCTGCTCGAAGTAGCGCGGCGTGCGCCCGCACGCCTGAGTGCTGCCGACCTCGCGTTCGGTGCCGCGCCACGCCTGAACGCGGCCGGCCGTCTTACCGACATGTCGCTCGGCATCGAGCTGCTGCTGACCGACGATGCGGCGCGTGCGCGCTCGCTTGCGGTGCAGCTCGACGAGTTGAATCACGAGCGCCGTGCCATCGAGGCCGGGATGCAGCAGGAGGCGCTCGCTGCGCTCGCGAGCATGGGCACGGAGGACAGCGACGCGTCACTGCCCTTCGGTGTGTGCCTGTTTCGCCCCGAATGGCATCAGGGTGTCGTCGGCCTCGTGGCGGCACGCGTCAAGGAGCGTGTGCATCGGCCGGTGATCGCTTTTGCACGTGCGGGCGAGGGCTCACTCAAAGGCTCGGCGCGCTCGGTGCGCGGTCTGCATCTGCGCGATACGCTCGAAGCCGTCGACACGCGTCACCCGGGGCTGATTGAAAAGTTCGGTGGACATGCGATGGCCGCGGGCTTGAGTCTGCGCGAGGAGAAATTTCCGGAGTTTGCCGCCGCCTTTGACGCGGAGGTGCACCGGCGTCTGAATGCCGAGGACCTGCGCGGCGTGATCCTGTCCGACGGCGAGCTGCCGGCCGAATACCTCACGCTCGAATGTGCCGAGCTTCTGCAGGCAGCCGGACCCTGGGGCCAGGGCTTTCCCGAGCCGGTGTTCGATGGTGAGTTCATATTCGAATCGCAGCGCGTCGTCGGTGCAGGACATCTAAGGATGCAACTGCGCGCGCTGCACGTATCGCAACCGCTTGTGGCGATCGCATTTCGTCAAGCCGGAGCGCTGCCCGCGGGCGGCTGTGCGCGCGTGCACATCGTGTACCGGCCCGGCGTCGATGAGTATGGCGGCGAGCGGCGTCTGCAGCTTCTCGTGGAGCATGTCGAGCCTGTAGTACCATAGCGCGCCTTGTCACCCGGAATCCGAATACCGTGGAAGAAATCAATCCAATCCGTAACAAAATCAGCGATTTGACGGGCCGCGTGCAGGCCCTCCGGGGGTATCTTTGACTACGAGCGCAAGCGCGAGCGGCTGCAGGAAGTAAACAAGGAACTTGAAGCGTCGGGTATCTGGGAGCAGCCGGAGCGTGCGCAGTCGCTCGGACGCGAACGCGCACGCCTCGTAGAGGTCGTGGGCATGCTGGACAAGCTGGCGGGCGGACTGGACGATTCGCGCGAATTGTTGACGCTCGCAACGCAGGAGGACGATGCGGCGTCGGTCGTGGAGATCGGCCGTGAAGTCGGCAGCCTCGAGCGCGAGGTGGCGGACCTGGAGTTTCGCCGCATGTTTGCCGGCGAAATGGATCCCCGGAATGCTTTTCTCGACGTGCAATCCGGCTCGGGCGGTACCGAGGCCCAGGACTGGGCCGACATGCTGCTGCGTATGTACCTGCGCTGGGGCGAACGCCGAGGCTTCAAGACCGAAGTGGTGGAATTGTCCGCGGGCGAGGTGGCCGGCATCAAGAGTGCCACCGTGCATTTCGAGGGCGCCTACGCCTACGGTTGGCTGCGCACCGAAACCGGCGTGCACCGTCTGGTGCGCAAATCACCGTTTGATTCCGGCAACCGCCGCCATACTTCGTTCGCCGCGGTATTCGTTTCGCCCGAAGTGGACGATGACATCGACATCGAGATCAATCCGGCGGACCTGCGTATCGATACCTACCGCTCGAGCGGCGCGGGCGGCCAGCATGTCAACAAGACGGATTCCGCGGTGCGCATCACCCACATTCCCACCGGCATCGTGGTGGCCTGCCAGAACGAGCGCTCGCAGCACAAGAACCGCTCGTTTGCCATGAAGCAGCTCAAGGCCAAGCTCTACGAACTGGAAATGCAGAAACGGCGCGCGGTGCAGCAGAAAATCGAGGACAGCAAGGCCGACATCGGCTGGGGCAGTCAGATCCGCTCCTATGTGCTCGACCAGTCGCGTATCAAGGATCTGCGTACCGGTGTCGAGAAACCCGACACCCGGGCGGTACTCGACGGCGATCTCGACGACTTCATGCAGGCTTCCCTCAAACAGGGGCTGTAACAGCAGGCGGTATTGGCGAGCAAGGCGCCGGTAACATGGGAATTGCAATGGCTGAAAACGACGACAACAATCTGATCCGCGAGCGGCGCGAGAAGCTTGCGCGCCTGCGCTCCGAAGGCCGTGCCTACCCTAACGGTTTCGTACGCGATGCACTCGCGGCCGATCTGCATGCGCGCGGCGGCGCGCTCGACGCGCAAGCCCTCGAAGGTACAGCGATGCGTGCGCGCATCGCGGGCCGCATGATGGGCAAGCGTGTGATGGGCGGCTCGAGCTTCACGCATCTTCAGGACAGCAGCGGACGCCTGCAACTGTTCGTGGAGCGCAAGACCCTCGGGGAAGCGGCCTACGAGGAATTCAAAACCTGGGATATCGGCGACATCGTGGGCGCGGAGGGCCGCCTGTTCAAGACCCGCACCGGCGAGTTGACCTTGCGCACGGAGAGCCTGCAACTCCTCGCCAAGGCGCTTCGGCCGCTGCCCGAGAAGTTCCACGGGCTTGCGGATACCGAGACCCGTTATCGTCAGCGGTATCTCGATCTCATCATGAACCCGGACTCGCTGCGCGTATTCCACACGCGCACGCGTATCGTGCAATATCTGCGTGACTTCATGAATGCGCGCGGCTTTCTCGAAGTGGAAACTCCAATGATGCATCCGCTCGCCGGAGGCGCGAACGCCAAGCCGTTCGTGACGCATCACAACGCGCTCGATCTGCAGCTTTACCTGCGCATTGCTCCCGAGCTTTATCTCAAGCGCCTGGTGGTCGGCGGCTTGGAGCGCGTGTACGAAATCAACCGCAATTTCCGTAACGAGGGCATGTCCACGCGCCACAATCCCGAGTTCACCATGATGGAGTTTTATCAAGCCTACGCGACCTATCACGACCTGATGGACCTGACCGAGAATCTGCTGCGCAGCCTGGCGCGCACGCTGAATGGTCACGCGCGTGTCGCATATCAGGGCGAGTCCTGGGATTTTGACCGGGAATTTCGCCGCTTACCGCTCGAGCAGGCCGTGGCGGAGGTCAACGGGCTGGACCGGCAGCGGGTGCGCGATCCGGAGTATCTGCGCCCGGTGTGCGCCAGGCTCGGCCTGCCTGTGGCAGCGGACGAGGGTGCGGGGGAAATGCAGTTTGCGATATTCGAAAGCACGGTCGAGCCCGGGCTCAAGGAACCGACGTTCATCATTGACTACCCGACCGAGGTGTCGCCGTTGTCGCGGCGCAAGAACGGCGATGCCTTTCTGGTCGACCGCTTTGAGTTTTACGTGGGCGGACGCGAACTCGCCAACGGTTTCTCCGAGCTCAACGATCCCGAGGATCAGGCCGAGCGCTTTCGCCTGCAGGCCGAAGCCAAGGCGGGCGGCGACGAGGAAGCCATGTATTACGACGCCGATTACGTGCGCGCGCTCGAGTATGGCATGCCGCCTACGGCCGGAGAGGGCATCGGTATCGACCGGCTGGTGATGTTGTTCACCGACGCGCCGTCGATTCGGGACGTGATTTTGTTCCCGCTGATGCGGCCCGAGTCCATATAATCCGCGCAATCGTCCAAGTGTGCGCGAACTTGTTGAGTCGCCTGCTCCTGCAGCGGCCGTCCTTGCCGGCCGTTCGCGTGGCGCGCGTGCGCCCAGGCGGTGCGCGGTGACCACGGGCGAGGTGCGGAACGCGCGTGCCCGCTACGTACAGGCGGTCGAATTGCTGGTGCGGTTGCTCGCATTTGCACGTCCGGCCGACGCCGAAATCGGCCGTTACTTTCATGAGCACCGCGCCATGGGTTCCAGGGACCGCGGCTTTGCGGCCGAGAGCGTGTACGGCTGCCTGCGTCACAAACGGGAACTCGAAGCTCTGTACGCGCCGTTGTGCAAACCCGAAACCGACAAGGAACAGGCGCGCTGGCTGGTGGCGAGCTGGCTGCTGAAGTACGGCGGCTGGAGCGCGCGTGCGCTCGCGGATGCGGGATTTAACGGTGGCGCTGTACCGCTCGTCGAACGTGTACGCGCGCTGGATCTTTTCGAGTTCCCGCTGGCGGTGCGCGCCAATTTTCCGGATTGGCTCGCCACGGCGCTGGTCGGGCAGTTCGGTGAGGCCGAAACGCTTGAGCTGGCGGCGGCACTCGATACCCCCGCGCCCGTCGACATTCGCGCCAATTCCCTCAAGACGACGCGCGAGGCTCTGCAAGCGGAACTCAAGGTCGAAGGCTTCGAACTTGCGCCCACGCCCTGGTCACCGCTCGGATTGCGCCGCCAGGAACGTGCCGCGATGTTCACGTCACGTGCCTTCGGCCAGGGGCTCTATGAAGTGCAGGACGAGGGCAGCCAGCTTGTGGGATTCCTGGCGGCCGCCCGGCCGGGCGAAAAGATTGTCGACTTTTGCGCCGGTGCGGGCGGCAAGACTCTGCAGCTTGCCGCGATGATGGCCAACCGCGGCGTGGTGCAGGCCTTCGATGTGTCGCGCAAGCGCCTCGACCGTTTCCGGCCACGCCTGCGGCGGGCGGGCGTGGACAACGTGCAGCGGCGCATGTTGCACGATACACACGACCCCTTGTTGAAAGCGCTCGCTGGCAGCGCCGACGCGGTGCTCGTCGACGCGCCATGTTCGGGTACGGGGACGCTCAGGCGCAATCCTGACATCAAGTGGAAAGCGCTGGACCTTGGCGCTTTGCGGCGCACTCAGCTCGAGATTCTCGAGTCTGCGGCGCAACTTGTGAAACCGGGGGGACGTCTCGTATATGCGACCTGCAGTCTGCTGGACGCCGAAAATCAGGCAGTGACAGCGGCGTTCCTCGCTGCACATCGCGAGTTTGCACCGCTGCCCGTAGTGCCAATATTGAGCGCGCAGGGCGTCGCCGTCCCGGATGCAGTGACCCCGGCGGGTGCACTGCAATTGCTGCCGCACCGGCACGGCACCGATGGTTTCTACGCTCTGCTCATGCGCCGGGCGACCGCGGCTTGACGGCCCACTGCTCTGACCTTTGCATCCATCGAGTAGTGGACCGCTGGCGGCCAGCCGGCCGTGCAGCGCCGAACTAGGCCACGAGTTCGACTGCGGCTCCCCGGAAGAACAGCGGCGCCGTGATGAATTCGTCCTGCATTACAATCAAGAGCTGCCCGGTGCCATCCCGACTGGGGGCGGCTTCGACTACTTCCGCTACCGGGGCCTCTCGGGTCGCGGCGTGGATAGTGCTGCCAGGCACGATGGCCTGCGCGGATTCACAGCGGGCGTGTCGCAAATGACGTTTGACGGTGCCGCGGTAGTGTGCGCGTGCGATCACTTCCTGGCCGAGATAGCAGCCTTTGTTGAGATGCACGGCGTCAAGTTCTTCGAGGCCGAGGCTTTGGGGCAGGAACCGTCCACTGGTCGAGGGGTGTAGCGCAGGCTCGCCGGCGAGAATCCGCAGCCGAGTCCAATCGAGGTCCTCGACGTTCATCGCACCGCGCTGCTCGAGTTCCGTGCGCAGCGGTGCGACCGTTGCCGGCTCGCCGTAGATTGCGAAGCGCGGTGTGGCGCCCGGCAGGCGCATCAGTAATATACCTTCACGTCCGCCGAGACCATTGGCGGCCACTGGAACTTCACAACCACAGGCCTCGAGCAGGGCGCGCGCTGCGTCACCCGCGAGTCCGAGGCGTGTAGACCGCTCGCTCACGTCGGTGATGGTGACCAAGGAGCGCAGCACATATCTCTGTAGGTATGCGGCGAGTTCGGGAACGAGATCCTGCGGTAATGCCAACAGCGCGACGCCGGCCCGCTCGAATACACGCAAGGTTGCGACGACGCGGCCCTTGGCATTGCTACAGGCACAGAATTGGCCGGTATTCCTCGTGAGCTTGCGAACGTCGGTGCTCAACTGGTTTTGCAGAAAGTCCCGGTGCTCGGACCCACTGATTTCGAGCAATCCCTCGGTCCCCGACAGGTCGCAGAGAATTGCCGCCAGGTCCGCCGTGGATGACATCCCTTCCACCGCAGCGCCGCGTTTGCCTTTGGTAAGATCAGTAGGGTCTGCAGTCATTGGCATGCAATTGCGCAGGCTTGCTCCGCATTGCATGATACGGATCGAGCGCCCACCTGTCAGCCGGACGGGGTGCATCGGTGTAAAATGCGTGGCCCTTTTTGAGCCGCCATTCCAAAAGAACAGTAGCGAGATGTCCGACACGCAGCTAAAGGTCACTACTCAGACAGCCACTTCCGAAGCCGGACCGGACACCGATGTCTCGGACACCGTGTCGCGTTACGAGTTGGAACCTGACCAAGCCACGGAGACTGCCCTTGCCGGCGCTACGTCCGGCGCGGCCCAACCACGTGAGTTCGGCGGGCCCAAGGGCCCCGAGCCTACGCGTTACGGTGACTGGGAAAAAAACGGCCAGTGCATTGATTTCTGAGCGCCGCCCGAGGGTGGTTGCATTCGCATTCGAGGTAGCCGCATGACGACTGATACCCGTCCGCTGTCACCGAACGCCGGTATTTACCGGTGGCAGATCACCATGACCATGTCGATTCTGCACCGGATTACCGGTATCTGGCTCGCCATCGGTACTCTGGCATTAATTTACTGGCTGGTGTCTGCGGCCACCGGACCCGCCAATTTCGCTGCGGCGCACTGGTTCTTCGGTACTTGGATCGGCAATGTTCTCTTGTGGCTCTGGACCTTCGCACTCTTCTATCATTTGTGCAACGGGATCCGGCACCTGTTCTGGGACATGGGGCTCGGCTTCCGCATCCGCACTTTTTATATTACTGGCTATAGCGTCTGGATCGTGGCCGCCGTTCTTACGGCTCTCGCCATCATCTTTGCCTACCTCGGAGGTCAGCCATGAGCTATCGCACTCCCTTGGCGGGCGCACGCGGGCTCGGATCGGCCAAGGAAGGCACCGGCCATTGGATAACGCAACGCGTCACCGCGATTGCCTTGGTGCCGCTGGCGTTCTGGTTTGCGGTATCGGTGCTCATGCTGATGCATTCCGATTACGCGACGGTCGTGCACTGGATACACGCACCGTGGAATGCAATCCTGCTGGTGCTCCTGGTACTGAGCGTTTATTGGCACGCTTATCTTGGCCTGCAGGTGGTGGTTGAAGACTATGTGCACGTGGCGTGGCGCAAGCTTTGTGCCCTCGTGGTGTTGCGGTTTATTGCTGTGATACTGGCCGCCATCGGTATTTTCGTGGTGCTGCGCGTCGCGTTTGGGAGTTGAGCATGGCCGAAGCCTATAAGCTGGTCGATCACGTCTACGACGTCGTAGTCGTGGGCGCGGGGGGTGCCGGGCTGCGCGCGAGCGTAGGGCTCGCGGAAGCCGGTCTCTCTACCGCCAATATCACCAAGGTATACCCCACGCGCAGTCACACGGTGGCGGCGCAGGGCGGCATCGCTGCAAGCCTCGGCAATATGGGTGAAGACGACTGGCGCTGGCACATGTACGACACCGTCAAGGGCGGCGATTATCTCGGCGACCAGGACGCGGTCGAGTACATGACGCGTGAAGCCGTGCCAGCGGTCATCGAGCTCGAGCACTATGGCGTGCCGTTCTCGCGCACCGAAGAAGGCAAGATCTATCAGCGCCCGTTTGGCGGCATGACCACGCATTTCGGCGAGGGCACCGCGCACCGCACCTGCGCGGCCGCGGATCGCACCGGTCACGCGATGCTGCACACGCTCTACCAGCAGAGCCTCAAGCATCACGTGGAGTTCTTCTACGAGTACTTCGCCATCGATCTGCTTACGGATCACGGTGCCGTGGTCGGGGTGCTTGCCTGGGATCTGGCCAAGGGCATCTTGCACCGCTTCCTCGCGCAACAAACGATACTTGCGACCGGTGGCTACGGGCGGGCGTATTTTTCCTGCACCTCGGCACATACCTGCACGGGCGACGGCAATGGCATGGTGCTGCGTGCCGGCCTGCCGCTCGAAGACATGGAGTTCGTGCAGTTCCATCCGACCGGCATTTATGGTGCGGGCTGCTTGATTACCGAGGGTTCGCGCGGCGAGGGCGGGTATCTCACTAATTCCGCGGGCGAGCGTTTCATGGAGCGCTACGCGCCGCATGCCAAGGACTTGGCATCGCGTGACGTGGTATCGCGCGCCATGACCATCGAAATCCGCGAAGGCCGCGGCGTCGGCCCCGAGAAGGACCATCTGTTCCTGAATCTGATGCATTTGGGTCCCGAGGTGCTGCACACGCGCCTGCCGGGCATTTCCGAGACCGCGCGTATTTTTGCCGGCGTGGATGTCAACAAACAACCGATCCCGGTACTGCCGACGGTGCACTATGACATGGGCGGCATCCCGACGAATTATCACGGCGAAGCCCTGACGCTTAAAGATGGCAATCCGGATGCCCCGATTCCCGGTCTCATGGCGATTGGCGAGACCGCCTGCGTGTCTGTGCATGGAGGCAACCGGCTCGGGTCGAATTCGTTACTCGATCTGGTCGTGTTCGGGCGTGCCGCCGCCTTGCGCTGCGCGGAAAAAGTGCAGAAGGGCGCGACGCCCAAGAGTTTTCCCAAGGAGTGCACCGACAAGATCCTGACGCGCTTCGACAAGCTGCGTCACGCCGACGGCAGCCAGCCGACCGCGACCGTGCGGCTGCGCATGCAGAAAACCATGCAATCGGACGTGGCGGTGTTCCGTACCGCGGAGACTCTGGAGCAAGGCCGCAAGCGCCTCGCCGAGGTGTACACGAGCTTCGATGATGTACACCTGAGTGACCGCTCGCTCATCTGGAACTCGGACTTGGTGGAAACCCTGGAACTCGACAATCTACTGGCTTGCGCCACGGTTACCGTGTCCAGTGCCATCAATCGTATTGAGAGCCGCGGCGCGCACGCACGCGAAGATTTCCCCGAGCGTGATGATAAGCATTGGATGAAACACACGCTCGCCTGGATGGACGGCGAGCGCAGCGTAAAACTGGACTACCGCCCGGTGCACAACTACACGCTCACGGATGAGGTACAGCCGTTTCCGCCCAAAAAGCGCGTTTACTGATTGCCAGTCTGGCACGTGCGAACGTTGCCACCTCCGGCATACGCACACAGCGCCGGATATTCCGTGACCTTTGCGCGGCTGGGCGAACCAACAGGGATGATCCTGCACGATGAGTGAAATCTCGCGCTTGCGCTGGCAATGCCGCCGCGGCGCCAAAGAACTCGATCTGGTGTTGGAAGAATACCTGCGTGACGTCTACCCCGGCGCTCCGGCTGCAGCGCAACGAGCATTCGCGGCGTTGCTGGACCTGCCGGATCCGGTATTGCTAGCTTATCTCATGGGACATGAGCAGCCCGCCGATCCCGAGCAACTCCGTGTCGTCGAATCGTTACAGCGAGCCCCTGGAAATTGAAATCCGGCCCTCGCGGCTGATCGCCGGTATGTTGCTGGCGATGCACGCGACGGCGGCCGTGATCTTGGCCGAGGTTCCGGTCAGCATGCTCGCGCGATTGGTTATTCTGCTTGCCGTGGTTGGCAGCTTCATGTGGAATGTGGTGCTTTACTGGCACCGCACGCCGCGGCGCCTGAGTTGGCGTCCTGAAGCCGGTTGGCAGGTAACCGATTACCGCGGCCGGAGCGAAGCGCTAGAATTGCTGCCGCAGGCACATTTGGGTGCATGGATTGTGGTGGCGCATTTCCGCGCGCCTGGCCATGGCAGGCGCCGCAGCGTAATGTTGGCGCGTGACAGCTGCAGCGCCCAGAGCCTCAGACGCCTTCGGGTGATGCTGCGTTACGGAGCTCCCGGGCCCTAGCAGGTTGCCCGGACAAGAGCTGGTGCGCACGGCGGGCGTGGATTCGAGGTCTACGCTAAAAGCAATGAGCGGGTGATTGGCCCATGGAGTGGCGCGGGCGGGCTGTCGCCGCAGCCGTTACCGCGGCGTGAGTTTTTTTCGCTGTCAGTCCATGGGTCTTGGCAAGCGCGCATCCAGGTCCTTGATCTGCTGCTCCAGAGTCTGCACGCGTTCGAGCAGTGTCAACGCAACCACCAGCCCGGACAGATCGAGTTCAAAATCGTCGCGCAGGCGGTGAGCGGTACGCGCAATCGCAATTTGGTCGGCGGCAAAGCTCCAGCTCGATGCCGCCGAGTCCTGCGGCGAGATCAGCTCGCAGGCGACCAGCTCGCGGAGTTCGGATTCCGTCAGGCCTGAAACCTGAGTTAACGATGACAGCGACAGCGGCGGCACGGCATCCAGCCATTCCAGTTCGGTGAGTTCGATGCGCATCAGTGCCCTCCTTGCTGGTAATGAGCACGCGGGTTGAAATGCGATTCGGCCGCGAGTTTGCGGAACAGATCGCGCTCCTGTTCGCCAACTTTCGCAGGTACTGCGACCTGGGCAATGGCGTAGAGGTCGCCGACACCGCCCTTAGGTGCAGGCAAGCCACGCCCCACCAGGCGTAACCGCTGCCCGGCCGTGGTACCCGGGGGGATCTTCAGGCGCACCGTTCCGGCGAGCGTCGGCACATCCACGCTGGCGCCGAGCACGGCTTCCCAGGGGGCCAGCGGCAGGTCCAGATAAAGATCACGGTCACTCACGCGATACCAGGGATGCGGTTGCAGCTTGATGTTTAGGTAAAGATCGCCATCGTTCCCGCCGTTCCGGCCTCGGCCGCCCTTGCCCGAAACGCGCAGCCGCTGGCCATCGGCGGCCCCCTTGGGAATGCGCGCCTTGAACGCCTGTGAGCTTGCGCGGCGCACACCATGCGCGTCGTATTCCGGGATGTTGAGGTCGAGGTTGATCTCGGTGCCGCGGTAGGCGTCTTCAAGCGTGATCGGAACCGATACTTCGTAATCTTCACCGCGCTGCGCTACGTTGCCGCCTGCACGCGCCCCGCGTGCCTGGCCCGCGCGCAAGCCGGCGAATAAATCAGCCAAGTCCATGTCCTCGAAGGAGAAGGGTGCGCCGCTGTAGCGTTGCTGCCAGTCCGGAGGCGGGCGGAATTCCTCACCGCTCGGCGGGCGGCCGAGCTGATCGTAGGCCGCACGCTTGTCCGGATCCTTGAGAGTCTGGTGAGCCTCGGCAATGTCCTTGAATTTCTCGGCGGCCTGAGGCTCCTTGGAAACATCAGGATGATATTTACGCGCCAACCTGCGGTACGCCGCCTTGATTTGCTCGGCGCTGGCAGCACGCGGTATGCCGAGTGCCGCGTAGTAATCTTTGTATTTCATGTGGTTCGGGGGAATGCTTGCAAGGGTGCACGAGGCGCTCTAATGGGTGTGCAATGATAGCAACCGCAGCATGGAGGCTGTACGGGTGAACGTGGCGCGGTGCCGTCCGGCGCGCAGCCGGGCGATTTTCGTGTGCCTGCGGATCACGTGTGTGAGTTTGTATAATGCCACGGCCCAATGCCACACGCGCGGGTTGCGCTAGCGCTAGCCGGTTGCAAGTATTTGATATACTTTGCAAAAGCAGTCCCGGCCAGGCGCGGCCTGCAGGCGAAAGTGGCGGAACTGGTAGACGCGCTGGATTTAGGTTCCAGTGGGGTAACCCGTGAGAGTTCGAGTCTCTCCTTTCGCACCACCCTGGGCGGCACCGGTGGTTGCATCCGGATTTAACGAGGAAGCGAGTTATGCAGGTTTCAGTCGAGACGACGCAGGGCCTTGAACGCCGCATGAAAGTGCAGGTGCCGGCCGAGCGCGTCGAGCGTGAAGTCGAGCAGCGTCTGCGAGATCTCGGCAAGCGCGCGCGGCTCAACGGGTTCCGGCCCGGGAAAATTCCGTTCAGCGTGGTCAAGAAGCGTTTTGGTAACGGGGTGCGTCAGGAAGTCGTCGGCGACCTGTTACGCGACACCTGCAACGAGGCGCTCAGCCAGGAGAAACTCAACCCCGCCGGTGGTCCGCGCATCGATACCGTGAACAGCGAGCCCGGCAAGGATCTTGAGTACACTGCGACTTTCGAGGTCTATCCGGACATCGCGCTGCAGGGTTCCGAAGGCGTGGCTATCGAACGGCTGGTCGCCGAGGTAACGCCCGCCGATCTCGACGCGATGCTGGATAACTTGCGTCATCAGCGCGCGCGCTGGGAAAGCGTGGCGCGTGCAGCCCGCGAAGGTGACCGCGTGCAGCTCGATTTCGAAGGCCGCATTGCGGGTGCAGAGTTCCCCGGCAACAAGGGCGACAACGTGCCGGTTACGCTGGGCGCAGGGCGCATGCTTCCCGACTTTGAGACCAACCTCAAAGACGTAAGCGCTGGCGAACAACGCGAATTCGATGTGCGCTTTCCGGACGACTATCAGGCCAAGGATGTCGCCGGGAAAACTGCTCACTTCAAGGTCACGGTGCACCAGGTTGAAGCCCAGATTCTCCCGGAACTGGATGCGGACTTTTGCCGGAGTTTCGGTATCGAAAACGGCAGTCTCGAGCAACTGCGCGCGGAGGTCACGGAGAACATGCGGCATGAAATGGCCGAGACCGTACGCCAGCGCATGAAAGACCAGTTGCTCACTGCGGTGTTGGCCGCAAACCCGGTGACGGTGCCGAAGTCGCTGGTTGACCAGGACATCGAGCACTTGCGCCACGATGCAGAGGCGCGCATGGGCGTTCGGGATGCCCGCAAGAGCGTGGATTTGCCGCGTGAACTGTTTGCCGCCGATGCCGAACGCCGCGTGAGTCTTGGGCTGATCATCGGCGAGTTGATCAAGCAGCTCAAACTCGAGGTTGACGAGCGGCGCGTGGACGAGCGGCTGGAGCGCCTCGCAAGCGATTACACCAACCCCGGGGAGGCGCAGCGCAGTCTGCGCGCCAACGTTGCAGTGATGCGCCAGCTCGAGACGCTGGTGTTGGAAGACCAGGTGGTCGATGCGTTGCTCGCCAAGGCCGTACTGACCGACAAACCCACGAGCTTCAAAGAGCTGATGCATTTCGGCGAACACAAGCATGATCATAGCCATGCGCAGAGCTGAGTTGCGCCCGGCCGAAGGAAACCCATGAACAAAATCAATGCACCGCAGGCTCTCAATCTGGTACCGATCGTGGTCGAACAGACTGCACGCGGTGAGCGTTCCTATGACATTTATTCGCGCCTGCTCAAGGACCGGCTGATCTTCATCGTGGGCGCGATCGATGACTACGTCGCCAATCTGGTGGTGGCGCAGATGCTGTTTCTGGAATCCGAAAATCCGGAAAAGGATATCAGCCTGTACATCAATTCACCGGGTGGCTCGGTGACGGCGGGCTTGTCGATTTACGACACCATGCAATTCATCAAGCCGGACGTGTCCACGATGTGCGTGGGGCAAGCGGCCAGCATGGGTGCCTGGCTGCTGGCGGGCGGTGCCAAGGGCAAACGCTATTGCTTGCCGCACTCGCGCATCATGATTCACCAACCGCTCGGCGGCGTGCAGGGGCAGGCCACGGATATCGGTATTCACGCGCGTGAGATTTTGCACCTGCGCGAGCGCATGAACGCGATCCTGGCCAAGCATACCGGCAAAAGCGTCGAACAAATTCAAGCAGATACAGAACGCGACCGCTTCATGGGAGGCGAGGAGGCGGTGGCCTACGGGCTGATCGACGGGGTGCTCGAAAAGCGTAGCAACAAGTCCTGAGAGCGGCAGCGGAAGGCGTTCATGACGCTAGCCACGCCGGGCTATTGAAGCAGAGGGCGAAAATCCCCATAGTGACACCGTTGGTGCCGACCGGATGCGCTTTAGGTACACAGCATGACAGACGAAACACGCGGCAAAAATGAAGACGGCAGCAAGCTGCTGTACTGCTCTTTTTGCGGCAAGAGCCAGCATGAGGTCCGCAAGCTCATCGCCGGGCCTTCGGTATACGTGTGCGATGAGTGCGTGGAGCTCTGCAACGACATCATCCGCGAGGAGATGCAGGAGCAGACGCAGACCGCACGCAACAAGTTGCCGCGCCCCCAGGAAATCAAGGCGGTACTGGACCAGTATGTGATCGGGCAGGAGCGCGCCAAGAAAATTCTGGCGGTGGCAGTCTACAACCATTACAAACGGCTGGAAGTACGCAGCAACCACGCCAAGGATGACGTCGAACTTTCCAAGAGCAACATTCTGATGATCGGCCCCACGGGCTCGGGCAAGACACTGCTCGCCGAGACTCTGGCGCGGCTTCTGAATGTGCCCTTCACGATTGCCGATGCCACCACCCTCACCGAAGCCGGCTACGTCGGCGAAGATGTCGAAAACATCATCCAGAAGCTGCTGCAGAAATGCGATTACGACGTGGAAAAGGCCCAGACCGGCATCGTCTACATCGATGAGATCGACAAGATTTCCCGCAAGTCGGATAACCCATCTATTACCCGTGACGTGTCGGGCGAGGGCGTACAGCAGGCGCTTCTGAAGCTCATCGAAGGCACGGTCGCCTCGGTGCCGCCCCAGGGCGGGCGCAAACACCCGCAACAGGAGTTCTTGCAGGTCAACACCAGCAATATCTTGTTCCTGTGCGGCGGGGCGTTTTCCGGACTGGAGAAGATCATTCGCAGCCGCACCGAACGCAGCGGTATCGGTTTCACCGCCGAAATCCACAGCAAGACCGAGCTGCGAAACTTGGGCGAGGTGTTGCAGGAGGTCGAGCCTGAGGACCTGATCCGTTTCGGATTGATTCCCGAGTTTGTGGGGCGCCTGCCGGTGGTCGCCACACTGGATGAGCTCGACGAGGCGGCGCTGGTGCGCATCCTCACCGAACCCAAGAACGCGATCGTGCGCCAATATCAAAAGATGTTTGACATGGAAGCTTGTGAACTCGAGATTCGCGATGACGCGCTGCGTAGCACCGCGCGCCGCGCCATGCAGCGCAAGACCGGTGCCCGCGGCCTGCGCACCGTTCTGGAGCACGTGTTGCTCGATATCATGTATGAGTTGCCGTCCATGCAGCATGTATCCAAGGTGGTGATCGACGCGTCTGTCATCAGCGGTGAGAACAAGCCGTATATTGTGTACGACCGCGGCAAGAAGCAGTTGGCCGCGGCGGATGCTTGAATCGCCACGACCTGCGGTGCACGGATTCCTGTGCGCCCTCGCATGAGGATCATCAGTGAGCAGTGAAAGCCAGCAATCCGATTTGCTCGAGGGCCAGCCGATGGAAGTTCCGGTGCTGCCCTTGCGCGATGTCGTGGTTTATCCGCACATGGTCATCCCGCTGTTCGTGGGGCGCGAAAAGTCCATCAAGGCGGTGGACCACGGGATGCAGGGAGGCAAGCAGATTTTGCTGCTGGCACAGAAAAGTCCCGAGGTTGATGATCCCAAGGAAGGCGACATCTACCGCGTGGGTTCGTTGGCTACCATCTTGCAGATGGTCAAGTTGCCGGACGGTACCGTCAAGGTACTGGTGGAAGGCGGTGAGCGTGCGCGTGTCGAGCGGCTCGTCGATGGGGAATGTTTTTCCGCACGCGTGACGACCATCACTACACGCAGTCAATACGACGAGCGCGAAGTCGATGTGTTGATGCGCTCGTCGCTGTCGCTCTTTGACCAGTATGTGAAACTCAACAAGAAGATGCCGCCGGAGCTCCTGACCTCGCTCGCGGGCATTGATTCGCCCGGGCGGCTGGCCGACACCATCGCCGCGCACATGCAGATGAAACTCGAAGAGAAACAAAAGGTGCTCGAGCTCGAGGACGCGCGCGCACGCCTGGAGCATGTGATGGCGCTCATCGAAGGTGAGATCGATATCTTGCAGATCGAAAAGCGCATCCGTGGGCGTGTCAAGCAGCAGATGGAGAAGAGTCAGCGTGAGTATTATCTGAACGAGCAGATGAAGGCGATCCAGAAG
>JBOIBB010000158.1:0-9970 GCA_050739335.1 Gammaproteobacteria bacterium
GCCGGTGAGCGAGCCGCGCCGCCCGTGCCGAATGGTGTCACCGAACTTCCCCTGGCACGAGGGCTCACCGAGTACGCACCAGTCAATGTTCTCGCCACGCTGCTTGAGCACTTGCAGGACGCGGATCGTGCCGTCCACCGACGGACCTTCTTCATCGCTGGTGATGAGAAACGCAATGCTGCCCTTGAGCGCGGGACGCGCCGTCAGCAGCTCTTCCATGGCAACTACCATGGCGGCGAGACCGCCTTTCATGTCGGCGGCACCGCGTCCATAAAGCCGCCCGTCGCGGAGCGTGGGCGTAAACGGATCCGAGTGCCATTGTTCCTTGGGGCCGGTCGGCACGACGTCGGTGTGCCCGGCAAATACCAGGAGCGGTGCAACGCGGCCGTAACGCGCCCAGAGATTGTCGACGTTGCCGAAGCGCAGGTGCTCGATTGTGAAGCCGAGGCGCGCAAGGCGTGTGGCGATGAGTTTCTGGCAGCCGTAATCGTCCGGAGTGAGCGACGGGCGCGCGATGAGTTCCTTGGCGAGGTCCAGGACGACGCTCATTCAGGTGATTCCGCGCAGCAGTGCGTTGATGCCCACCTTCGCGCGGGTCTTGGCGTCCACGCGTTTGACGATCACGGCGCACTGCAGGCTGTAACTCCCGTCGGGCGAGGGCAGGCTCCCCGGCACCACCACTGCGCCGGCCGGCACCCGGCCGTAGGAAATCGCGTGAGTTTCGCGATCGTAGATGCGCGTGCTCTGGCCGATGAACACGCCCATGGAAATCACCGCTCCAGCTTCCACGACCACACCCTCGACGATTTCCGAGCGTGCGCCGATGAAACAGTCGTCTTCGATGATGGTGGGGGCGGCCTGCAACGGTTCGAGCACACCGCCGATACCCGCGCCGCCGGAGATATGCACGCGTTTGCCGATCTGCGCGCAAGAGCCAATCGTGGCCCAGGTGTCCACCATGCTGTTTTCGCCCACGTAAGCGCCGATGTTGATGTAACTCGGCATCAGCACCACGCCCGGCGCGATGTGTGCACCATAGCGCACGGTCGCGGGCGGTACCACGCGTGCGCCTTGCGTCTGGAACATCGTGGGCGTGTAGGCTGCGTATTTGAGTGGCACCTTGTCGTAGTAGTGAAATTCGCCGTTACCCATGAGCCGATTGGGCAGCAGGCGGAAGTACAACAGCACGGCCTTTTTCAGCCATTCGTGCACCTGCCACTGGCCGGTAGTTTTTTCTGCGACCCGCAGTGCGCCACTGTCGAGTTTTGCAATCGCGCCTTCCAGCGCAGACCGCAATTCGGGGGGCGCGCGCTCGGGCGTAAGCGCGGCGCGCCCAGCCCAGGCGCTTTCGATCGTGGCGCGGGTTTGGTCGGTGCTCATAGCGACTCTACGTAGCGGCGCATGCGCTTGGCGGCTTCGATGCAGTCGGCGAGCGGCGGCACGAGCGAGATGCGTACGCGGTTTTTCCCCGGATCGCCCTGAGGCGTCGCGCGCGCGAGGTAGCTTCCGGGGAGCAGCGCCAGGTTTTCCCGAGCGTAAAGCTCGCGTGCGAAACGTTCGTCATCCACCGGTGTGCGCAGCCAGAGGTAAAACGACGCGGGCGGCGCCTGTACGTCGAGCACCGGGCCGAGGATCTCCATGACGGCGGTGAATTTCTGCTGGTAGAGATAACGGTTGTCGCGCACGTGCTGCTCGTCGTTCCAGGCGAGCACGCTGGCCTCCTGAATGGGTAGCGGCATGGCGCAACCATGATAGGTGCGGTAGCGCAGGAACCTGGCGAGTATCTCCGCGTCGCCGGCCACGAAGCCCGAGCGCAGGCCGGGCAGGCTCGAGCGCTTGGACAAGCTGTGGAAGGTGACGCAGCGCTTGAAATCGTACCGGCCGAGTGCCTCGCAGACTTGTAGCAGTCCGGGCGGTGGATTGCTGTCGTCGCGGTAAATCTCGACGTAACACTCGTCGGAGGCGACAATAAAACCGTACCGGTCGGCGAGTTTGAGCACCTGTTCCAAATAGGCCTGATCCATGACGGCCCCAGTGGGGTTGCCTGGATTGCATATATATAGGAGTTGGCAGCGCTTCCAGGCGCTCTCGGGTACCGCTTCGAGGTCGGGTAAAAAACCGTGCTCCTTGGTAGTATTGAGGAACCAGGGCTCCGCGCCTGCAAGCAGGGCCGCACCCTCGTAGATTTGGTAGAAGGGGTTGGGCATCAGTACCAGGGGCCCGCGCCCACGATCGATGACGGCCTGGGCAAAGGCGAACAGGCCTTCACGCGTCCCGGATACCGGCAGCACGTGGCGTTCGGGGTCGACGCGCCCCGGCGCGAGCTTGAAGCGTCGCGTGAGCCAGCCGGCGATCGCGGTGCGCAGTTCGGGGAGTCCCTTGGCGGTGGGATAGGCGCTGAAGCCAGCGCGGTGCTCGTTTAGCGCCTGCAACACGAATTCGGGCGGGGTGTGCTTGGGCTCGCCAATGGACAGAGCGATGTGCTGCAGGTGGGCGGGCGGCTGCAGCCCTTGCTTGAGCCGTGCGAGGCGCTCGAAGGGATAGGGGTAAAGCTTCTCGATGTCGGGATTCATGCTGGGTCCAGTGCGAGCGCGTATCAATCGATGGCGCCGAGTTTCTGTTGCAGGTCCGTGCGCAGGCGCGCGCGCCGTGCCTCGTCGGCGAGCGGCCGGTTGGCGGTATCGGTAATGAAAAACACGTCTTCCGCGCGCTCGCCCACGGTGGTTATTTTGGCATTCTGCAGCCGGATTTTGTGGCGCCGTAGTACCTGGCCGATGAGCGACAGCAAGCCGGGGCGATCGCCGGCGCCGATTTCCATGAGTGTATAACGTGCGAGCGGATCCTCCCGGAACTGCACTTCCACCGGGGTCGTGAACAGCCGCACCTGACGGGGCGCACGCCGGGAAATCGGCCGTGGCGCGGCGTTGCGGCGCGTGGTTTCACGCTGCAGCCAAAGTTCGATTTCCCGCAAACGTTCCGGGTTGTCGATGGGCGCGCGATTGTCCTCAAGCACCATGTAAGTGTCGAGCCGCCCGCCGGCCTTGAGTGGCGTGAGCCGGGCATCGAGGACGGTGAGGCCGAGCTCCGCGAGCGCCGCCGTGATTCTTTCAAAAAGGGTGCCATCCTCCGCTGCGAGGATGGCAATGGCGGTGCCACCGCGCAGGCTTTGTTGGCGGACGTATACGCCGGATGCGCCGTCGCCGGCCGGCTGGGCCAGACATTCGGTGTGCCACACGACCTCATCCGGGGTGTGGTGCAGGAAATATTCATCAGTGAAGGTTCCCCACAGCTCGCGTACGCGCGCTTCCAGCAGCCCGTTACTGCGCAGCGTGGCGAGCGCCTGCGCCTGAATCTCGCGCACAAACTCGTCTTTTTCTATGGGTTCTTCCAGCCCCTGGCGCAGGCGGCGGCTGGTTGCCCGGTACAACTCGGCAAACAAGCCAGCCTTCCACGAGGTCCAGAGATCCGGGTTGGTACCGCGCACGTCCGCGACTGTGAGCACGTACAGGAAATCGAGGTGCAGTGGATCGCCCACCTGGCGCACGAACGCGTTTACCACCTGCGGGTCGTGAATGTCCTGCTTCTGGGCGGTGCGCGAGAGCAGCAGGTGGTGACGTACGAGCCATGCCACGAGACGCGCGTCGTAAGTCCCGAGGCCATGCTCAAGGCAGAACTCTTCGGCGGCGAGCGCACCGAGTTCGGAGTGGTCGCCGCCGCGTCCCTTGGCGATATCGTGAAAGAGCCCCGCGAGGTAGGCGAGTTCCGGCTTCGGCAGTGCCTGCATGATTTCGCTGCAGAACGGGAATTCGTGATCGTAGCGGCTCAGGGCGAAACGCCGCAGATTGCTCACCACCGCGAGAATGTGTTCATCGACGGTGTAGGCATGGAACAGGTCGTACTGCATGCGCCCGACGATGGCGCCGAAGGCCGGCAAATAGGCGGCCAGCACGCCGTGCCGGCTCATGCGCCGCAGCGCGTGCGTGACGCCGGCCCGCGCTCGCAGGATCTGCATGAAGACGGCGTGATTGGCCGGATCGGCGCGGAACTCGTCGTCGATGCGCGCCAAGTTGGCGCGCAGCGCCCGCAGGGTGGCGGCATCCACGCCCTTGAGGCCCGCTTGCTGCTGCCAGATTCTGAAGAGCTCGAGTATTGCGCCCGGGTATCGGGAGAAGCGATAGGGCTCGGTCTGGCGCAACAGTCCGGCGCGGATCTCGAAGTGCTCCGACAAGGGCTCGGCGCCGGAAGCGTCCGCCGGTTGCAGAATCTCGTCGAGCGCCTGCAGCAGGATCTCGTTCAGCAGGCCGAGTTCCTTGATGGTGCGGTAGTAGTCCTGCATGAAGTTTTCGACGGCCCGCAGGGCCGGGCCGTCGCGGTAGCCGAATTGGCGGGCGAGTTGCGGCTGGGCGTCGAACAAAAGCCGATCCTCGTGGCGACCATAAAGCAGATGCAGGGCAAAGCGCACACGCCATAGGAAGGCTTGGCCGGTTTGCAGCGTCTGGCTTTCGGCCTCATTCAGGAAGCCCGCGTCGCGTAGGCCTGAGAAGCTGGATGTGCCGAAATGCCGCTGCGCAGTCCACTGCACGGTCTGCAGATCACGCAAGCCCCCCGGTCCTTCCTTGAGGTTCGGCTCGAGTTGCCCGGGGGTATCGTGGTACTTGGCGTGGCGCACGGCTTGCTCGCGACGCTTGGCGTCAAGGAATGCACGTGCCGGCCAAAGCTGCGCGGGAGACAGTACCGCCTGCAACTCCGTGAACAGCTCTCGATGGCCGCTGAGATACCGCGCTTCCATGAGATTGGTTGCGGTCGCAAGATCATTGCGCGCGGCTGCTTGGCATTCGGCAACACTGCGCACGCTGTGACTGGCTCGCAAGCCCGCATCCCAGAGGCAGGCGATGAAACCAGCTACTGCGTTCGCCAGTGCCGGATGCTTTCCCGGTAGAAACAGGATCAGCAAGTCGATGTCCGAGCCCGGGTGCAATTCGCGGCGTCCGTAGCCGCCTACCGCAGCCAGCGCCACCTGCGATTCGAGTGCTGCGAACTCGGCACGCCAGGCGCGCCGCACCAGCCGATCTACATACTCAGCGCGGGTATGCAGCAGTTCCGCGATCGGGATGCCGGCGGCGAAGCCCGCGCGTAGTGCGTGATCTTCGGCCAGGAGTTTGGCGTGGAGCGCACGCGTAAGCCCCATTGCAGGAGGTCTGCCGGGATGTGGCGCACCGCGCGGACGGCGGGGAGTGACGATACCGGTAGGATCGGTCAGTGACGCGCCGGCGTCAGATTTCCCCGCCGGCGCGGGTGGTGAGCACTTCGTGGCCATCGGCCGTCACCAGAATGGTGTGTTCCCACTGCGCCGAGAGTGAGTGATCCTTGGTGACCACAGTCCATCCGTCCTGCAGGACTTTCACCTGACGCTTGCCGGCGTTGATCATCGGCTCGATGGTGAAGCACATGCCTTCCTGCACTGCGAGCCCTGTGCCGGGAGTGCCGTAGTGCAGCACCTGTGGATCCTCATGATAGACGCGGCCGATGCCGTGTCCGCAGTATTCGCGCACTACCGAGAACCCATGGCCTTCGGCGTATTGCTGGATGGCGTAGCCGAGGTCGCCCAAGCGTACCCCGGGCCTGACCATGTCGATACCGGTCAACATGGCGTCGTGCGTCACCTGCACCAAGCGCCGCGCCAGCACCGAGGGTTCGCCCACAAAGTACATCTTGCTGGTGTCGCCGTGGAATCCGTCCTTGATGACGGTGATGTCGAGATTGATGATGTCGCCGAGCCTGAGCTGCTTGTCGCTGGGGATGCCGTGACAGACTACGTGATTGATTGAGGTGCAGAGCGTCTTTGGAAAGCCGTGGTAGCCCACGTTTGCCGGGATGGCCTGTTCGGTGCCGACGATGTAGTCGTGACACAGTTGATCCAGTGCTTCGGTGCTGACGCCGGGCTGGATATGCGGAGCAATCATGTCGAGCACATCGGCCGCGAGGCGGCCGGCGATGCGCATTTTGGCCTGTTCTTCGGGAGTCTTGATGGTTACGGGCATGTATAGCGGTCAGAATGAATCTATATGGTAATCAGTGCTGCGTTGCTGCAGGTGCGTGCTTATGGTATAAAGCGCAGCCTTTTTTGGCAAACGGACACCCGCAGGGTGCCCTTGTTACAAACCCACACATATGCCGAAACCGTAGCGCGGGGTGCCTGCCGGTCCTGAGTGACCAAGGTTGCGACGCGGGGCATATGGAGGCTCAACCCCAGGGAACGCTCGCGTTCCCATCGCTGAGGAGCATACATCCATGGCAGAGATTTCCATGCGCCAGATGCTGGAAGCTGGCGTGCATTTCGGTCACCAGACACGTTATTGGAATCCGAAGATGGCACCATACATCTTCGGCGAGCGCAGCCGTATCCACATCATCAATCTCGAAAAGACCCTGCCGCTGTATCGCGAGGCCTTGGAGTTCGTGAAGCGCCTGGTGGCCGACGGCGGCGTCATCCTGTTCGTAGGCACCAAGCGTGCGGCGCGCGAAGCGATTACCACCGAAGCGCAGCGTTGCAGCATGCCCTATGTGAGCCAGCGCTGGCTTGGCGGCACGCTTACCAACTTCAAGACGCTGCGCCAATCCATCAAGCGCATGCAGGAGATCGAGCAGAAGTCCACAGACGGTACCTTCGAGCGCCTCGGAAAAAAAGAAGTCATCCGTCTGCGGCGCGAAATGGAAAAGCTCAACAAGAGCCTGGGCGGCATCAAGGACATGAGCGGCCTGCCGGATGCCCTGTTCGTGATTGACGTGGGCCACGAGAAGATCGCAGTCAGTGAAGCGCGCAAGCTCGGTATACCGCTGGTCGCGATCGTGGACACCAACAATCCGCCCGACGGTATCGACTACGTGATTCCCGGCAACGACGACGCGATTCGCGCGGTGCAGTTATACGCCCAGGGTGTCGCGGACGCGGTGCTCGCGGGCAAGGACGCTACGCCGCAGCTCGCCGGCAGCGAGGAAGACGAATTCGTAGAGCTCGACGAATACGGCAATCCCAAGCGTGGCCGTAATGGCCGGCGTCGCTCGACTGCCAAGGTCACGGCGCGGCGGGGCGCGGCGCATCGCAAGCCAGTCGAGGCGCCCACGGCACTGACGCCCGAAGTCCCGGCGGCTGAAGTCGCAAGCGAGCCGGTGGCGCAGGTGGAGGTCGGCGAGGATGCTGCCACGACGGCTGCGCGCAAGAAACCGGCGGTGCGCAAAGCGCCGGTGCGCAAGAAAACTACCAAGAAACCCGAGGCCGAAGAGCCGGCCGCCGAACTAAAGGACGAGCAGGCTTGAACAGGTGCGGCGCAGCGCGTCGCGGGGTAATTCGCCAACATTAATTGACTGACGGGTTTGAGCATGAGTGTTACGGCTGCATTGGTTAAAGAGCTGCGCGAGCGTACCGGCGCCGGCATGATGGAGTGCAAGAAGGCGCTGGTCGAATCTGCGGGTGACATCGAGCGCGCCATCGAGCACATGCGCAAGGCTGGGCTCGCCAAGGCTGATAAAAAGGCCGGGCGCATCGCGGCCGAAGGGCGCATTGCGATTGCGCAAGTAGCGGGCGCCGCCGCGATGCTGGAAGTAAACAGCGAGACGGACTTTGTCGCGAATGGTGAGGTCTTTGGAGACTTTGGCGCCGAAGTCGCAAAGCTAGTGCTCACGAAACAGCCGGCTGACGTCGCTGCCCTGGAAAGTCTTCCGCTGACACCCGGCCGGACGGTCGACCATCGGCGCCGCGAACTCGTGGCCACGCTCGGCGAGAACCTGAGCCTCAGACGTTTTGTGGTGTATTGCGCCCAGGGTCCGCTCGGCGTGTACCTGCACGGCACGCGCATCGGCGTGCTGGTGGAACTCGAGGGCGGCGATGCCGCGCTCGCCAAGGATGTGGCCATGCACGTGGCGGCGAGCCGCCCGGTGTGCGTGGCGGCGGAGCAGGTGCCGTCCGCGTTGCTTGACCAGGAACGCGAGATCATCCGCGCACAGTCCGCGGACAGCGGTAAGCCAGCGGCGATCATCGAAAAGATGGTCGAGGGGCGCATCCGCAAGTATCTGGGCGAGATCACGCTGCTTGGCCAGCCCTTCGTCAAAGAGCCGGAGATCAGCGTCGAGAAGCTGCTCAAACGCCACGCCGCGCGGGTGCTGCGCTTTGCACGCTTTGAGGTCGGTGAAGGCATCGACAAGAAGCAGGAAGATTTTGCCGCCGAGGTGCGCGCGCAGGCTGCGAAGAGCATATAGCTGCGGCACGCCACGTGGAATTCCGCGGCTGGAGCAGGATTTACGGTACAATCGCCGCGTACGAGAGCCCCGCACTGCGGGGTTTTATGTGTCACACCAGGGCGTAGCGGTTGACCATGGCGGACCAGACTCCCGCTTACCGGCGAATACTTCTCAAGCTGAGCGGCGAGGCCCTGATGGGGGCGGCCGACTACGGCATCGATCCCGTATTTATCATGCAGTTGGCCGAACAACTGCGCGAAGTGCGCGGCTTGGGGGTGCAGGTGGGTATGGTGATCGGCGGCGGCAATATCTTCCGCGGCGCCGGTTTGGCGCGGGACGGCATGGACCGCGTGACCGGCGATCACATGGGCATGCTCGCCACCATCATGAACGCGTTGGCCATGCAGGATGCGCTCGAACGCTTGGGCGTGCACGTGCGGGTCATGTCCGGACTGAGCGTGAACGAGGTCTGCGAGGACTACATCCGCCGGCGCGCCGTACGCCATCTCGAGAAAGGCCGGGTGTGCATCTTTGCGGCGGGCACCGGCAATCCATTTTTCACCACGGATACGGCGGCGGCATTGCGTGCCGTCGAAATTGGCGCCGAACTTCTACTCAAGGCTACGCGCGTGGATGGCGTGTACTCTGCCGATCCCGAGCGCGATCCGCAGGCCAAGCGTTACGCGCATCTCAACTTTGACCGTGTGCTGAGTGACAAACTTGCGGTCATGGATGCCACCGCCATCGTGCTGTGCCGCGACAACAACATTCCACTGCGCATCTTCAACTTGAACCACGAGCGGGATTTCGTGAATATCGTGCTCGGTAACCGCAATCTAGGAACGCGCGTGGACAATGGAGAAAACCATGCTTGACGACGTGACCCGACAGGCGAGTGACCGCATGCAGAAGAGCGTGGCGGCCCTGAGAGAGGCGCTTGCGCGTCTGCGCACCGGGCGTGCACACACCAGCCTCCTCGACCATCTGCGGGTGCCCTACTACGGATCCGAGGTGCCGCTCAATCAGGTGGCCAGCGTGGCAACGAGTGATGCCCGTACCCTCATGGTGACGCCTTGGGAAAAACAGATGGTACCGGTGATCGAAAAAGCCATTATGACCTCGGATCTCGGTCTGACACCGGCCACCGCGGGCAACGTCATCCGCATTCCCATGCCGCAGTTGACCGAGGAGCGGCGCCGGGAAATCGTGAAAGTGGCGCGCCAGGAGGCGGAGACCGCGCGCGTCGCGGTGCGCGGCGCGCGGCGCGACGCCAATGCCGAGCTCAAGGCGCTCACCAAGCAGCACAAGATCAGCGAAGACGAGGAGCGGCGCGCCGAGGAAGCCATTCAGAAGCTCACCGACCGGCACATCGCCGAGCTTGACAAGATATTCGCCGCCAAGGAAGCCGAGCTGCTGGAAATCTGAAGTGTTGCAAACGCGCAGCCGGAGACCCGGACGTGCGCCCGCTGGCAAGCGCCGCGCTCCCGAGCTGGCACGCGTGCTGGCGCACCTGGCGATCATCATGGACGGCAATGGACGCTGGGCGTGGCACCGACTGTGGCCGCGGGTGGCCGGCCATCGTGCCGGGCTGAACGCCACCCTTCAAGTGATCGAAGAGTACGTGCGCCAGCACATCGGCGTGCTCACGTTGTTTGCGTTCAGCAGTGAGAATTGGCAGCGGTCGGCACCTGCAGTCGACGGTCTGATGGATATGCTTCTCGGCGCGCTGACG
>JBOIBB010000159.1:0-13726 GCA_050739335.1 Gammaproteobacteria bacterium
GCAAAAGCAGCGCCCATGAATACCGGATAATTCGACAGCGTCGAGGTGCCGTGTGCCATAAAGAGAAAGACCGTGATGACGCGCCGCACGCGCAGAGCACGCGGCGACCACGAGCTCCAAAACTTCAGTCAAGCTAACCACGGTCTCTCGGCTACATTGCGTAACAGACATGCGTCAACCGGGGAAAAACCTGAAGCTGCGTAAATTCCACTGCCTCTCGCTGAAGCGCGAGCGGACTGTTCTATCGTCCAAAGTTACAGCGCTCTGATCCTGGTCAGGATTCCGTACTGATTCTCGGTTTGTGAGAACTCGGACCCGCAAGCTTGGCATCATTACCTTGCAAGCTGTGCTGCTTGGCCCAAGTGAGCTTTTGCCAGTGGCGCAGTTGCTTCACAGCCGCCTCGGCCCTGAGCGCGGCCGACCGATTGGCGACTCGTTGCACAGCCCGCAACTTAACGGGCGAATAGGCGCGCGTGAATTTCGCACCCTTTTGCCCCTGCCGGTGCTCGGCAATCCGGCGCGCAACGTCAGTGGTAATTCCGCAGTAGAGCCGTCCGCCGCGACACTCCAGCAGATAAACGTAATAAGGCTTGGTTCGCGCAGACAAGCTCGCAGCGCTTGCGCGCTTCATTCGAGCCAAGCGTGCCCCGCAGGCAATTGGCGCGCATACCAGAGGGCCAACTTGTGACGCATGCTGCGCTGCGAGACCTGATCTTCGGGCAGCGCTTGCATCAACTTGTCGTGGATCAGCAGCCGGTAGATGTAGAGCACCTTCTCGTCTGCTGAATCACGGGGTTCAAACACGGCGGCGCCACGCGCCTCCGCGTACCGCACACCGGCCGCAATCGCTGCCTTGACCAATTCCGCCTCGTGCTTTAGCTGCTTCACGCCGGGTCCCCCGCCAAGGACTACGCAGCGATGGTATCGCGGTTCCGGTCACTTGCCAGAGAAATTCGGACAAATCCGCGACACACTCGACGAACAATGCTGCAGACGGTTGCGGCACTCCAGACGCACACGCCTGAGGGAGCCCATCGGCGGCAATCTTCGGAGCAGCCGCGCGGGAATCCAAGCATCACGCGGCACCACATCGCCGGAGCGTCGTGCCCCCCATCGGGAGAGCACGCGCCCGGATTGCGGCACGGAGAATCTCAGCCGCCGAGGTAATCGCGCTTGCCGATCTCAACACCGTTGTGGCGCAGGATGGCGTAAGTCGTGGTCACGTGAAAAAAGAAATTCGGAATCACGCGGTCGATCAGGTACGGCTGGCCCGTGGTGTGATCGGTGTGATCGCGCATCTTGAGCTCGATGGCGCGGTCTTCGGAGCCGTCGATCTGAGCGGGCTTGAGCGTCTTCAGGTAGGCAATGGTTTTGTCGATACGCGCGTACAGGTCGGCAAAGCTCTGCTCGTTGTCCGGGTGACTGGGCGGCTGCAGGCCGGCGAGCCGTGCCGGGCAGCCCTTGGCGTTGTCACAGGCAATCTGCACCTGATGCACCAACGTAAACATGTCGGGATAGAGCCGCGCATTGAGCAGAATCGAAGGATCAATCTTGTGCGCCTTGGCATGCGCTTCTCCCTTCTTGAGAAACGCCGACATATTGGTGAGCGAACGGATAAACAGCGGCACCGAGGCCTGATACATGGACAGCGACATACGCACTCCTCTTCCGCATGCAGCGGATGAACCTAAGGGAAACGGGACGAGACCGGAATTTTACTCCGATTCGCACGGCGCGCGTCCGCAATGCGCAGCGCGTGGATCGCCCCGTGTGTACGGCTGCCGGTGCTTGCCGGATACACCGGCCAGCCGGCTCGGCCGCAGCGCGGCAAGCCCTAAGGTTCGCGTGCCAAGCCTGAAGCCGGATTGGCGGCACCGCTGCGTCCAGTACGCTTGTTCGCATACATGGAGCGATCGGCCGCATAGGTCGCGCTCTGGATGTCGTTTACGCTCGCAAAGCTCGCCGCGCCGATGCTGGCGTGCAATTCAATGAGCGTACTCGAATCCTCGAGCCGGAGCGCCGGTGCCGTCGCCAGAATCTCCGTAATCCGCTGGCGCGTGGCGTCCGGCACCGCACCCGGCATCACAATCAGGAATTCGTCGCCGCCCACGCGGTAGAGTTTGTCGGACGGCCGCAGACCCTGGCGCAGCACGGCCACGAGATGTCTGAGCAGCGCGTCGCCGTGCTTGTGGCCGTAATGATCGTTGACCGCCTTCAAATTATCCATGTCGAGTACCACCACCACGCCGAAGCTGCCCTTCGCGTACTCCAAACCCGCACCTTCGGCCAGCGCCCGGCGGTTGTAAGCACCGGTGAGCGTGTCCAGGTAAACCTCACGCAGCAACTGCTCGTGCGCGACCCGCAGCTCGCGGTGCGCCGTATCGATTTCGCTGCGCACGTCTTCAAACAGCACCAGCACCATGCCGAAGGCGAGCATCATGCCAAACACGAGATCCAGGTAATTGTTGGGCCCCTGCAGAATCATTTGCAGGCCCGAGTGCCCCGGCGTGCCGGTGAGCACCGCCGGTGCGAGACCCAACAGGTACACGACCCAGATTGCGCCCGTGGCCCCAAGAATCGTGCCCATCACGCGCGTGCCGAGACTGCGGCGTGGCACTGGCAGGGTGAGCAGCAGCAGTGCGCCAAAACCGTACACGCCGAGGTTGCACAGGCCCTGCCAAAACAGCAAGGCCTGCGAGCTGTGCGACAGCAGCACGGACAGCAGGGTGAACGCTGCCAGCGCGCCCCAGAGCGCACGCGTCAGCCGCAGGTGCCGGGCGCCGGTGAGATACACCAGAATGCCTTGCAGCAGCAACAGCAGGAAAGCGAGTTTACCGAACTGATAGACGAGAGAAATCAGCTCTACCCACCAGCGGCCGTGACTGCCCGCCCCAAGGAAGCGCGGCAACACGTCGTAGCGCACCAGTACCGCGAGCAGCGCTACCGCGAGCGCGATCCAGGCATTGGTCCAGGCACGGAAATACGGCCGGCGCAGCGCCTGCCGGCGCAACAACACGAACAGCACTACCAGCAGCACCACCGTGCCGACTTGGCTGAACAGTCCCAGATTCAAGACGTCCGTATTGAACGTAGCGCTTGTCCCCAACGGCGCCTCCCTGTTGTGTCGCCCGTTGATCGCGAGCTGAGCGGGATGACCGGTTGTTGGTGGAGCATTTTACCCGCGGCCATGCTGGAGCACGCGACCATTCATCGCGCAATATCCACCGCTCGATTCTCACGCCGGCCCAGCGCCGCACGCGGCGCATGCAATTCTCTCCGAGTACCGGCGCGCTCGTTGCCAATGGCGTATCTGCTAGGATGGCGCCGCCCGCCCAAACCAAGTGTCCGCTGATGGGGTTTCTGCACGATTCACTGAAATTCCTGGAGCCGTATCTCACGCACTACGGGTACCCGGTAATCTTCCTGGTGATCTTCATCGAAAGTTTCGGCATCCCTGCGCCCGGTCAAACACTGCTGATTGCCGCGGCGGTACTGGCCGCGCAGGGCAAGCTCAGCATCGCACTGGTTTTGCTGATTGCGTTTTTGGCAGCGGTCATCGGCGACAGTCTCGGTTACTGGATCGGTTATCTCGGCGGGCATGCGCTTATCCGCCGCTACGGCAAGTATGTGGGTGTCGGCGAGCCACAGATGCAACGCATGCAGACGACGTTCACGCGTTACGGCGGCTGGTTCGTGACCTTTGCACGTTTTTTCGAGGTACTGCGCCAGGTCAATGGCCTTGTGACCGGCATCGCGGGCATGCGTTTCCGGCGTTTTCTGTTTTTCAATTCCTGCGGCGCGGTACTCTGGGTGTGCGTGTGGGGGCTCGGCACCTATTTTCTCGGCCGGCACCTGCGCCGTTATGCGGGATATTTCGATTCGGTCAGCATGTATTTCATCGTGGCACTGTTCCTGCTGCTCTCGGCACTGGTCTGGTATTTGCTGCGTCGCCGCAAATCGCGTTTAACCGGGTAACCACCGGCTGCATGCTGGCTGCGGCACGCGCAAAGATGCGCGGGGCGCGCCGGTTCTCAAGCAGCAAGCTGCGAAATAGAATAGATTCACGCCGTGTTGTCGCGCGCGACAATACGGACCCGGATGCATGAGACTCAAATCATGGTAGCGCCCGTCAACCCAGCCACAAGCCTCTGCCCGAATTGCGGCAAGCCGACCGCCCCAGGTGGGCGCTGTGTGCACTGCGGCGCGGCGCTGGGCATCGGTAAAGCCCGCCAACACCTGCGGCCCTCGGATGCACCGTCCTCCGATTTCGGCATCTACCTGCTCGCCACCCCGGTGGTGGCCGCAATCGTGGCGCTGATGGTGGCGCTCGCCACGCACTCGGTCGCGGGCGTGATCGCGGTGCTCGTAGTGATGGCCGTGGTGACCGCGGGATTCGCGGCGACCGAATACTTCCGGGCGCCCGGCACCTGGGACCGCGACGACGCGGGTAAAGCCACGCTTGGCTGGCTTGGATTTGTGCTGGTGCTGTGGCCGGCCGGTTTCCCCGTGTACCTTTGCAAGCGCCGCCGCCTGCAACTCGACAACTGGCTCGTGGGTGCGCTGCTCGTGGAAGCCGTATTGGCCGCAGGCGTGGTGCTCTCCGGCGTCGTTATCTACACCGGCTACGGCAAACCCTCGGCGCGGCAAGTCGCGGCACAACGCAAGCACAGCAATCCGCAGCTCCTCGCCGCAAGCCCCAAGTGGATCCCGGATCCAGGCGACGCGGAGCTCGTGCGAACCTCGTATCTCGACAATTGCAAACAGCGCACCGTCGAACAGGAAGTCAATGCCTACCTCGGTTCGCCGCGCTGGGAGGCCGGAGCCGATGCCGGGGGCCGTGACTTCGTGAACGTGAGCGGCATCGTGACCTATCGTGGCAAGCCGGTACCAGCGGTGTTCCAGTTCATCATCGACGCGGACAAGCGTGGCTTTAAATATCACGCCTTCGCCATCAATGGCGTGCCTCAGACGATTTACGTCGCGGCGCTTACTCTCATGGAAATGTGCGCGGCGGCCAACCAGGCACCGATGATCGTGATTCCGCAAGGCACGGGCCAGCCGTAACTGGCGGCAGGCCGGCCGCTGCGGCAGTGTGACTTTACGGCGAAAGACCCAAGGAGTGCGCGCCATGAAATGGATATTGATTGCCGGGGTGGTTTTGCTGGTCACGTTCGCGTCAGGTTGCGGTAAATCCACGCGCGGCCATTCGGCGGCCAAGCAGAGCTCCGCGGCTGCACCGCTCACGGCCGATCCGCAGTGGATCCCGGACCCCGATGACGTCGAACTCGTAAAAACCTCGAGCCTCGACGGCTGCCAGCAGCGCACCGTGGAGCAGCAGGTCGATAGCTACTTCGGTTCACCACGCTGGCAGGCCGGCGCCGACTCCCAAGGCCGTGATTTCGTCAACGTCAGCGGCATCGTGACTTACGGTGGCAAACCCACAAGCGCGATGTTTCAGTTCCTGATCGACAAGAACAAACGCGGTTTCAAATTCCAGGCGTTCACCATCGGCGGGGCACTACAACCCATGTATGTGGCCGGCATGACGCTCAAGGAAATGTGTGCCAGCGCCCGGCGCGCGCCCCTGCAGATCTTCCAGGTTCCGCCCACCGTCACGCATTAGGGTCAAAGCGCGGTTAATCCGGCCGCCACACGCCAGGTGTCACGTTTTGCGATACGGCCGCGCACAGCTCTGCCGCCAGTTCCAGTTGGAAAGGTAAACCTCAGCCAGCGCCGGTGCGTGACGGATATAGAGCAGATTCTCGGCATTGTCGAAGGCGGCTGCGTAACTGAAGTTGTAGGAGCCGGTAATCAGGTCTGCGCCGTCAATAATCATGACCTTGTTGTGCGCGATGCGTACCGAGGCGTCGATCCAGACCGGAATGCCTGCGGCGGCGAGCACGGCCGCCACCGGCCGGTGATGTTGAAAAGGCTCGGCATCGGTCTTGTCGAGAATCACCTCGACGTCCACGCCGCGAGCCTTCGCCGCCTCCAAGGCTCGCTGAATCCTGCGGTCGGTAAAGCTGTAGGCCTGCACCCGGATGCGGCTGCGCGCGGCACGGATGGCACCCAGAATGAGTTGCTCGCCGCCGCCATCCGGCGAGAAATCCACAGTGGCCGCGGCGCCGGTCAGGCTCAATTGGGCCTGGGGCGGATGCGGCAGAGTGCAGGACTCATCCAGCGTGAACAGCCGCGCTGGGCGGCGCCCGAGCGCGCCGGGCACGGCAGCGACCACTAACACCACCAGTGCCGCGAGCCCGACGATTGCACGCCGCGTGCTCATGCGGCGGCCTGCGGCCAGCGGCGGAACACGAGGCTGGTGTTGATCCCGCCAAAAGCGAAGTTGTTGCTGATGATGTATTCGGTGTCGAGCACGCGGCCTTCGCCTTGCAGGTAATCGAGTTCCGCGCAGGCCGGATCCGGGTGCTCGAGATTGAGCGTTGGCGCGAACCAGCCCTCACGCATCATCTCGATGCTGAGCCAGGCTTCGAGCGAACCGCAGGCGCCAAGCGTATGTCCAAAATTGCCCTTGAGCGAACTGATCGGTACCCGTGCCCCGAACACCTGCTCGGTCGCGTGCGACTCCGCCACGTCTCCGCGTGTCGTGGCCGTGCCATGCGCATTCACATAACCGATGGCATGCGGCTCGAGCGCCGCATCGGCGAGCGCGAGGCGCATGACCTCGGCCATGGTCGCGACTTCCGGTTGCGTGATGTGCGTGCCGTCGCTGTTGGTACCGAAGCCGGCGATCTCGGCATAAATGCGCGCGCCGCGCGCACGCGCGTGCTCAAGAGCCTCGAGAATGAGCGTAGCGCCGCCTTCACCCACCAACAGGCCGTCGCGGTCGCGGTCGAACGGCCGTGGCGTGGTATGCGGCGCATCATTGCGCGTGCTGGTTGCGAACAGCGTATCGAATACCACGGTGGGCCCGAGGCTGAGCTCTTCGGCCCCGCCGGCGATCATCACATCCTGCTTGCCGTACTGGATGGTCTCGAAGGCAAAGCCTATGGCTTGACTGCCGGACGTACAGGCACTGGTTGACGGAATGATGCGACCGGTGATGCCGAAGAACAATCCGATATTGACCGCCCCGGTGTGACTCATCATCTGCACGTAAGTGTTTGAAGTCACTCCCGAGAGCCTGCTGCCGGCGACGGTGCGGCCAAAGGCGATCATCGGCTCGGCACTGCCCGAGCAGGCGCCGTAGGCAATGCCGGTGCGGCCGGACTTGAGGAGCGGATCGCCGAGCAACCCGGCGTCAGCGAGCGCCAATTCGGTGGCGCGCGTGGACAGCACCGCCACCGGGCCCATGCTGCGCATGCTTTTGCGGTTGTAATGCGGCGGCAGCGTATAGGGCGCGACCGGCGCGGCCAAGCGAGTGTTGAGGTCGGTGTATCGGTCCCACTCGGCCATGCGGCGCACGCCGGAACGGCGCGCGCGCAGATTTGCGCCGATGCTCGGCCAGTCGTGGCCGAGCGCTGTCAACCCGCCCATGCCGGTCACGACGACGCGCCGCAACATCAAACGCCTCCCGACCGGAGCTGGGGGATCATTCCGTACCACCGGTACTGCAACACCGCAGGAAAATGATTCAAGCGCCGCTTATGCCGGCGTAGCCAACAGCTTTTCGACAACGCGCTGCACATCCGCGACGGTACGCACCCCGTGAAAATCATCAGGCCGCACCTTGCGGCCGGTGATCTCCTGGAGCTTGATGATCATGTCCACGGCATCGATGCTGTCGAGGTCCAGGTCCTCCTGGAGCCGTGCTTCGGGGGTGATTTTTGCGGGGTCCAGTTCGAACTGTTCCACCAGCGTGTTCTTGAGCGTCTGGAAAACTCCCTGTGCATCCATGGGAAACTCTCTTTCCAAAATAGCTTCGGGTGCCGAGGAAAATCCGCCGGTATGCGTGCGACCGCAAATGCCTGCACGCCCGCCGCACGATTCCGGGAGGCTATGGTAGCGGTTCCAGCCATGCTGGCAAGAGCGGAACCGGAGATAACCTTAAAACCGTGTCTGTACTTACCGCGATCAGCCAGGCGGGCGCGGAACGCCACCGGAAAGATTCAGCAGTTCGGGAATGGTCACACATTCCATCCCCTTGACGCGCAAGCCTTGCAAAATCAAGCGCACGGCCACAGCGCATTGCGGCCGCTGCCGGCCGGCCAGATCATGGCCATCATGCAGCAGCACGATGTCGCCGCCACGAATTTTCTTGAGTACGCGTCCGGCAATGCGTTCCGGATCCGACAGGCGTGTGTCATGACTGTGCAGCGACCAGGCGACCAGTGTGAGTCCGCGCCGCCACACGGCCCGCGCCAACTCCGGGCGTTTCAGACCCACCGGCGGACGGTACAGCCACGGCCGTCGGCCCGGGTCCAGCGCCTCAATCGCCTGCCCGCAGAGTTGCAGCTCGCGCGCGTGCCAACGAAACCAACGGAAGTTCTGCCAGCGCGAATGCTGCCAGGAATGATTGCCGAGCACGTGGCCCTCGGCGAGCATGCGTTGGCCCAGCTCGGGTTGTGCCGCCAGCGATTTGCCGATGATGAAAAACGTAGCGTGCGCGCCATAGGCGGCCAACATGTCCAATACCTGCGGCGTCACGGTCGGATCCGGCCCGTCATCGAAACTCAGGGCCACGCGCTTGGTATTGCGCGCAGCATGTGTAACCGTGGGATAGAACAAACCGGAGCCGGGCCGCGCCATGCCATCGGCCACGAGCCACACGAGCAGCACGCCGGGAATGACCAGGACCGGCCACGGCCAGCCGAACGCGAGCACACCAATAGCCGTAATTACAATATAGACGAGCGCGAGATGGTGCAGCCGCCATCGCAACCAGCGCAATTTCATTTTCGGCTTGACGATATTGGCGTGTTCCACGGCCTGGGTCATGACAGGCATTGGTTGGGGCATGCACGCCCATGATAGGCGCGGAACCCCGGTTTCATCTGAGCTGCAATAGCATCGGTTGTTGCAAGCTTTGTCTTTGCCAGTGCCCCCCGGTGTCCCGGCGCCAGCATTTCATTTTTGACAGCGCATCAAGACCGGCTGCGGCTACAGCCAGGCGCCAGCCGGGCTCGATGCCGGCGTGCACGCAGCTCCAGCTCACGGCCGGAAACGGCGCGCGCAGGGCAAACTGCCCGCGGCGAGGATCAAACTCCGTATTCCGCAGACTATCCCACATCGATAGTCCCGCCGCTTTGGCGGCGGCTTCTTTCAGCGTCCACAAAGTATAAAAGGCCGTCTGCCATTCGCTTTTTGGCAAGCTATACAAATACCGTGCTTCGACATCCGAAAACAGACCTTGGGCTTGAGCGACGCAAGCGCGCGGCCGTGGCCACTCGATATCCACTCCCACAGGCATGCCGGACAGTGCCACCGCCAGCAAATCTCCTGAGTGGCTCAGACTGACATGCACACGGCCGTCGCCATAGCGCATCGCGCCTTGAGTATCGGTTCGCAAAGCAGTTGCATCCACGTGGTGCAAATGCTGTTTGAGCGCGGCGAGCAGCAAGGCGCGTCCGGCCAGCCATGTCTGCCGGCGGCGCGCATGTTTGAAAGCGTGGTAGCGCGCTTGTTCCTCGGAGTGCAGTTGCGGCAGCAATTCCCGTTCCCGCTGTGCCGGCGCACAGGCCGCAAAATCCGCAGACATGATATAGACGTGAATCGGCATGTGGTTTTGCTTGACGAGCTCAGTACCACCACGAACAATAGCACGCTCGAAAACCACACGCGGGCACACATGCGCATCCGGGTACTGGTGATCACGGTGCCGGCGGTGATCTTGATGCTATGGACCGCGCCGAGCGTCGGTGCGAACACCGCGCCACCCCCGGCGCAGCCAACCATACATATTGAACTCGGCATCGGTATCGCCGGCGCGCATTTTGCCGACTACCCCGGCGCATCGCGTTACTGGAATCTGCTGCTGCCAATTCCCTACATCACCGTGCACACGCCGCACCTCGATGCCAACCGCGAAGGCGTAACCGGAAAACTGTTTCACAACGATCGCTGGACGCTGAATGTGGATTTCAGCGCCTCGGTGCCGGTGGACTCGTTGCGCGACGCGGAACGCGGCGGCATGCCGAATCTCGGCTGGATCGGCGAAACCGGCCCGATACTCAAGTACCGGATATGGAGCGATGAGCATGCCGGCCTCAAATTGGAGGCGGGACTGCCGCTGCGTGTGGCAGTCAGTACCGATGGCTGGCAACTGCATCACCGTGGCTGGGTCGTGGAGCCCTGGATCGAACTGTCCCGCAAATGGGGGCAAGGGGATCGGGAATACCATGCGGACTTCACACTGTCGTCGCTGTATGCCACCGGCGGATATTTCAACTACATCTATGGCGTGGCGCCGCCATACGCGACACCGACACGCCCTGCCTATATCGCGGGCAGTGGCCGCGGCGGTTACCGCGTGTCGCTCGGCTTCGGCTGGCGCCACGGCGACATGGTGTTCGGGGCGTTTTACCGCTACATCAATCTGGGCGGCGCGAGTTTCAACGCCAGTCCGCTGGTCAGCCAACGGCATCAGAACGCATTCGGTATCGCGATCGCCTGGGTGCTAAGAAAATTCGACTATTGACAGGAAAGCAGCGGCATCCGGGGTTCGTTGTCACCGCCGCCGCGGATTCCCGGCATAATCAGGCGACCTGACCCGGCACGGCGGATACAAGACGGGGGACCGGCGCGTGATTCGGGTTGAAGCCTTGAATTTCCGTTACCCGCGCGCCGAGCACCACGCCATCCGGGATTTGTCCCTGCAGATCCGCACCGGCAGCCTGTTCGGCCTGTTGGGCCCGAACGGCTCGGGCAAGACCACCTTGATTTCGATTCTCACGGGCCTGCTGCCGGCCGCGTCCGGACAAGTCTGGATTGACGGCCAGCCCCTGCCCAAGGAGGTCCGCACAGTGCAGGCGGTCAGCGCACTGGTGCCGCAGGAATACGCGTTCTACCCGCGCTTGAGCGTCCTGGAAAATTTGCGCTTTTTCGCCGCCGCCCTGGCCATTCCCGCGGACGATCTGCCCACGAGACTCAACGGCGCTTTGCAGGCGACCGGACTGCGCGATTTCAGAACCAAACGCGCCGAACATCTGTCCGGCGGGCTCAAGCGGCGGTTGAATCTCGCGATCGGACTCCTGAACCGCCGCGTTTTCTGTTCCTGGATGAGCCGACCGTGGGTATTGATCCGCAATCGCGGCATTTCATTCTGGAAACCATCAAACACATCAATGCCCAGGGCACCACCGTGGTGTACACCTCGCATTACATGGAAGAAGTTGAAATGCTTTGTGATGAAATCGGCGTATTGGATCAAGGACGATTGCTGGCCCACGGCGCGCTGACACAGTTGCTCGAGCAAGCCGATTCCCGTGCCCTGGCAATCAGCCTCGATTCGGAGCCCACACCAGCGCAACGCCGCGCCTTGAATGCGGTACCTGGATTGGAAATCGCGGCACGCGAATTGCGCCTCGCAAGCTGCACTCAAGACAAGCTGCAACACATCCTGTCGCTGCTCGCCGCTGCCGGCCTGGCCGTCAACCGGGTGCGTTATGGCTGCGGCGATCTCGAGGAGCTGTTTCTGCAGCTTACCGGCCGGCAACTCAGGGACTGACCGCACATGCCCCTGTTGGCACTCGTCACCAAGGAATGGCTATTGCTCTGGCGCGACAGGCACGCCTTGCTGTTGCTGTTTGCCATGCCCGCGGCTTTCATCCTGGTCATGTCGCTGGCATTGCAAAACAAATTCGCACTGCAGCAGGGAGTGAGCATTCCGTATTACCTGGTGAACGAGGACCACAGCCCGCAGAGCGAAGCACTGGTGCAGCGGCTTGAAAGCTTGCAAAACTTCAAAAGTCTCACGGCAAATGGGTCGATGGCGCACCTGCGCGCGTGCGTGCAACGCGACCGCGTGCAGTTTCTCGTGCGCATCCCGCGGGGCTTTGGCGCCGCCATGGATAGTCACACGCCATTGCCGGTGCAAATGCTGGCGGGACCCGGCGTCGAACCCGCGGTATACGAATTATTCGCCGTCGCGCTGCGCGCCGCGCTGGCGCGTGTAGTCGTGCAACAGTCGCTGCGCCCCCTGAAAGCCCAACTGCGCAGTCAAGCTGCGGCTGCCGCCGCGATGGATGTTGATAGCGCGGACCAATTGCTCCTGACCGAATCGCTGTACCGCGAGGGCGGTCACGACCGGCGGCCTTCATCGGTACAGCAAAACGTGCCGGCCTGGCTGCTGTTCGCCATGTTCTTCATCGCGGTTCCGCTTTCCACTACCTGGGTTCAGGAGCGCCAGCTCGGTACCTACGCGCGCCTGCACAGCATGGGTCTGAGGTCCCGCACTCTGCTGGCGGGTAAATTGCTTCCGTATCTCGGCATCAATCTTCTGCAGGTGATTTTGATGCTGGGCGTCGGCGTTTTCGTGGTGCCGTGGCTGGGCGGTGACCGGTTGACACTCGGGCACGCGCCACTCGCCCTCACGCTCATGGCCTTGGCGGTCAGTTTTGCCTCGGTCACCTATGCGCTGCTGATCGCCAATCTGGTATCCACCAGCGACCAGGCCATGATTTTCACCGGTGTCGCCAATCTGCTCATGGCAGCACTGGGCGGTATCATGGTGCCGAGTCTCCTGATGCCGCCCTTGATGCAAACCCTGAGCCACTTTTCCCCCATGGCTTGGGGACTGGAAGGTTTTCTGGATGTGTTCCTGCGTGAGGGCGGGTTTGTCACGGTGGCGCGGGAGGCTCTATGGCTGTTTCTGTTCGGGATGGCCTGTCTGCTGCTGGCAGGCTGGCGACTGAATGCGCGCCGGAGATGAAGCACGTGGACCGCGAGCATCTCAAGCTCGAACTCAAACAGCTCATCATCCAGGAATGCCAGAAGACTGTGCAACCAGAAGACATTGCCGATGATGCCGTGCTCATCGGCAGCGAAAGCGCGCTGGGGCTGGATTCGCTGGATGCACTGCAAATCGCCCTGGCGGTAAAGCAGCGTTACGGCAAGCGCATTGACGGCGGCAACCAGACACGCGCGGCGCTCGCTTCCGTCAACACCCTGGCAGACTTTATTCTTTCCTGACGCACACATGCGCGGCGCCTATCTCCGGGGCATGGGTTTGAGCTGTGCGCTCGGCACCAGTACGGAAACCTGTATCTCCGCTATACCCTACGGACCGGCGCAACCGGGGACGGTGGCGCTCGACGACCTTGCCGAACCCCTGCGTCTGGCTTTTTGCCGCATCCCCGACGGAGCGGAACTCTTCCACGCCGCGCGCTGCTCGCGTCTGGTGACGGCGGCGGCGCGCGCGGCGGTGGAACGGTCAGGACTCACGGCCGCGGACATCCGGCGGCTGCCGCTGTTCGTGGGCTCTTCGTGTTTTTCCGTCGGCCAATCGGAAACGGAGTACGCGCAAGCCTTGGCTTGGAATCCGCAGCATGCTCATCCCATGCCCCTGTGCGGATATCAGGACATCGCCGTGACGGTGCAACAGACGCTCGGCTGCGCCGGCGACACCTACACCTACAACACCGCCTGCACTTCTTCCGCGAACGCGCTGCTCGGCGCGCTCCGCATGCTGAAATTGGGCTGGCACCGTCATGCGCTGGTGCTTGGCGTAGAGCTCGCCAACCGTACCTCGCTGGCGGGTTTTGCCGGTTTGCAGCTCTTGGCGGAGAGCCTCAAGCCCTTCGATGCCGCGCGTCGCGGGCTGGTGCTGGGC
>JBOIBB010000160.1:0-12399 GCA_050739335.1 Gammaproteobacteria bacterium
GCCGCCGGCGATCGTCGCGACGACAGGCGAGACGTGCAGCAGATGGCCGCCCACCACCACGATCGCGCCGGCAAGTGCCGCCATGGCATACAGGTCGGCGCGCAGGACCACCGGGATGTCCGTGACCAGGACGTCGCGCAACATGCCTCCGCCGATGCCGGTCAGCATGCCGAGCAGCGCGGCCATCACCGGATTGATCCCGTATACGAGGGCCTTCTCGGCGCCGGCCACCGCAAAAAACGCCAGGCCGATCGCGTCGAACCACAGGATGTCCCGGCCCAGGCGAGTCGTGATCGGGTACCAGAAGAACGTCAACAACCCGGCGAAGACCGAGACGGCCAGGTACTTCCAGTCGGCGATCGCCGCGGGCGGCACCGCGCCGATCAGCACGTCGCGGGTCATGCCGCCTGCGTTGCCTGCGGCGAAGGCCAATACCAGCACGCCAAAAATATCCAGCCGGTGCTTGACGGCAGCCATCGCCCCGCTGATCGCGAACACGAACGTGCCGCCGAGGTCCAGCACGAGCAGCAGCAGATGGGGGATGTGCTGCATGGCTTTCCTTCGTGCGCGGGATTATGCCGCCAGCCACGCGCGCGCGGCGACCATCAGGGTTTCCACGCCGGTTTCGAGCGTCGGGTGCAGCACCGGCAGGAAACGCGGACTGTGGTTGCTCGGGATTTCGTTGACGCGGTTCGCGGCTTTCGCCTTCGCGTAGGTATCCGGGTCGGTGCCACCGACGAACCAGAACACCGAGGGGACGCCCCACTCCGCACCAAAGGACCCGAAGTCTTCGCTCGCCGATGCCGGTCCGGTTTCACGGATCCGCTCGGCGGGGAAATGCCGGCGGAAGGCCTCGACCACGCGCCGGGTCGCGGCCGGATCGTTGGAAGCCAGGGGATAACGGTCCAGGGGCGTGATCTCCGGCGGCTTCGGCGCGCCGGATGCGGCAGCTTCCGCGTTCACGATGCGCGTGATCGCGGCCAGCACGCGTTGGCGTACGCCCTCGTCGAACGTGCGCACGTTGAGCTTGATGATGGCCTCGTCGGGGATCACGGTCTCCTTGGTCCCGGCCTGCAGCGCGCCGACGGTGACCACCGCGGCTTCGGCAGGCGCGACCTCGCGAGCCACGATGCCCTGCAGCCGCATCACCGTGGCCGCCGCCATCACCACCGGATCGATGCTGGTCTGCGGCATCGAACCGTGCGCGCCGCGCCCGAACAGGCGTATCTGGACGCTGTCCGCGGCCGAGGTGATGGTGCCGGTGCGGCCGCCGACGGCGCCGGCGGGCCCCACCATCACGTGCTGGCCCAGCACCACCTCCGGTTTCGGAAAACGCTTGAACAAACCGTCGTCGATCATCGCCTGTGCGCCTGCAGCGGTTTCCTCGGCGGGCTGGAACACCGCCATGAGCGTGCCCTTCCAGCTCGTCCGCGTCTGCGCCAGCAGCGTGGCAGCGCCCGCCAGCCAGGTCACGTGCATGTCATGCCCGCAGGCGTGCATCACCGGAACGGTCTTGCCGTCGGGGTCGGTGGCCGTGGCCTTGCTCGCGTAGGGCGCGCCGGTCGCTTCCTCGATGGGCAGCGCGTCCATGTCGGCGCGCAGCATCACGGTTGGCCCATCGCCGTTGCGCAACAGCCCGACCACACCGGTCTTGCCGATGCCGGTGGTGACCTCGAAGCCGGCAGCGCGCAAACGTTCGGCCGCGATGCCGGCCGTGCGCGTCTCCTGCATCGAAAGTTCAGGATGCGAGTGGATGTCGGTGTACAGCTTCTCGAGATCCGGAAGCAGGTCGTGAAGATTCCCCGACGCTGTTCCGGATGAACTTGATGGCTTGGTATTCATAAGGGAACGTTCTTCGGGTTGTTGGGAAGATGCATCGAAAAGGGTTTGCGGCTGGTGACTATATCTACTCTACGCCGGGTATCGCCGGCGTGTGTTCGGACGCACAAAAGGGGTTGGCAGCAAGATCGTTCCGGATGATCCGTATCGGCTCCCCGTACGGTTCAGAGGGCACAGGGGATTGCCCAGGGTTTGACCATCACTTTGATGGATTCGCGCGTAACCATCGCACGGTATCCGGCGGCGGGGCCTTGAGGCCGACGGCACGGTCGAACGCCCAGCCCAGCTCGATGTGACCTTCAAGCACGGCGAGCAGTATCCTGCGATGCACACCTGCCTCGATGCAAACCGTCGCCGACACCAATGTTGCCGTAGAACGTGGGCTACGTCTGAGGGATCATATGTAATGCGACACACCAACACAGCGCCCCGTTGGCCTATACCAATGGTCGCGACTATCGCTGATCGGTGCTGGCGCATTCCATCACCGCATGCACGCTCAAGTCCACGATCAATCGTTAGATTGCCAAGCGACCGCGTGAGCAAAAGACACTTCGTCGACTACTCGCGTTCCCTGTAGCGGACGCTCCTGGGTGGCCGGAAAGGGGTCGATCTCGGCCGGACGCTATGCAATTGGCTGCGCCGTCAAGCGCACCCCCAGGGAGCGAGCTACTTTTAATATGGTGTCGTAGCGGGGGTGCGCACCCGGCGCGAGTGCTTTGTAAAGGCTTTCGCGCCCCATCCCTGCATCCGCAGCAATTCGAGCCATCCCTCGCGCCTTGGCGATATGCCCCAAGGCCCGCAGCAATTCGTCAGGCTCACCATCCGCCAGTACTTGAGTGAGATATTCGGCTGTGGCTTGGGGGCTGTTCAAGAACTCCGCCATATCAAACCGAACAAGTTTGTGTTTCGCCTTGGCTTTCATGTTCATGGTCACACCTCTCTCACCATCCTGCGCGCCAGCTTGATATCCGCATTCTGCGTTCGTTTGTTCCCCCCGCAGAGCAGCACCACTACAACACGTCTGCGTATTGTGAAATACAGCCTGTAACCAGGCCCCACGTTGACGCGCAATTCAGCCACCGCACCGCCCAGTGACTTCGCGTCGCCCAGCAGACCAATCTCGATACGTTCCAAGCATCGCGCAATCGCCACCTTGGCACGCAAGTCGTCCAAGCCGCGGTGCCATGCGGCGAAGGTCTCGGTTTGCTGAACCTGATACAGCATTGTTTCGATTGTATCTGATTGGATACATGTGTCAATCTTCAGCCGGCTGCCGGCCCCTTTATCGGGAAGCCTGCGGACGCTCGTGGGGCACCCGTTCCGTGCCATCAAACGGCAAGTTGGTCACGCCAAAGCACGTTACCACTTGCCGGCGACAGGATAGGTGCGCTCACTGCCTGCGAAAAAGCCGCCGTGCTGCAGTGTCTACTGACACGAAGGGCGGGGACGCTTCGAACCGGATTGACACACTGCTTAATAGCGACTTTCCAACATCCCCGGGATGGGAGAGTGGCGTGCAGTCTGGCCGGTCGGATGACATCTTCCGGAGGCAAGTTGCCTGAATTCACGGGGCGGTTATACATTGGACGAACGCTTCAAGCATCTGCAGGCTGCCCGATATAATGGCCTGACTTCCCACACGGTTTGCTGCCACGCCCACGCGACGCTTTTACCTCGCCGAACCATTGGTCATGCTCGCGACCGTGGTGCAGTGGCTGGTGCTCTCGGCCATCACGGGTGGCTTGATCGGTGTCGGCTGCAGTATTTTCCTGCGCATTCTGTTCGCGACCGCCGGGCGTGCTTATTTCGCGCCGCTCTGGGTCGAAATGCTGCTGTTGCCTTTGGGCGGTCTTGCCAACGGGCTGCTGCTTTACTACGGCTACAAGCTCAACCGCAGTGGTTACGACGACAACGAGATCGTGGCCATCCACGAGCAGCGCGGGCGCATGCCGTTCGCCACTTTGTGGATCAAGCCGCTCGCGGCGCTCATTACGCTCGGCTGCGGCGGCTCGGCGGGCCAGGAAGGTCCGTGCTCGCACATCGGCGCGAGTTTTGCAGCCGGCGTTGGCCGCGTGCTACACCTCAATCCGGAACTGCGCAAACGCTTGTTGGCCTGCGGCGTGAGTGCGGGCTTCTCGAGCGTGTTCGGCACGCCGATCGCGGGCGCCATCTACGGTGTCGAGATGTTGGCGATCGGGCGCATCCGTTATGACTTTCTTTTTCCAGGCATTGTGGCGGGTGTCACCTCGTTCGAGGTGTCCAAGCACTTGGGCGTGCCCTATCCGCAATTCCACATCGCTTTTACCGGCGCGTTCACCGAATTCCTGTTTTTCAAGACCGTGGTGATCGGCATCCTCTGCGGCGCCGCGGCCTGGATTTTCGTCGAACTGCTGCAGCAGTCGCACAAATTGTTCGACTGGTTGCGCGAGCACTATCACCTGTGGCCGCCGCTCATGCCGACCGTGGGCGGCGTGCTGCTGGCGCTCCTGATTCTCGTTCTGCCGAACGAGTATCTGGGCTTGAGTCTGCCGATGCTCGACCGCGCACTGCACGGCGAGAGCATGCCCTACCTCGGTTTTCTCTGGAAAGCGCTCTTGGTCGCCATCACACTCGGTTCGGGTTATTACGCCGGCATCGTTACGCCACAATTCGTGATCGGCGCAGTCACCGGCGGTGCCTTCGCGCACCTGCTCGGGCTGCACGCGGCGCTCGGCGCGGCCGTGGGTTTCGTGGCGGTGGTCGCCTCGGCGTCGAACACGCCGATCGCGGCGATCTTGATGGGGGTGGAAATGTTCGGCGCGGATTCGACGCTTTACGTGGCCGGCGCCTGCGTTGCGGCCTATCTCATCATCGGCCACCGCAGCGTCTATCCCGAGCAACATATCGCCTACAGCAAGTCGTCGTGGATAACCGCGCTCCCGGATCTTCCCGTAGGACTTGAGAAGGTGAGCCTGTCCTATGGTCTGCTGCGCTCGTGGCAGGCACTGCGCAAGCGCTGGCGAAAGTCGGACAAAGACGGCGAGTGAAACGTGCCCGCGCAGGCGCCGCCGCAGGCTTAGGGCGTGATTACCGAGCGCGTGTAACCGTGAAAGTCCGCGAGTGCGTCGAGGCGGCGGTTGATTTCCCCAGCGTCGAGCGCCAGCCGGTCGGCAATCACGCTCTCGAGGTCGAGCAATCCCTGGTGCGCAAATTCCATGAGGGTGACGAGCTCACTGCGCAGATGATCGGACACCCCGATGATTTGCGCCTCGTGGTTGATCAGGCTCCCGTAGCTGTCGACCGCAAAGCTCTGCTTGGTGATGCCGGCCAAGGCCGCGCGGCCATGCACCGCGAGCGCAGCCACGGCCTGCTGCTGGGTGATGGGCAGCCCGGCGAATTCCAGAGCCACATCCACGCCCCGGCCCTGGGTAGCTTTGCGCAGTTGCCCGTCGGCGGCGCCGCGCGTGGCGTCGATGGGCCGCGCGCCATATTTTTCCGCGGCGGCGAGTTTGGCTTTGTCAGTGTCCACCGCGTAGATTTCAGCCGCGCCGCAGATCCGCGCAAGCTGCACCGCGGACATCCCCAAGCCGCCGGCGCCGAACACCGCTACGGTGTCGCCTGGCGCGATACGCGCCTGACGCAGGGAATGGAACGCGGTCGAACTCGAGCACATCATGATGGCGGCGGCGGCCGTGCTCACATTATCCGCGATCGGGACCGCGTTGCGGGCGGGTACCACGATGTATTCGGCGTAGCCGCCGTCGACATGCTTGCCGAGCATCTTGCCGCTGCGGCAGAACTGTTCGAGGCCGCTGCGGCAATAGTCGCAACGCCCGCAGGTCCAGAGGTAATGGAGCGCGACGCGGTTGCCGGATTTTAGCTCGGTGACGCCGGGCCCGAGCTTTTCCACCTGTCCCGCGATTTCATGGCCCGGCGTAATCGGCCGGTACGCCACGCTTGCAGTCCCCGCGCGGTAATGCGCGTCGGAGTGGCAGATGCCGGCGGCTTCGATCTTGACACGAATCTCTTCCGGTCCCGGTTCGGGCAGCGGCACTTCGCGCAGTTGCAGCGGCTGGCCAAGTTCGACGATTTGTACGGCACGCATGCGGAGTCTCACTGCTGGATGCGATTCAGCCAGAACGCCAGTCCCTGCGCGTTCAGGTCCACGTCCATCTCGAGCCAGGCGTCGAGATTCGATTGGTCCAGTGTGCAGCCGTGTGCACGCAGACACTCGACCAGATAGGCGTGCAGTAGCTCCTTGATTTTGCTGACGCGCTCGGCGCCTTGGGCGCGGCTCGATTGAGCAATCGCGACGTAGCGATCGAGGCGATTGTGCATGTCCGCGGCGAGCCGTGACACTTCGGTGAGGCGGCTGTAATGCGTGACAAATATCGCGGCGGGCTCGAAAGACAGGATGCGATCCACCGAGGCGTGCGCCTGCGCGGGGTCGAAATGTGTGGGCGTGGTGGCCGGCATCACGAAGGCGCCGTGGCTCGTGTCGAACGCACGGTAGGAAACCCCGAAGCTGTCGCCGGCGAAGACACTGCGGCTCACGGGATCGACGATGCAGTAGTGGTGCAGCGCATGGCCGGGCGTATGAATAAAGGTGAATTCGCTGCCGTCCATCCGGTAGTGTGAGTTGTCGGCGGCGGTCTCGATGCGTTCGGCCGGAATGGGTGCGATCTCGCCATAGAGCGCGGCGAAGCGCGCGGCGCCGTACGCAACTTTGGTCGCGGCGACGAGCTTTTCCGGATGCACCAGATGCGGCGCACCGCGCGGATGCACCAGCACCCGGGCGTTCGGCAGGTGTTTCAGCAGCTCACCCGCACCGCCCGCGTGGTCGAGATGCACGTGGGTGAGGAACACCCAGTCGACGTCGCCCGGATCGAGGTTTTTGGCCTTGAGTGCGTCGAGCAGCTTGGGAACCGAGTGATTTACACCCACGTCCACAAAGGCCGCGCGGCCACCGCGCACGATCAGGTGGCTCGCATCGAGGCGTGGACGCACGTAGTCGGTGTCGATGGCACTGATGCCGTGGTCAAAATCGCAGACTGCAGGCAGCTCCGGCATGCGGCTCACTCGTGGTCGTAAACCAGCAGGCTCTCGACGGGGTAGCGTGCCAGTTTTTGTCGGCCGTTCAGGAAGGCAAGTTCAATGATGAAGCCGCAGCAGGCGACGTGTGCGCCGCGCGCTTCCATCAGTGCTGCAGTCGCGGCCGCGGTGCCGCCGGTCGCGACCAGATCGTCCACCACAGCATAACGCCGGCCCGCGGTGAACGCATCCGCGTGCGCTTCGAGCCGGCCTTCGCCGTACTCGAGCGCATAGGCGGTGCTGATCGTGTGATAGGGGAGCTTGCCGGGCTTGCGCACAAGTTGCAGCGGCAAGCCGAGCTGGTAGGCGAGCGCCGCACCGATCAGGAAGCCGCGTGATTCCACCGCCACAATGCCTGCGGGCTGGTGTTGCTGCACGCGCTTGCCGAGCTGCTGGACCGCGTAATGAAAGCTCGCCGCATCGGCGAGCAGCGGCGTAATGTCTCTAAAAACCACACCCGGCTTGGGGAAATCCGGCACGTCACGGATGTAACGGCGCAGGCTCTCGATGTTCATGCCGGCCGTCTCCGGAACGCCATTGCCCGCATGATACACGCGCGACTCAGGCCGCTTCGGCTTCGAGGTCGTAGTCGCCTGCGGCCGTCACCCGGACTTGCGCGAACTGGCCGGCACGCAGCGTCGCGGCGCGCTCGATGTGCACGACGCCGTCAATGCCCGGCGAGTCGGCGAAGCTGCGCGCCGTGGCTCGGCTTTGTGCAACTTCATCCACCAGCACCGTGAGTTGCCGGCCGAGAAATCTTTGCAAGCGGCGCGTACTCACGCGCGCCTGGGTCTGCATGAACCGCTGGCGGCGCTGTTCCTTGATTGCAATGGGAACCGGATCGCCGAGCGCGTTGGCGGCGGCGCCTGCGACCGGCGAATAGGCGAAACAGCCGACACGATCGAGCTCGGCGGCTTCGAGAAACGCCAGCAGTTCTTCAAATTCGGCTTCCGTCTCGCCCGGGAATCCGACGATGAAGGTCGAGCGGATGGTGAGGTCCGGGCAGAGTGCGCGCCACTCGCGGATACGCTCCAGCGCCTTGGCGCTCGCCGCCGGCCGGTGCATGGCCATCAAGATGCGCGCGTTGGCATGCTGCAGCGGAATGTCGAGGTAGGGCAGGATCTTGCCTTCCGCCATGAGAGGGATGACTTCGGCCACGTGCGGATAGGGATACACGTAGTGCAGCCGCACCCAGACCTTGAGTTCGGCGAGCGCACGACAGAGGTCGGTGAGCTGGGTGCGGTATTCATGCCCGCGCCAGCTTCCGTCCGCGTATTTGATGTCCACGCCGTAAGCCGAGGTGTCCTGTGCCACGACCAGCAGTTCCTTGACGCCGTCGTGCACCAGCGCTTCCGCCTCACGCATGACCTCGCCGATCGGGCGGCTGACCAGCCGGCCGCGCAATTGCGGAATGATGCAGAAACTGCAGTGATGGTTGCAGCCTTCGGAAATCTTCAGATACGCGTAGTGGCGTGGCGTGAGCTTGATGCCGCTCGCGGGGATCAGATCCACGTAAGGATTGTGGGCGGGAGGCGCGAGCTCTTGGTGCACCGCGCTCAATACGGACGCGTAATCCTGTGGCCCGGTGATGGCCAACACCCCGGGGTGCGCGGCGCGGATCAGGTCGGCGCGTTTGCCGAGACAACCGGTGACGATGACTTTGCCATTTTCAGCCAGCGCTTCGCCGATCGCGTCGAGCGATTCTTTCTGTGCGGCTTCGATGAAACCGCAGGTGTTGACGATCACAAGATCGGCGGCGCGGTAACCGCCGACGATTTCGTAGCCCTCGATGCGCAGTTGCGTGAGGATGCGCTCCGAATCCACCAGCGCCTTCGGGCAGCCGAGACTCACAAAGCCGATTTTCGGCGAAGCCTGGATGGAATGGAGTGCAGCCGACATGTTGGGAGTTATGGCGAAACGGCGGAGTATGCTACGCGCGCCTCGGGCGACGGGCAAGCGCCGCGAGGGGAGTCCGGGTAATCTCGTGCATACTCAAGCCATCGAGACGCGGACCGAAGTTCATCATTGCCAATCAACGTGAAGCAACACCCTGTGGCCAGCTCGCGGTGAACGGTCAATGCATCGCAGCGCTGTCAGGGATTCGCGAGCGCCGTCTGCAGGTCCTGGCGTAGTCCTTTGTCCTCGGGCGTGGTTCGCGACGGATAGCGCTTGAGTACACGGCCGTCCTTGCCGATCAGGAATTTTTCAAAGTTCCAGCGTATGTCAGCGCTACCGGTTTCGGACTTGAGCCACTTATATAGAGGGTGCGCTCCGGTGCCGTTCACGTCGATCTTGCTCGTGAGCGGAAAGCTCACGTCGTAACGGGTGTGACAGAACTTCTGGATCTCGGCTTCGTCGCCCGGTTCCTGTCCGCCGAACTGGTTGCAGGGGAAACCCAGCACGCTGAATTCTTGCGACTTGAATTCCCGGTAAAGTTTCTCGAGTCCTGCGTACTGCGGCGTGAAGCCGCACTCGCTCGCGACGTTCACCACCAGCATCGCCTGCCCGCGGAACTCGTTGAGCGCCTGCGGTTGTCCGTAAATGGTGTTGATCTGAAAATCATAGAAGCTCGTCATGCTGGGCTCCTTCCTGGCTTTGGGGGGCGGGTTCGGTACACATGATTTTGCTCCGCGTCGGCGGCGTTCGCCAATACCCGCGGCGCTGATGACCACGAAGCCGGCGAGTTGCCAGGGCCAGGTGATCTGCGGGAATGACATCAGCGCGAAACCGACGATGCCGGCTGCGACCGCGGGCCAGAGCAGCCAGCCGCGCAGTACAAACACGTCGCCGATTCCGAGCACGATGGCGAGCAGCCACCAGTCGAGAAAGTCGAGCGACAGCAGAAAGTGCAGCAGCGGGTTCATGGATGCCGGGCAAATACATGCAGCATGGCGTGCATCATAGCGGCGCGCGGCCCGCGGGTTCAGGCGGTGTTCACACCGGTCCAGCGCTCGCTCGCTTGCCAGAGTGCGGCGGCGAGCGCGTCATCGCGGGCAAGTGGTGCGGGTTCGACCCCGCGGTTATTTTCAAAATACCGGCCACTCTGGGCCTGAACGGTGGAACTGGTTGCAAGATACACGAGCCTCTGCGCGCCACTTGCTGCGCTCAGCATGAAGAGCTTGGAATACAGCGCGAGCCACGGACGCACCCAGAGCGGCGCTCCGCTCCAGATGCGCGTTGCCACTGTGCCGGGGTGCACGGCGTTCACGGTCACGCCCTGCCCCGCGAGCCGCTCGGCGAGTGCCCGCGTGAACAGCACATTCGCGAGCTTGGAGCGCGCGTAGGCATTGAGAATGCTGTAGCCATGCGCCATGCTCGGGTCATCGAGGTCAAGCGCACCGTGCCGGTGCATGGCCGAGGCCACGTTCACGATGCGCGCCGGCGCGCTCGCAGTGATGCGGTCCAACAGGAGACGGGTAAGCAGAAATGGAGCGAGGTGATTAACCGCGAACGTGGCCTCAAAGCCATCCTCGGTAAGCGTGCGTCTGCGATGCACACCGCCCGCGTTGTTGATAAGTACGTCGAGGCGTGCGTGACGGCTGCGGAAGTCCTCAGCCAGTTTGCGTACTTGCGCCTGCGAGGCAAAGTCGGCCTGTAGCGCATCAGCGCGTGCCTGCGGCGCGTCCTTGCGGATGCGCTCGAGTGCAGCTTCGATGCGCTGAGGGTCGCGGCCGGTGATCACGGTCTGCGCTCCCATCTTGGCCAGAACCACGGCGGCTTCCAGGCCTATGCCGCTCGTGGCGCCGGTGACCAGCACAGTTTTGCCCGCGAGCGGTGCTGCAGCGTGTATACCCATGTCGATTGGTCCGGACCCCGCTCTCGGCGGCAGGCGTATTATCTTGCGCCGCGGCGCCCGCTGTCGCGCGCCTCGCTATAACAAGATCAACCGCACCCGCCTGTCTGGGCTGGCGGCCTCATTGGCTGATTGGAGGAAGTCATGCGTCACATCTACAACGCGGCCAACATGCTCGGTCGCATCTTTCTCATTGCGCTCTACGTTTGGTCGGGTATCAGCAAAATCAGCAACTTCGGATTTTTCGAGCACTACGCCGCAAGCCGCGGCGTGCCGGCGTTTCTGCTGGTCGCCTCGATCGTGGTCGAACTCGGCGGCAGCCTGCTGCTGCTCGCCGGCTACCAAGTGCGCATCGTGGCACTGGTGCTCGCCGGCTACTCGATCATCGCGCTCTTGCTCTTTTACGGCATTCACCCCTCCGGCCTCGAAGCCCAGATCATTGCCTATGCGGAGCTCGCGGATGCCGGCGGCTTCCTGGTGCTCGTCGGCAGCGGCGGCGGGGGTTGGACCCTGGATGCCGTGCTCGGGCGCAGGAAGTCAGCGGCTGCCTTGCCGAAGGCCTGATGACGCGCGAGGTGCGCTTGGTCCTGAGCGCGCGATCTGGAGGCGTCTGTTAAAATTCCTTTGGGCGCCCGTAGCTCAGCTGGATAGAGTACTAGCCTCCGAAGCTAGGGGTCGTGGGTTCGAATCCCGCCGGGCGCACCAACTTTAATGGTAGTCACAATCACCGAGTCGTCCCTGACGGGCATACCGGCCCGCACATCCATGTGCAGGCGTTCGGCCGGGACGAACAGCCACCGTCTGTTTGTTGATATGTACCGGCCAAACCCCGCCGGTCACGGAGCGCTCATGGCGTGGGACAGTAACCGCCAGTCGCGGATCGTCAGGCGCGGCGCTTACGCGGCCCATTGAGCGGAAAGGAGTTCCGCCTGTTCCAGCACGGTCTGAGTCGCCCTTTCCTGCTTATCGGGCGGGTACCCATATTTCCGCAGAATGCGTTTTACGATGACCCGCAACTGAGCGCGGACATTCTGTCGCACGGTCCAGTCAATCGTTACGTTTTTCTTCACGGTTTCTACGAGCTCGCGCGCGATCTTTGTGAGCGTCGGCTCGCCCAGGACTTTGACGGCGCTGTCGTTGGTCTCCAGCGCATCGTAGAAAGCCAGTTCCTCCTCTGAAAGCCCAAGCTCTTCGCCGCGGGCATTGGCTGCGCGCATATCTTTGGCGAGCTTGATCAGTTCCTCGATCACCTGCGCGGTCGTAATCGCCCGGGCCTGATACTTGCGAATGGTCTGGTCGAGCATTTCTGAAAATGAGCGCGCCTGCACCACGTTGCGTCGGGAACGCAGTTTGATTTCCCCCTTGAGCAGTTTCTGCAGCAGTTCAACGGCCAGGTTGCGGTGCGGCATGTCCTTGACTTCGGCAAGAAATTCATCGGAGAGGATGGAGATGTCCGGCTTTTTCAGACCCGCGGCCGCGAAGATATCCACCACCTGATCCGAGACCACTGCCTGCGAGATGATCTGGCGAATGGCGAAATCCAGATCCTCCCCGGTTTTCTCGCCCGACGGGGAGCCTTTGACCAGTACCGCGCGTATGGCCTGGAAGAAACTCACCTCATCCCGAATGGCGAGCGCCTGTTCGTTGGGGACGGCGAGAGCGAAGGCCTGGGAGAGTTCCGCCACGGCTTTCAA
>JBOIBB010000161.1:0-15523 GCA_050739335.1 Gammaproteobacteria bacterium
TGCCGATCTACACCCGGCTCTTCAATTGGCTGGGGATCGCGGGTATCGCCTGCACCGTGGTCGCGCTCGCCGTGCTACCTTTCATGCGTAAGCTGAATGCGGCACATCGCGAAGCGATGTCGACCTAAGATCCAGTAACTACCCGGCCGGCAGCCACGCACATTCAGGCGGCGGGTTTCAACTTGAACGCAAGCGTATAGCGCGGCGCGTAGCAGATACGGTTCGGTGGCCGCCCCGCGTGCGTGATGCTGCCATCGAAGATCACCAGCCGGCCGGGTTTCGGGCTCACGACCACCTCAGCATCCATTTGGGAATTGAAAAACAGGGTCTCCCCGCCCCATTCCGCGTTCCACTCCGGGGCGATGAACCACAGGGCCGTCAATTGATCGCTGCCGGGTGCGCAGTCGGTGTGCGTGAAAAGCATGTCGCCGAAACTAGCGTGATTGCAATAAGACCGGTACACCCGGTAAGTATCGCCAGCCTTGAACTCACGCGCCGCATCCAGAGTCGGCTGGTAAAGCGGCAGGCGCTGCGCGGTTTCCAGCGGGATATTCAAGGCCCAATGGCGAAAGTTTGCGGTCTCCGGGCGCGCGACCTCATCACGTGTGAACGCGCCCTTTTCCATCGCCGCGGTCAGGCGATACACGTCCGGAAGGGGCAATAGCCCGTCGTATACACGGATCGGACGGCCCTCGATCTCACAAACACGGCTGGCGGACATGCATCAGTATCCTTCAAAAAGCAGTCGCCACGCGGCACACGCCGCAGTGCATATTGATTATCCGCGCGCCGCGACGCGCGATGCAACGCGCGCCGGCTGGAGATAGAAACGCCCCGCGTGGCGGGGCGTTTAAGTCTCGATTGGATACCCGTATCTGTTATTGATTTGTAACGCGGAGTTCAACACGCCGGTTCTTGGCGCGGCCCGCCGCGGTCTTGTTGGATGCCACCGGGTCGGCCTCGCCGTAACCCTTGGCGGTCAAACGGCCCGCATCAATACCGTGACCGACCAAGTACTTCATTACCGACTCGGCACGACGCTGGGACAGCTTCAAATTGTAGGCAGCGGTACCCGTGCTGCTCGTGTAACCGGCAACTTCCGCGTTAATGTGCATGTTGTTCTTGAGCGTCTGGACTGCGTTGTCCAGCGTGCCCCGTGAAGAGGGCGTAAGCACGGCGGAGTTGTGTGCAAAATCCACCCCCGGCAGGGAGATGATCTCCTGCGGAGCCGGTGCTGGCGGAGGCGCTGGCGCAGGGGCCGGCGCTGGCACCGGAGCGGGTGGAGGCGGCGGTTGTGGTGCAGGTGCGGGCGCCGGCGGAGGCGGTGGAGGTGGCGGTGGGGGCGCCGCTTCCGGCGCCGCGCCCAGCGGAATCTGCAGGCCAATACTGGCTACCGTGTCATTGAAGTTGCCGTTGCCGAAGGTATGCACCTCCTGCACGCTGAAACGGATGGCACCGCCCCAGCTCCACGGTGAGGTCAAAAATCCGATCCCAACCGTGCCGTAGCCTTTGGTGTTGCTGCCGGCGCCGCTGACCTTCTGATTGTTGGCACCGGCGCCCAGCGATACGAATGGCGCAAATGCCTTCGGCCGGTCGTTGAAGAACCACAGCCCGTTCAGGCCGTACTCTGTCTGGTGAAAGCTGCCCGGGATGCCGTTCTTGAAGTCGAGGTCATAGTTGATGACCCCGAACTCGAGGTTCCATTGCTCGCTGAGCGGCTTGCCAAAATCGAGCTGCCAGCCGCTGCCATTATTGGTTCCCTCGTTGCTGTCCGGCCACGCGTAACTGTATTGCGGTGCGAGATACCAGCGGCTGTCGAAGCTTTGGTCCTGGGCAGAGGCCCCCAGCGACGCGGTGACCAGAGCCGCCGCGGCGATGGCCAATACCCACTTTTGTTCTTGTCTCATACGATCCTATGCTCCTTGGTGTTCCAGATGTGCAAACGCCCCTTGAACCGGGGCGAGCTTGTTGCACGCGCATTTTACACGCAATGTGCCATGCCGTTTTCTGGCGCCGCGCACCAGTGCGCGAGCGCGATTCAGCTCAACTGACCGGCACCGCCGGCATTGCCGTCATCGGCTAGGTTCAACCGGGACCGCCCCCGTTCAGCACGGACTACACAGAGAAGCAGGGAGGGCGGCGCTGACGCCGCCCTCCCATAACGGCACGTATAGTTCCGGGCTCAGGAAGCGTCTGGGGGGCCGCCGAGGCTCAGGCAACTTTTGCCGGCGCCGTGATTGATGATCGTGGCCGCGGAAATATAGGCCGCCACCAAGCCGGTGAACAGGCCAAGGTATCCGCCGATGTATTCAAACACCGTCAGACCCAGCCAACCCAACAAGGCGAACGCGAGCACTGAAAGCCACAAGGCCAGCAAAAACAGCGAGCGCGCCCATCCGGCCTTGAACGAACCAATCCAGACGTAAAAGAAAAACACCGCCCAGATGAGGTTGTACCAGCCCATAGTGCCGCTGGAATCGCCCCCCATACCCATGTGCCCCGCGCCACCATGGCGCATGCTCAACAGGAAAGCCGCGACGCCAAAGAAAATGATGGCATCGAGCGTGCGTCCATGGAAAAAGCTCAAGATCGCCATGACACCAAGGGCCACGGTGCCGACGGCAAACGCCATAGCCATGGCGTGCATGTTGGCACCCGCCACCCAGTGAGTGGGGCTCAGCATGACCATCCATGCTGTAAGTCCGATGCACATGTAACCGATGGTGGATGAAATAACCAGTCTGTTGTTCATTATCGACCTCCGTTGCCACTGCAACTTGAAGAACTGTCAAGGGCTGCCTGGTGTAAACACTCAGGTAAGACGCGTACGAACCCCGTGCCACTCACGAACCACGGCACGGCCGTCACTTGATAGGTATAGCTCAAAAGCAGCAGTTTTCCAACAGGTCGCAACAAATACTTGCTTGATAGGCAAACGTGCCACGATCCGCGTCGAAAACGCGCGATTTCTCCGGCTGACAGCGGCGAAAGTGGCTCGCCAATGCAGAGTACAAAGGTACTAGTGAACACGGAGCGTGAGGGAATCGGGTCCTTCGGAGGTAACTCGGTACGCTCGCTGGCGTCCAGCGAGTCCGCAATCAGCGTTGTTTAATGGACGGCACGTCCACGGGGGCGCCCGCCTCCCGCACCCAGGCGTTGAAGGCTACGGTGATGCGCTCCCGCGTACCGAAGTACGGCGCCACTTCATGCAACAGGTAGGAAGGAAACAGCAGGAACTGGCCCGGCACCAGCGTATACGCGATATCCCCGAAACCGTACGGTGACTGCAGGTAAGAATTTGCCGGATCGAGATACATGCTCGCGCTGGTGCGGGTATCGAAAAACCGCGTCGCGCCGCTGTTGATCTTGTCGGGCACGGCATCGCCGGGATCGACACAATAAATGCCGGACCACGAAGCCATGGGATGATTGTGTTTGGCGGTGTAGCCCGTATGCCGCGTGAGGTGATACCAACTGTGCTCAAAGATCCTGAGCCGCGCCATTTCCTCGCCGCTGTAATGGTTGAGCTGCGCAATCAGATAACCCAGCGTGTTCAGAGAGAACTGGCGCAGCGCCTGAATTTCCGGTTCCGGATTCGAAAACAGGGCAAAATCACTTTCATAAACCTCAACCTTGGCGACGCCGGTCGGCGCGGAACTGCGCTTGCGATTCGGATCCTGCTCCCACTTCAAGAACAGGTCCCGCAGACGCAGGTTCAGCTCCTCGCAGTTCGGCAACCGGGTATCGAATATGGGAGTGGCAAACGCAGGCGTAATTGACAGTGAGGGTGCATTCTCGGCTGACATATAAGGTACTGCTTCCTCGAATTGGCAGGCCGGCGCCGACCGCGTTCTGCGCTGTACTCTCGCCGGCAACCGACATCCTGTAACGCGTTGCAGCCGCCGCGGCGGCAGTAGTGTGTTCGCGTCGCGCTGGACAGCGGGTTCGGTGCACAACCGCGAAGTGCAAGGCACGCGGCGCGAAGTGTCCAATAGTTGCCGGACTCCCGCAAGTAACCAGTGCGCCAGACACACGTGCCCGCGTCGAGGTGATACCGTCCATCTTCCCCGCGGGACCACATCGGCGCTGCGTACAGCGCACACCCGCCCCAAAACCGGCGCACGGCCGGCGTGGATCCACTGTGGCCATCCCGCCGTCAGGGCACCTGCGCACGCCGGTATTGCGCGTGTCTGCGCAACTCCCCGATCCGCCGCATACTTGTCCCCGCGCTATGTCGCGCGCGCCACCAGGCCACTCGACGCCCCGGACGGCCTATGCCATCATATTGCCCGAGGCAAAAACCTTTCCCTGTCATCACCCTGCATGATCCGCCGCGCGAACCTTGGCGACCTCGACGCCTTGGTTCAACTTGAAACTTTCACCTTCGACAGCGACCGCTTGTCGCGCCGCAGTTTCCGCCATCTACTCACCCGCGGCAACGCGATCGTGCTGGTTGATGCCGAGTCCGGCGAGCTGCGTGGTTACGCGCTCCTAAACTTTCGTGCCGGCTGTGCCGATGCACGCCTGTATTCCATCGCGGTGCACGCACAACGTCGCCGCCGGGGCGCCGGACAAGCGTTGCTCGCGGCCGCCGAGGCCGCCGCGCGTGCGCATGGCGCTCGGCGCCTGGTGCTCGAAGTGCGCGAAGACAATCATGCCGCCGCCAGACTCTATGCGCGCTCGGGCTTTCACGCTTTCGGCCGCTACCTCGCCTTCTATGCCGACCGTTGTGATGCCCTGCGTCTCGAAAAGACGCTGCCGCCGGCCGTGCGCGCTGCCTCCCCCGATTTCGCCAACCACCCTCACGGGACCTTATGAACAGTGAACCTCCGCAACCGGCGGCGGCCCCGAGCCACATCATCGTGGTCGAGAGCCGCCATGACTGGACCACGCTTCTTCCCCACCACACCGTGGTGCTCGCCAAAGACTATCTCGCCGCACACGAGTACTTCGGCCACAAGAGCATCAAGGTCATCAACCTGTGCCGCAGCTACGCTTACCTCAGCACCGGCTACTACGTTTCGCTGCTGGCCGAGGCCCGGCATCACAAAGTTGTTCCCAGCATCAAGACCATCTCCGAATTGAGCCGCAAGTCGCTCTACAGCCTGGAATCGGGCGATCTCGACGACAGCGTGCAGAAGCGCCTGCGCCGTCTGGTGCGCGACAGCTATGCGATCACGGTATTTTTCGGCCAGTGCAGCGACCCGATGCTGGAGAGCGTGGCCCAACAGATCTTCGACCTGTTCCCCTGCCCGCTGCTGCGCATTGAGTTCGAACGCGAACAAAAGTGGTCGATCAGCCGAATCAAGGCCTTCCACCTGAATCAGTTGAACGACGCGCAATGCGAACAATTTTCCGGTTCGCTGGCGACGTACTTCAGCAAGCGCTGGCACACGCCGCGCCTGCGCAACCCCGCGCGCTACGACCTGGCGGTGCTCTACAACTACCAGGATCCCCTGCCGCCTTCGGACCAGCGCTTCTTGTCGCGCCTGATACGCGCCGGCAAGGACCTGCACGTCAACGTGGAAGTCATCGAACGCAAGGACTACAGCAAGCTCCCCGAGTACGACGCGCTCTTCATCCGCGAGACCACCGGCATCGACAACCATACCTACCGATTCGCGCGCAAGGCCGAGAACGAAGACATGGTGGTCATCGATGACCCGGGCTCCATCCTCAAGTGCACCAACAAGATTTACCTGGCCGAGCTTTTGCGCGCCCACCGCGTGCCGCGCCCAAGAACCGTGATCGTGAGCAAGGAGGGCCTCAGCACGCTGCCCGACCAGTTGCCCTTCCCGATCGTACTCAAGATCCCGGACGGCTCGTTCTCGCGCGGCGTATTCAAGGCCGACGATCGCGCCCAACTCGAGGCCCTGGCACAGCGGATGTTCGAGGAATCCGATCTGCTGCTGGCGCAGGAATTCGTGTACACCGCCTTCGACTGGCGCATTGGCATCCTCAACCGCAAACCGCTCTTCGCTTGTCAATATTTCATGTCCAAGGACCACTGGCAGATTCTCAAATACGACGGCGTCGGCAAGTTCCGCGACGGCGACTCGCGTACGCTCGCGGTAAACGACGTACCCCGGCCGGTGATGCAGGCGGCGCTGCGTGCCGCCAATCTGATCGGTAACGGCCTCTACGGCGTGGACCTCAAGCAGAACGACCAGGGCGTGTATGTCATTGAAGTCAACGACAACCCCAATATCGAAGCGGGAGTGGAAGACGCAGTGAGCCGCGACACGCTGTACGCCGCATTGCTTGGAGAATTCGTCAGCCGTCTGGAGGAGCGCCGCCCGGCCTGAGGCTAAAATAGCGCGGGCCCAATCCCGCGAAGCCAGCATGCCGAATCGAATCGTCCAGATTTACGACCGCTACATCTGGCAGCGCGACCTGCGCACGCTGCCGGTGCACAAGCGGGCGCTGTTCTTCGCGCTGCGCCTGCTGCAGGTGCTGATCCAGGATTTCATCAAGGGCCAGATCACCCTGCGCGCGATGAGCCTGGTGTACACCACGCTGCTGGCCATCGTGCCGCTCCTCGCCTTCGTGTTCGCGATCCTCAAGGCCCTGGGAGTCCAGGAAAACCTTGAACCGGTGCTCTTCAACCTGCTGGCACCGCTCGGCGAAAGGGGCGAGATCCTCTCCGGCCGCATCATCAACTTCGTGGACCACATCCGGGTCGGCGTACTCGGCGTACTCGGTCTGTTGGTACTGCTGTATGCAGTCTTCGCGCTGGTACAGAAGGTTGAATCCGGCCTGAACTACGTCTGGCGGGTGCGCGAGGCCCGCAGCCTCGGCGAACGCGCCACGCATTACCTCACGGTCATGATCACCGGTCCGCTGCTGGTGGTCGCGGCGTTTGCCATCACCGCCACCGTGAGCAGCCATGCGGTCATGCAGCAGATCGTGGCGCTCGGCCCCGGCGGACGCTGGCTCCTCGCCGCCACCAAAATAGTGCCCTACCTGCTGGCGTTCGCGGCTTTCACCTTCATCTATATATTCATTCCACATACCTACGTGCGCGTGCGCGCCGCACTCACGGGCGGCATCGTCGCGGGTCTGCTGTGGGAATTCGCCGGCTGGGCCTTCGCAGCACTCACCGTCTCATCCACCCGCCTGACCCTGATCTATTCGGGCTTCGCCATCCTCATCATGTTCATGGCGTGGATTTACCTCTGCTGGGCGATCCTGTTTGTGGGCGCACAGGTAGCGTTTTATGTGCAGAACCCCGAACTGGTGCGCCACGGACACGGCCATGAGGATATCGGCGGGCGCACCCTGGAACGCCTCGCATTGCACATCATGTATCTGATCGGCCGGCGCTTTCACGGCAACCGCCCGCCCTGGTCGCGCGAGGATCTCGCGCACCGGCTGCGCGTGCCCACCGAGACCATCCTCGACGTGCTCGGCCGCCTGCGCGAGCACGGCCTCGTGATCCTGATCTCGGGCGGCATTCGCCGCTACCTCCCCGGCCGCGACCTCGGTACCATTACGCTCAAGGACATTGTCAATGCGGTACGCCTGAGTCCGCCAGGCGCGATTGACACCGACCGCTACATCAGCGCCATCGACAGCGTCGACGACATCACGCGCAAACTGGATCATGCCTTTGAAACGGCACTGGGCGACACTACGTTGCGCGAACTGGTGGAGAAGCAGGAAAACGTCGAGCTCGCGCGGCGCCGCCGGGCGTGAGCGTATCGGCGATGGTTCGATTCTCGGAATTCCGTCAGTGCCACGTTCGCGATGGTCGTGTCGAGCACGTTCATGAGCGTGCCGAGACACAGCACGCCGAACGCGAGCAGCGATGATCACGCGCCGAAGGCATCGCGACCTGAGCCGTGCCGGTTTCAACAACGTTTTCTTTCATCTGGGCATCTTACAAAGAAATCATCGGCTTGAAGCCGCCCCAGAACATGCGCCGGCCGTCGAAGGGGAACTGCTTCGGCTCCATCTGGGTGCGCGGGTCGCTCATGACTTTCTTGAACACGCTGTCGCGCTGCGCGCGCGATTTGTAAACGATCCGCACCAGCACCACGACCTCGCCCGGTTTCAGCTTCACCGCCTGCGGGAACGACGTGTGCTTGCCGGGTTTCACGTCGTCGCCCAGGTATTCGGTATATTCCAGCGCGCCATGCTCGCGCCAGACCTTGCCCATACGGCGTGCCAGCCGGCGGTAGATCGCGAGACTCTTCTTCGGCACCGGTATCACCATACTGTCTACGTAACTCATAAATCCTCCTGTGGGTAGATGCTCGATTAAACCTGGATGCGCTTCTGCAAGAAAACGTGCATCGCACGCTCGCCCGCCACATGTTTCACACATTCATAACCCAAAGCACGCATATTCAAGCCGTTGAACAAATGCTCGCCGGAACCCAGCGGCACTGGCCGCATGGCAAGATGCAACTCGTCAATTAAACCCGCATGCAGATATTGCCGAATTGTGGCGACGCCGCCGCCGAGGCGCACGTCCAATTTGCCGGCTGCCGCCCTCGCCTGCTCCAGGGCCTTGTGTATGCCTGCGGTGACGAAGTGGAACTCCGTGCCTCCCGTCATCTTGAGCGGCGCGCGCGGGTGATGCGTCAGCACGAACACCTTGGTGTGATAGGGCGGTTCCTCGCCCCACCAGCCCCGCCAGCTTTCATCCGGCCACGGTCCGCGTACCGGGCCAAACATGTTGCGCCCCAGGATCCAGGCACCGATGCCGGCGAAACCCTGCTCGGCAATTCCATTGTCCACACCGGTTTCTCCATCATTCTGGCCCTGCATCTCCCGCCATGCGCGGGTGTGGAAGAACCACTCCATCAGCTCGGGGCCGCCAACGCCGAGCGGGTTCTGAAGGTCCTGACTCGGACCGGCGCCGTATCCATCCAGGGATACCCCGAAGCTCCGCACCAAAAGTTTCGACACCGTGCTTCTCCTCTGTCCCTTCAAGAATCAAATTGCCGTCACCCGCGACACGTCCCCGCAGAAGGGATTGAGCGACACAAACCCGAATATGATCTCAACATCCGTTGGGTTTCAGCCGTTGCCTCAAGCCAACCTTCACCGTCCTCCTCAAATCACCACATCCCATTCGCCATCTTTATGCGTCGGGTCAACTCCTTCTCGCTCGGCTCGGCACTCGCGAACGAGCCGGGGTGGATATCGCCGCCCGGTACATAGGTACTCATCACGACGCCGGTGGTCGAAACCCGAGAGCGGACCAGCCGTAGCGCCGATGGTTTGGCGGTCTCGTCGAAGAGGCGCTTGCCACGCCCAAGCACCACGGGAAAAGTCCACACGTGGTACTCGTCGATCAGTGAGGCGGCCTGGAGCGTTTGAATCAACAGACCGCTGCCAATTATCTGTAGATCCGGGCCCGCTTGGGCCTTGAGGGCGATGATTGCCGAGACGACATCGCCGTGGAGCAAGGTCGAGTTGTTCCAGCGGAGCACCTTCAACGTGCGTGAAGCAACATGCTTTTTCGCTGCATTGAGCGTCTTGGCAATCGAATCGTCATCCGGCTGATAAGGCCAATACGCTTCGAAGATCTCATAGGTCCTGCGCCCGAGCACCAGCTCGCGATCCTTGCCGTCGAAACCTGATGCTGAGATATCCATGCTTTCGTCCGCGAAACTGAACATCCAGCCGCCAAGGGTAAAACCGCCTGTGGGGTCTTCCTCCGGTCCGCCGGGTGCTTGCAGGATGCCGTCAAGCGATGCAAACGTGGATACGTTGAGTTTTCTCATGGGAACACTCCTTTCATGAGGGGGTTGGTCGTGCGCACCAACCTCGGGATTTGTTGGGGTCCAGCACTGGCCCTCACTCGGGACCGCGGTAAGCGCGTTCCAGCGCGGCGATGTCGGGCTTTTTCATTTGCATCATGGCGCGCATCACGCGTGCGGCTTTCTCCGCGTCAAGATCGGCAAGCAGTTTGGGCAACACCGCGGGCACGATCTGCCAGGACAAGCCGAACTTGTCCTTGAGCCAGCCGCAAATCTGAGCCTTGGGATCGCCCCCTGCGGCAAGCTTTTCCCAGTAATGATCCAGCTCCTTCTGAGTCTCACAAAACACCTGCAAGGAAACTGCTTCAGTAAACTTGAAACTCATCTCACCGGCACCGTTGAGTGCGGTGAAATTCTGGCCGTCGAGTGTGAATTCCACAGTCAGCACCATGTCTGCCGACACCCCCAGTTGCTTTGCGGCTTCCGGGCCGTAGCGCAGCACCTTGCCGATTTTCGAGTTCTTGAAGATGCCGGTGTAAAAGCGCGCGGCTTCCTCGGCTTCACTGTGGTTGAACCATAAACAGGGGGTAATCTTTTGCATTTCCTTATCTCCTATGAAGTCCCATCAACCCTCACCCGGCACGATGACCATCCAGCCCACACCGAAGCGGTCCTTGAGCATGCCGAAGCACGGCGAGAAAAAGGTCTTGGCGAGCGGCATGTTCACTTCACCACCTTCAGCCAACGCCGCAAACACGTGCCGCGCTTGCGCCGCGTCGGCGACACTCAGTGACAGCCGGAATCCCTGAAACGCAGCCGCCGTCTGCGTGTAGTCATCACAGGCCAACACCCGGGTGTCGCCGACTGCGAACTCGGCATAAACCACTTTGCCTTCAAAGCCAAGCGGCACCATCCCGGGCGGCGGGGGCTCAGACATGTCCTGGTAGTGCATCAATCTCCCTGGCTTGGCACCGAGGACCCTCTTGTAAAACCCGATTGCCTCTTCGCAACGACCTTGAAAAAACAGGTAGGGTTGGATTTGCATGTTGATCTCCTGAATGTATAGGGGATTAGCGTTGCGGATGCTTGGCAAGCTGCTCAGCCTCGGCACGCACTCGCGCGCCCCGCTCGCGCATTTCCGGCGTGAGTTCCTCGCCGAAGTCCTCGGCCTCAAACACCGGGCGGATCTCGATTTCGGCGCCGCCATCGAAGCAAGGCGCGCGCTTGAGCCAATCCACCGCTTCCTGCATGGACTTCACTCGCCACAGCCAGAAGCCGACGACCAATTCTTTGGTTTCGGTGAATGGACCGTCAATCACCGTGCGCTTGGTGCCGTCAAAACGCACGCGCTTGCCCCTGGAACTCGGATGCAAGCCGTCCATGGCCAGCAGCACGCCGGCTTTCACCAGCTCCTCATTGAACTTGCCCATGGCTTCCAGATCCTTGCGCTTCGGCTTGGTGGTGGTTTCAGTTTCCTGGCTCGCTTTCACAATGACCATGACACGCATTGCAGTCTCTCCTTCACAGTGGTTTATGGATCAGTGTTTGTGTTGTGCCATTGCGGCTGCGTCAGTTTCGCGGATCGGCCGGATGGGCCGCACTTCGATACTGCCGACGCGCGCTGGCGGAACTCTGGCGGCGATCTGGATGGCTTCGTTCAGGTCGCGCGCTTCGATCATGTAGAACCCGGCCAACTGCTCCTTGGTTTCGGCGAACGGCCCGTCGGTGATCGCCACCTGGCCATTGCGCACCCGCACGGTGGTGGCGGTACTCACCGATTGCAGCGCCTCGGAGGCGAGACAGCGGCCGTCGGCCCGCAACCCCGCGTCGAAGGCCACGCATTCCTCATCCGGCAGCTCCGGAAGCCGGTTTTCGTCGAGATATACAAGGCACAGGTACTTCATGTTCCCTCTAATATGTGAATTGGCTACTCGTACTCAATAGTCGAATGGTACGTGGGAATTTGGACCGGCCTGTCAGAAATTTCTACAAAAATTCCCGGGGTGCCGGACGAGGGCTGGATCGCCCCGGTTTCCCACTGCGGGATGCGGATTTTCTACGCCGACGGAGCTGCCAGCTCCGCGAGCCGGCGTTCGAGGAACCGTCGCTCCGGCTCCTGACGAGCAAGCGCGAGCGCGCGTTGATAAGCGGCGCGAGCTTCTGCGTCCCGGCCCAACCGGCGGCAGAGATCAGCTCGCGCCGCATGGGCAAGGTGGTATTTGCCAAGTTCGCCGCGCGCGAGCAGGGCGTCAACGAGGGCCAGGCCCGCGGCCGGGCCGTCGCGCATGGCAACAGCCACGGCGCGATTCAATTCCACCACCGGCGAGGGATGCAGCGCGTTCAGCGTGTCGTATGACTGTACGATCCGATTCCAGTCAGTGGCGGCGGTGCTCTTCGCGCGTGCGTGCTCCGCCGCAATTGTCGCCTGCAATGTGTAAGAACCGCTGCGGCCCGAGGTGAGTGCGCGGTGAACCAGCGCGAGTCCTTCGATGATCTGCTCACGATTCCACAACGAGCGGTCCTGGTCTTCCAGAACCACCAGTTCGCTGGTGGGCGTGCTGCGGGCGGCGCGGCGCGATTCCTGCAACAACATCAGCGCCAGCAACCCCATCACCTCCGGTTCCGGCAAGAGTTCCAGAAGCAGCCTGCCAAGACGGATGGCCTCGCCAGAGAAATCAGCGCGCGTTACCAACGCGCCTGACGATGCGGAATAGCCCTCATTGAACACCAGATAAATCACCCGCAGCACCGCGTCGAGGCGCTCCGGCAGCTCGGCGCTCGCCGGCACTTCGTAGGGAATGCGTGCTTCACGGATCTTGGCCTTGGCACGCACGATACGCTGCGCAATCGTTGGAGCGCGGGTGAGAAAAGCGCTGGCGATTTCCTCGGTGGTGAGGCCGCAGACCTCGCGCAGCGTCAAAGCTACTTGGGCGTCGGGCGCAAACGCCGGATGACAACAGGTAAAAATCAATCGCAGCCGATCGTCCGCGACACTTTCCGATTCTGCATCGGGCACCGCGTTCTCGTCGCTCAGTGCTTCGACCTGTTCGGCTGCGTCGTCGAGCGCGTCGAAACGCGCGCCGCGTCGCAGCTTGTCTATGGCCTTGAAGCGACCGGCGGACACCAGCCAAGCACGCGGCTTGGCCGGCACGCCCTCGCTCGGCCATTGGACGAGTGCCGCAGCGAAAGCGTCGTGCAGCGCTTCCTCGGCCAGCTCGAAATCCCCGAGCAATCGAATGAGCGTCGCCAGCACCCGCCGCGATTCGTTGCGGTATACCGCCTCGACGGCTGCATGGATATCATCCCCGGTGTACTGGCTCATGCTGGTCAAACGCTCACCGGCCTCCGTTCCATCGCGAAGAACATTCTACGAGATAGTTTGCTAAAGCATGCCTGCGCTGCTACGGTTGAGACAATTGGTATGACCGAGCGGGTACTCGCGCTGGACGCACGGACTACATTCGAGGCCCAGATAGACGATTTCAGCCTTGTCGGCGAGGAGCGGCGTGTAATCGGGAGTGAAGCCGTAGATGGCGACTACTTTGATACCGACGTGAGCTGGAACCCGCCGCCAGCTCTCACCGCCCAACTTGCGCTGTATTGAGGACAACGGCGGCGCGAACGAGGGCCTTGAACGCCTCCGCGTCAAGCTTATCGCCTTCGCGGATATCAATGGCACGCCTGGCGTTACCCTCCAGACTGGAGTTGAAGAGGCGGGAAAGATCCTTGAGCGCAGCGCCGCGAGCGAAGGTGAGCTTCACCTTGTCCTTGTAGATTTCACCCGTACAGATGATCCCGCCGTGAGACCACACCGGAATCCCCGTCTGGTTGGATGGCTTTCTCCATTTCAATTCCTCGACGACATCCGGGTCGGTCTGCTTGATGAGAGTGCGCACGCGCGCGAGAGTCTTACCGCGCCAATCGTCCAGCTCCTTGATCCTGGCGCCGATCAGTCTGGCGGGGGACTCCGGGCTCGCCTTCTTCGCTGTCTGCTTCTTGGTGTTCCTGTTCTGGCTCATTGGTCTTTATTTCCAGTAAGGGCTCACGGTGAAGTCAAGCGGCGCGCGGCTTTCCGCGCGTCCACTTGGACGAGTGGTTAGAGCACCTCAAAGCCCATGTTCACAAAAAAATCTATCCCACAAATCCAACACTCTATCGGCAAGCTGTTGGATATCAACGTGGCGATTGTCACTCCAAAGTTCCCACCTGCCATCACCGTTTATACGTAATACGTTAATAGGCGCTCCGTTCACCAGACCGCCCCTTCGATGAGTGACTGGATCTATGCGCTTTGTAAGGCGCAGGTGCTTTGCTTTGTCGCATAGATCTCGACAATCCAGCATAGCTTGTGAGGAACGGAAACTGTCGAGAACATCCTTGCTCACCGACTTATTCTTCTTGATGTAGTCGCATATGTGATTTGCTGTGACAAAGAAATTGAATACGTTATCTACGTTGAAGTCCCAAGAAAGCCGCCCGTGTTCTCGCCGTACCTTTTCAAGCATGTCGCGTGGCGTTCGCAATTCCAAGAAAGCAATGAGTGCAGAGGCCTCACCTAGAAATAGACTGACTGGAGTCTAGGAAGCTGTGTCGTTCAAGTCAAACGAGAGATACCAATGGCTCTGGATCGTACCTGGCTGCCATATCAACGTTTCAATCTACGACAAACTGGAATCGGCCGTACGGCCCTCAGGCCGCAAGACGCTTTGTTCAATCATTTCCACGGTGATCCCACTGAAAAAATCCGTACGGTTCCGAGATCGGTCATCATCGCGGGGACGGCTGAAATCCGGCGGAGTGCGCACAATCTCAGCTTTGTCCGTGAGCGGCGGCGTGTAGTCCGGCGACGACGCACCATAGATGACAACCAGCCGTGCGCCCACGGCCGCCGCGACATGCATGAGTCCGGAATCATTGGTCACTACGATATTCGCAAGCGACATGAGATCAATGACATCTTCGAGCCGCGTGCGCCCACAGAGATTCGTGACACTCTCTCCGGCCACGCGCCGGATTTCGTCGCCCAAGTCGCGCTCTTTGCCGGACCCGAATACCCACACCTGCTTCCCGCCGTGAATCAGCCGCCGCGAGAGTTCCGCGTAGCGCTCCCCCGGCCAGCGCTTGCCGGGACCTTCCGCGCCGGGCGCGATGGCGATCACAGGCTTAGCCGTGTTCAAGCCCAGAGTAGCCAACAGGTGCGCGTGGTTCGCGGCATCCACGCGCAATGCAGGCCGCGGTATCGGCGACGGCAAAACTGCGTCACGTTCCAACCCCAAGGCCACATAGCGCTGCACCGCCAAAGGCAACATTTGTTTGTCGAGCCGGCGCATGTCGTTGATGAGCCCGTAACGCCACTCGCCGCGGTAACCGGTGCGCCTTGGCACGTGGGCAAAAAAAGGCACTAGCGCTTTCTTCCAAGAGCGCGGCGTAATGATGGCCCAGTAGTAACGGCCACGCAGCGAACGCCCCAAGCTACGGCGCACACCGAAACCAAACTCGCCATGGCCGACAGGCAGTTCAATGGCCGCATGCACCTCGGGCATGCGCGCCAGCAGTGGTCCGGACCAAGCCGGCGCCAGCACATCAATCACACAATCGGGAAACCGCTGCTTGAGCGTGATACACAGGCTTTGCGCCATCACCATGTCGCCGACCCAGGCGGGGCCGACGATCAGAATGCGCGGAAAAGTGCTGCCTGCTGCGTGCCGCGTATTGTTCAAACTTCAGCCTTGCATTGAATCCATTGCCAGTCAGCCCTGCGGAAGCAAGGCTCCCGGGATTTGAATACCTGGATTCCCGCTTTCGCGGGAATG
>JBOIBB010000162.1:0-4705 GCA_050739335.1 Gammaproteobacteria bacterium
GTTCAGTTTGACCCCCGAACTCAACGACGGAGACCTGACGTGGAAATCAAGCTCACCATCACCGTACTTGTTGTCGCGACGATCATCGGCGGCCTCATCATCCTGCTCGGCCCGGCCGTGTTCCAGAAATTCAAGTGGCTGCGCTACCTGTTCGGCATCGTGCTGATTGTGCTCGGCATACTCGCCCTGTTGCACATACCGATCCGCTTCGTGAACTGAAGGATCGTCCGCGCGGGAGTGTTGCTTAGCCGCTCGGGCAGCGGCTGCCGCGATGGATCCTGGACCGTCCGCACCAGCGAGATTGTGCAGGTTGGCCGCCATTCGTTGCGTAGGAATTCGTGCCTCACGGCGCATCAACCAGCCCGAGCCCTGGGGCTCAGTGCTTGCGCGCGGCAAGTTCCGCCAGCATCGCGCGCATGGCCTGCTGGGTTTCGGCGCTGAACCACACATTCATGAGATCTTCGTGGCTGCGTTGGCCCAGCTCTCCAAATAATGCAGCCAGATCAGCACGCACCAGTTTACGGGTGGCGGTTACGGCCTGTGGTGGCAGTACGAGAAAGCTGCGGCACCATTCGAGCGCCGCGGGGATCACTTGTTCCAGCGGCAACACCTGGTCCACCAATCCGATGCGCAGGGCTTCGTCGGGAGCGATCAACAGGCCATGCAGACACATGCGCTCCGCTTGGCGTGTGCCCACCAGGCGTTTCATGGCGGCATAAATAACCGCGGGTACCGGGAGCCCCACCTGCACTTCGTTGAGACCGATCTTGAACTCGCCGGCCGCAGCGATGCGCGCGTCGCAAAAGATCGCGAGCACCGCACCGCCTGCCGGACTGTGACCCGTGATGGCCGCGACCACGGGCAAGGACGAAAGTGCGATGGCGCGCAGTAGACCAATGAACTCGCCCCAAAAATCGCTCATCGCCTGGCGCTCGAGCCTGAGCAGTTCGGGAACGTCGAGCCCCGCTGAAAACATGCCCTCGGCGCCCGACAACACCAGCGCACGCGCCCCGGCGCGCGGGGCGGCTTCGATCGCAACACGCAAGGCCCGCACCAGTTCCGGGTTCAGCGCGTTCGCGGGTGGCCGCTCGAGCCGCAACTCAAGAATGTCCTGCTGTTTAATTTCCCTTAGCACTGTGTCTCCCAGACTTGCAGCCTGCGCCTCAAGCAACCCGTACACCACTTCCATCGGAGCGTTACTGCCCTACACGACACTCAACAGCGCATACGCACCGGCGCATCCCGCGTGTAACTGACTGCACACCTATGTCGCACTGTGCATGCTCACCCCGTGTCTTGCGCGTTGACCGGCGCGAGCACCTTCATTCGCTGAATTACGAGCGTGCGTTGCAACCGCAGCCGGCTCTCCATACCTCTTGTAGCGCGCGGATAGTTGCCGAGAAAGTACGGTTCAATGCGACTCAGCGCTGCAATCCGGACGAGAGAAACTCAGTACCCGCTACGCGGTCCAAATCAGTGCGTGGCCGCCGCTGGCGCGGGCGCAGGCTCGCGCACGATTTGATAAAAGGTCTCGCCCTGCTTGATCATGCCAAGGTCGCTGCGTGCCTGCTCCTCGACTGCCGCCTTTCCTTGCTTGAGATCGTGCACTTGCGCCGCGAGTTCCTGGTTGCGCTGCGTGAGCTGCGAGTTCTGCGCTTGCTGCACGGCCACCTGTTGCTGAAGTTTGCTGGCGTCATGCATGTTGCCCTCGCCGAACCAGAGATCGTGTTGAAGCAGCAACAACAGCAAAATCAGCACCGCCGGCCAGAGCCACTTGAAGCGCAAGCCCGTGAGCTTCATGCGCGCGGCGCCGTCGCGGGCAAGGCAGCGCGGCCGTGATAGCGCGCCCGCCGGCCGAGTGCTTCCTCAATGCGCAGCAGCTGGTTGTATTTCGCGAGCCGCTCCGAGCGCGACAGCGAGCCACTCTTGATCTGGGTCGCGCGGCTGCCGACCGCCAGGTCGGCAATGCTGCTGTCGGCGGTCTCGCCCGAGCGGTGTGAGACCACCGCCGTATAACCCGAGGCCACTGCCAGATCGATGGCGGCCAGCGTTTCGCTGACAGTACCAATCTGATTGAGCTTGATGAGCACGGAGTTCGCCACACCCGCGTCGATGCCGCGCTGGATGATCCGGGTGTTGGTCACGAACACGTCATCGCCCACGAGTTGCACGCGCTTCCCGAGCCGCCGGGTCAGGAGCTGCCACCCACCCCAGTCACTCTCGGCCATACCGTCCTCGAGGCTCACAATCGGGTAACGCTCCACCAGCCTCGCAAGATAATCCACGAACTCGCCGGCACTGTAAACCCGGCCCTCGGACTCGAGGTGATAGCCACCATCCCGGTAGAACTCGCTGCTCGCGGCGTCCAGGCCAAGCGCGATATCCTCGCCGGGCACGTAACCCGCGCGCGTGATCGCCTCCACGAGGATCTCGAGCGCGGCTTCATTGGAAGGTAAATCGGGCGCGAATCCGCCTTCGTCTCCGACCGCGGTCGACAGCTTGCGCTCGTGCAATACCGCCTTGAGCGTGTGAAACACTTCAGCCGCGTAGCGCAGCGCCTCGGCAAAATCACGCGCACCCAGCGGCAAGATCATGAATTCCTGCAGGTCCACGCTGTTGTCTGCGTGTACCCCGCCATTGATTATGTTCATCTGCGGCAGCGGCAAGCTGACTGCCTGTGAGCCGCCGAGCCACACGTACAGGGGCACCTCGTGCTCGCGCGAAGCCGCACGTGCCGCCGCGAGCGACACGCCGAGAATGGCATTGGCGCCGAGCCGAGATTTGTCGCCGGTGCCATCAAGATCGATCAAGGCACGATCAAGCCGCGCCTGGTTCTCGACGCGCATGCCACGCACGCAGCGCTGAATCTCGCCGCGTACGTTGGCGACAGCCTTGCGCACGCCCTTCCCGCCGTAACGGTGCGGATCCCCATCGCGCAGCTCTACGGCTTCGCGCGAGCCGGTCGAAGCCCCCGAAGGCACCGCGGCGCGCCCGACCGTACCGGAATCAAGCAGCACATCGACTTCCACGGTGGGATTGCCGCGCGAGTCCAGGATCTCACGTGCCCGGAGTTCAGCTATTTTTGCCACGGCCCTGCAATTCCTGCCGCACCGGCGATAGCCGCAATAGGTCATGGATAGAGATTCCGCCGAGCGCGGGCATCCGGTTAAGCGGAAGCCTGATGCGGCGGGTGCGATACTCCCGATCCAAGCGCGTCACGCGCGACCCTCCAAGTACCCTCGACGCTTGACCACGGTATCCAGCTCCTTAAGTGTAGTCAGCAACTCTTCCATCAACGCGAGAGGCCAGGAATTCGGCCCGTCGCAAAGCGCCTGGTCGGGATCGGGGTGGGTCTCCATGAAGATGCCGGCGACGCCGGCGCCGATCGCCGCGCGTGCCAGCACCGGAATAAACTCCCTTTGTCCACCAGACTTGTTCCCCTGCCCGCCCGGCAACTGTACGGAATGGGTGGCGTCGAACACCACCGGACAACCGATGCTGCGCATCGCCGCAAGCCCGCGCATGTCGACCACCAAGTTGTTGTAGCCGAAGCAGAAGCCGCGCTCACAGACGAGCGTCTCGCGGTTGCCCGCGGCACGCGCCTTGTCGACCACGTTCTGCATTTCCCAGGGCGACAGGAATTGGCCCTTTTTTATATTCAACGGTTTGCCGGAGCGCGCCGCGCGCTGGATGAAATTGGTCTGCCGGCAGAGGAACGCCGGTGTCTGGATCACGTCCACCACGGCGGCTACCTGTTCGATGGGCGTATCTTCGTGCACATCGGTCAAGACCGGCACATCCACCGTGTGCCGCACCTTCGCCAGTATCCGCAGGCCTTCCTCCACCCCCGGGCCGCGATAGCTCATGCCGGAACTGCGGTTGGCCTTGTCGAAAGAGCCCTTGAAAATGTAGGGGATGCCGAGACCCGCCGTGACTTTCTTGAGGTGACCGGCCACATCCAGCGCGAGCTGCTCGGTTTCGAGCGTGTCCGGCCCGGCGATGAGAAAGAAAGGCTGATCGTTCCCGGCTTCGAAGCCGCAGAGCTTCATGCGCGTGCAGCCTTGAGCTCCGCCGGTTGGGCCGCGGCGTAAGCACGCGCGGCCCGGATGAACCCGCTGAACAGCGGATGTCCGTCGCGCGGCGTGGAAGTGAACTCCGGGTGGAACTGCGCGGCGATGAAAAACGGATGGTTCGGCAGCTCGATGATTTCCACGAGCTTGTCCACGGATACGCCGGACACCACCAAGCCCTTGTTTTCGAGGATCTCGCGGTAATTGTTGTTGAATTCGTAACGATGGCGGTGGCGTTCCGTAATCAGATCCTTGCCGTACACGCGATGCGCCAGCGTTCCGGCCTTGAGGTGTGCGGTCTGCGCGCCGAGACGCATGCTGCCACCGAGGTCTGATTTTTCGCTGCGCTCCTCGTGCGTGCCCTTGCGATCCTGCCACTCGGTGATCATGGCAATGACCGGATGCGGTGTGCCCTTGTCGAATTCGGTGCTGTGCGCATCCTTGAGCCCTGCCACGTGACGCGCGAACTCGATCACCGCCACCTGCAGGCCGAGACAAATCCCCAAGTAAGGCACGCGGTGCTCGCGCGCATAGCCGGCGGCCGCGATCTTGCCCTCGATGCCGCGCACGCCGAATCCGCCGGGGACAACGATGCCGTAGAGACCGTGTAACCGGCCCTCGGCGAGCAACCCTTC
>JBOIBB010000163.1:0-2414 GCA_050739335.1 Gammaproteobacteria bacterium
GTTTCGTGTTCAGGTCCAGGGCAACCATCCATGGTTGCCCGCTCATCGCTTTGCGATGAGCCCCTGTATGCCCGTTCGCTGCTGACGCAGCTCACCCCTGGCAGTCACCACCGCTCCCATAAGAGAAACTGCGGCTCTCAATGAAAGCACAGTGCCTCGCGGCGAGTATCACGGCTTCTGTTTCGAATACTTGTACGAATAGGCGTAGCCGTATTTCCGGTAGCCGTAGTGCGCTGTCTTTGGCGACAGGTCGTTTAGCACGAAGCCGGTCACTGCAATATGGTTCTGCCGCATGCGACTCACAACATGATCGATCTCGCGCATCGGGTGCAGGCCGGCCTTGAGCACGACCAGATTGGTCGCCGCCTTGGCGGCGATCAGGAATCCGTCGGTCACGGCGAGATAAGGCGGCAAGTCGATCAACACCACGTCGCTGTGTTCCTGCAGCGCCTTCAACACGGCCGACAAGCGGTGCCCCATGAGGAGTTCCGAGGGGTTGGGCGGCAACACGCCGGTGGGCAAGAGCAGCACCCGGCTCTGGAGCGGTGAATGCACGAGGCACTGCTGGAGACTGCGTTGCCCCACGAGGATTTGCGAAAGCCCGGGATGGCGCTTCGCGCCGAAGTACTCGTGCAGGCGGCCGCGGCGCAGATCCGCATCCACGATCACCACGCGCTTGCCCGCGCCCGCCAGCAGATGCGCCAAGTTCGCCGAAATGAAAGATTTGCCGATGTCCGGACGCGAGCCGCCGATGGTCACCAGCCGGTCACGCGCGCCCGCGAGCGCAAAGCTCAAGCTGGTGCGCAGGCTCCGCAGCGCTTCGACGGCGGCGTCTTCGGGCGCGAAGCTCATGAGCAAGAGCCGGTGATGGCGGTGCCCCGCCGCGCCCTGGCGCACCGCATGCACCTGCTGCTCGCGGCTGTGCGGGATCACGGCATACACCGGCAGCCCCGTGGCACGCTCGATGCTCTGCGGGTCGCTCGCGCCCGTCAGGAACGCGCGACGCAGAAACACCACGATGGTGCCGAGGAACAGGCCGACGATCAGCGCGAGAATTGCTTCCAAGCCCTTGCGGGGCGCGATGGGTTTGATGGGCGGCACCGCCAAGTCAATCAGGCGCGCGTTGCCGATACTCCCCGCCTTCTGGATCTTGAATTGTTCGCCCTTGCCGAGCAGGTAACTGTAAACATCGTTCGCCACCTTGGCGTCGCGCGTGAGCGCCACGAGTTGCTGCTGGGTCTGGGGGAGGCTGCGGATGGCGGATTCGATCTGGGACTTCTGCGCGAGCAGTCCCGCGCGCTGCTGGTCAATCGCCTGCATCGTGGGGTTGTTGGCGGTGAACTGCTGGGCGAGGGCCGCGTTCTGCAAATCCACCTTGGTGATTTGTTCCTGTACCTGGGCGGCCTGATTGAGCAGCGCCTGAGCCTCCACGCTCAATTCCACGCGGCCCTGCTTGGTTTCGTAGTCGCTCAAGGCCGCCTGCGCCTGGTTGGCCTGCGCTTGCAGGAGCGGCAGTTGCTGGTTGATGAACCCCAAGCTCTTCGTGGCCTGCAGCGCCTGCAAGCGCGAGCTTTCGGTGACGTAGGAATCCGCGATCGCATTGAGCGTAGCCGCAATAGCCGCGGGATCGTGACCCTCGAGCGTCATGAGGAGGATTCCGGTGTCGAGGCCTTGCTCCGCAACGCCGAGTTTCTTGTTGAGCGCGCGGTACACATCGAGCGCGGGCTCGCGCACGAGCTTGAAGACGGTACCCGCGTGTGCATCGAGCGCGGTCACATCGATGTTGGCATCGTCCGCCACCGAGGCCGTTCTTTCCGCCCGGCCCACCTGGCCCTGCAAGAGCGGCGTGCCCGCGGGATCGTAGAGCGTGTAGCCGTTATTGCCGGAGGCGACCAGCCTGAGTGTCTTGCCGTACCAGTTCTCGGGAACTCCGAGCGAGGCGATCTCGACGCTCGGATCGCCGCGAGTGAAAAACCGCCCGATCAGCGGAAATTCCGCAGGCTCGGCCGACACGGTGAGGTTGCGCGCGGCAATCGCGTTCAGCAGCACCGCACGTGAACGGATGATCTGGATTTCGGTCGCCGCGGGCGGCGGCGCGCCGAGCATTTCCTGGATCTTGTTGAGGCCGGAGAGGATGTCGGTGGGCTTTTTGATCTGCAGCAGCACGTTCGCCTGGTACACGGGGCGCGCCAGAAACGCGTGCGCGAGGCCGATGGCAAGGCAGACCGCCGCAAAGCCCGCGATCCACCACTTGCCATCGAGCAGCGTCGCGACGAGCTCGCGCAGGTCGATGGCGTCCGAATCCGATTCGCTGGACGGTGCGGGATTGCCAGAAGTGGTTTCACTCACGACGCTGCCAAACTTGACCGGATTTCCCGCGCGCCATCGAGGCGGCCTGCAGGGTCATCAGCCCC
>JBOIBB010000164.1:0-4591 GCA_050739335.1 Gammaproteobacteria bacterium
AGCCCGGCCAGAGCGTGCTCGAGTTGTTCTGTGGCCTCGGCAATTTCAGTCTGCCGCTGGCGCGCAGTGCGGGCCAGGTGGTGGGCATCGAGGGCGAGGCGCGTTTGGTGGAACGCGCGCGCGCCAACGCGCGTCTCAACAATCTCCATAATGTTGAGTTCCACTACACGGATCTGTACGCCACACCGCTCGCTGGCGGGTGGCTCGCGGGGAGCTACGCAGGCTTGCTGCTCGATCCGCCCCGGGCAGGTGCGTGTGAAGTCCTCGCGGCACTCGGAGCCCGGCTCCCGCCGCGCATCGTGTACGTGTCCTGTCATCCGGCGACGCTAGCGCGTGATGCCGGGCTATTGGTCAATGTCTACGGCTACCGGCTGACGGCGGTCGGCGTGTTCGACATGTTTCCGCACACCGCACATGTTGAAGCGCTGGCGGCACTGGAGCGCAGCGGGTGAGCCTCGGCCCGCTGATGGTGGACATCGCCGGTTACCGCCTCGACGCCGAAGACCGGGAGCTGTTGTGCCACCCGCGAGTCGGTGCGGTCATCCTGTTCACGCGCAACTATGCTGAGCCCGGGCAACTCGCTGCGCTGGTCGATGCGATACACGGCTTGCGCACGCCGCCCTTGCTCGTGGCGGTGGATCAGGAAGGCGGACGGGTCCAGCGGTTCCGTCAGGGCTTTACGTTGCTGCCGCCCGCACATTGGTATGGTGTGTTGTACGATCGCGATCCGCAGACGGCCTTGCGCCTGACCGAAGATGCAGCTTGGCTGATGGCTGCTGAGTTGCGTGCTGCTGGTATCGATTTGAGCTTTGCGCCTGTTGTGGATATCGACTCCGGCGTGAGTGCAGTGATCGGCGACCGGGCGTTTCACCGTGTCCCCAAGGCCGTCGCCGAACTCGGACGCGCGTGGCTGCTGGGCATGCGGCGTGCGGGCATGGCGGCCACCGCCAAGCATTTCCCCGGGCACGGTGCGGTCGCTGGCGACTCGCATCACATGCTGCCCGTGGACGAGCGCCCGCTTGCAGATGTCCGCCACCATGATCTCAAGCCCTACGAGCGCCTGATCGCTCTGGATTTGCCCTCGGTCATGATGGCGCACGTGGTGTACCGGCAGGTGGACGCGGCTCCGGCGAGCCTTTCTCGGGCCTGGGTCGCAGATGAGTTGCGTGGTCGGCTCGGCTTCAAGGGCGCGGTATTTTGCGATGATCTGAGCATGCGCGCCATCGCCGAGTTGGGTGATTACCCGGCGCGTGCGCGCGCGGCGCTCGCGGCCGGCTGTGACATGCTGCCCGTATGTAACCAGCACGCCGGAGTCGCCGCGATTCTTGACGAATTACCAATCGAGGCGCGGCCGTTGAGCCAATGGCGGCTCGCGCGCTTGCACGGTCGCGCTCCGATTGTGTATGCGGAATTGCAAGCGAGCCGCGAATGGCGCGAAGCGCGTGCCGGGCTGGAGCACGCGCAAAGCGATTTCAGCCTGGATGGCTGAAACGTTCACACGCGGGGTTGCGTCTGCCGTCAGCTTTCGAGATGCCTCACGTAAAAATTCGCATTGGTAAACCCGGGATTGGTTGTACTCCCTCAGTAAGTAAATGATTTTCAAGTGTTTTGATATATGTGGTGCGGCGAGATTCTTTCTGAGTGTTCCAGCCCAAGAGTGCCAATTTTCTGAACTATACTTGAGACGCGATAGTGGCAGCGTTGGCCCATTCCCGCCGCTTTCCGATCAGCTCAATCCAGCTCGAAGAAGGCCCCTGAGAAGTCGGTCAACTTACAACTTGGAGGGTAATGTCATGTTCAAGAGTCTGCTAGATTCTTTCTCGCTTCTCGCTTCTCGCTTCTCGCTTCTCGCTTCTCGCTCTAGGTCTGCTGTTTTTTGGTTCCGGTAGCGTGCTGGCGCAAACCAGTAGTGTGCCAGCTCCAGCCCAGTCTGCGTTGACTGCCATTCAGCACGCCGTCCAATTGCGAACGGGTGAAACAGTGACGGGCACTCTGGTACCAACCCAGCCGATGCACGTGGTCATTGCGCTGAAATTACCCGACCAGTCCAAACTTGATGCGTTTCTGGCCAATCCTCAGCATGCGATTTTGACGCCAGCGCAGTTTACTGCCGAATACTCGCCGACAATCACTCAAGCACAGGAAGTCGCGGCCTTTATGCGTGCTGCCGGATTTATCAACATCACGATCTCGTCGAATCGACTTCTGGTCTCCGGCGACGCTCCCGCCAGCGTTGCCGGCAGCGCTTTCCACACCACTTTTTTGCAGGTGCTTACTCGTCACGGGCGGTACGCTTTCGCAAACTCGTCCGATATATACATACCAGCCGCGTTAAAAAACAAAGTGAACGCAGTTCTTGGCCTGCAAACAGTACACGTGATGCATACTCTCATTCAATATGGGGGAGAATCATCTACGACCGAAGTACACCCCCTGCGGTGGTGGTTCGGAGGTGAGTCACGATCCGACAGATTTTCCAATTATCTATGACGCTAACAGTTTATCGGCTGCGACCGACATACCGGTTGGTATCGTTACCGCGGGCAACATGGTACCGGTAGAGCGTGATCTACAGGATTTTACGGGCGCCAACGGTTTGCCTGCCGTGAGTGTTACCGTAGTCGGACCAGGAAGCACCGCCACCCCGAATTTAGACGAGTGGGATCTGGATAGCCAAACCATCGTGGCCATGGGCGGCATACAGCACTTGGTACTCTACGACGGTGCGGATTTGCAGAGCGAAGCTGACAATACCTCGAACTTTAACACTGTGGTATCGGATGATGCGGTCAAGGTGATTAATATGTCGTTCGGCGAATGCGAAACCACTGCATACAACGACGGAGGGATGGCAGCAGATGACACCATATATAGAGAAGGGGCAGCCCAAGGGCAAACCTTTTCGGCGTCTGCAGGCGACTTCGGCGCTGATGAATGTGGCAACGGCACGCTCACACCGCTATACCCCGCGAGTTCACAATGGGTAGTTGCAGTAGGCGGCACCAGCTTGTACACGACGGGCAACACGACCTGGGCGGGCGAAACGGTATGGAACGATAAATATGGCGCGACTGGCGGCAGCCCGAGTACGGAAGAAGATCAACCGGCTTGGCAAATAGGCATAGGCCCGAACACAAACACTTACTTTCGAGGTGTGGCCGACATCGCCTTCGACGCTGATGATGCCTCCGGCGCCACCATAATTGTGAGCGGAACGTCCACGCCGTTTGTTGGTGGTACCAGTTTGGCCTCGCCGATTTTTGTGGGTGCTTGGGCTCGCATCCTGCAGCTTCGGGGCCAAGACCTCGGCTTCGCCGCACCGATGATCTACGCCGCAGCGGCGTCCGATTACGCAAGTGACTTTCACGACATCACCTCCGGTGACAACAATGGCGAAAGCGCGTTGACTGGCTGGGACTATCCGACCGGTTGGGGGAGCCTGATAGTCGGTGAGCTGGCCAACAATATCCCGTCTGCACAGGTGGCTAGCCCAGTTGGTCTTCAAGCGCAATACTTTTCATGCATCGGCGTCGTGGACACCTATTATGTAGATTGGTCCGCTGGCCCTGGCACCCCTGATTCCGTTCCCAGAGACTACGAGCTTGACGCTGAAATTGGGGCGCAGGGCTGGAACGAAACGTATGAGGGGCCGGACCTTGCCCATGAGATAAACGTGCCCTCGCGCGTGGATATCGGTATCCGGGTGAGAGCCACCAACGGTAGTGTCTGGAGCGCGTATGACACTTCCTCGTTCACGGGGGCTATCTGTAATGCCTGCCCTGGTGGTGAGGCTGCGAAACTAAACCCAGAGTTGTGCCGGAACGCCAGGGAGCAGGAACCCCGGGTGGCGCAAAAACAGTTTTAAGTCGCAAACGCATGAGCGCAATTAGGATGGCAACAGCATGGACTGCGAGCGTCGCAATTGCGGTGCTCGCAGTAGGGGCTTTGCCGGCTGTCGCCATACAGGGTGAGCCGACGCCTGCTCCCACACTGCATGCTCAGCGTACGGCGTCCGCTGATCGTCTGGTTGCGGCTATACGGAAAGTAGGAATTCGTTTCGAGCCGAACATAGGCCAAGCCCCCTCCCGGATCAAGTATTTGGCCAGAGCCCACGGCTACATGATCGGGTTGACCAAGCAGGGGCTCATACTGAAACTGGAAGCGCCGAGCGCGGTTCGGTCTCATCGGATCGCACTTGTAGCGCGGCGGCGCACTCACGATATCCTGGCGGCCCCGGTTCTGGTCTCCATGCGCCCGCTCCATGCAAACACGGATCCATCGCTCGCGCCCCAAGATCGGCTCGCGAGTATCAGCAACTACTTCATCGGCAATAACCCGAAGCACTGGCACATCCGGGTAACCAATTACGCGGCGGTTCGCTATAGGGACATCTATCCCGGTGTTGACTGGATTGTCTACGGCAATCCCAATCGGCTTGAATATGATCTGGTCGTTGCCCCGCATGCCGATCCGCGGCAAATCCGATTCCGGATTGCGGGGGCCGAGCGTATTTTCCTGGATTCACAAGGGAGCTTGGTAATCAAGGCCGGCCACCATACTCTGCGTGCGTTAAAGCCCCTGATCTATCAAG
>JBOIBB010000165.1:0-24928 GCA_050739335.1 Gammaproteobacteria bacterium
AGCACGCTCTGGCCGGGCTCGAGTGCCAACAGCGCGATGGCCTGGCGGATCAACGCGCGGTTCATCGTGGCGTTCACCTGGATGAAATCTCCGGGGCTGAACTCGAGCCGCAGATCCCAATCCGGCAAACGATAATCGAGGCACGCCGGCCCGCCCGCGAGCGGTACGCTCTCGCTCGCCCGGCCGCGCTGCAGATAGAAACGCAGCGCATGGGCACGCTCGAACGCCAGCAGCCGCTTGCAATCTTCACTGCTCGGCTCCGCGAGTACACGCAACAGCAACACCACAGCACTCTCGCCCGCGGCCACCTCGACCTGCGGGATGTGCGCCGCAACGCTCAACGTCGACAGCAGCCGCGCCAAGTCACCGATGTGCGCGCCGATCCGCGGGTCGAGAATCTCGCAGCACTCAGTCGATGTGACGCCGCGCCCGTCCTTGCGCGAGAAACCGATCCGCACCCGGTGCCCGGGTTCCGCGCCGCGTGCCGAGAGCCGTGCACGCCGCCGGTAGCCCCACGCCGGGCCGTAAACCGGCGGCAAAACCACATCTGGCCGCACTCGGCCGATGGTTTCGAGGTCCCGCAGGAGATGCTCCTGCTTGACCGATAATTGCACCTCGCGTGCGAGATGCTGCACGACGCAACCGCCACACTCGGCGTAGTGCGCGCAGCGCGGTCGCAGCGCCGCCAGCGTGTACCCAGGGCTCTCGACCCAGGCGTTCATCTATCCACCAGCGCGTCGAATCGCGGCGACCAGGCCGCGAGAAACTGCTGCAGATGCGGTTGTGGGGCTTGCGTCAAATACTCGCGCACCCGCTGGCACTCCGCGCGGTAAGCCTTGGCATCCAGGCGGCCGCGCAGATAGTCGAAACGCACATATATAAGGTAGGTGTTGAGCGCGTCGGTCTCGCAATATTCACGGATCCGGCCGATCTCGCCGGCGAGCCACGCATCCCACACCAGACTGCCATGCATGCCAAGCTTGCCGGGAAGACCGAGCATTTGCGCGATTTCATCCAGCGGCGCCGCGCCGCGCGGCTGGAAGCCGCTAAGCACATCCATGAGGTCGGTGTGCCGCCAATGGAAGCGCGCCAGATAATTGTTGTAGCGGAAACTGGTGTCGTTATCGCCCGTTTCCCAGTAGCGCGGCGCACTCAGGCCATGGCGCAGCGCCCGGTAGTTCAGCACCGGCAGATCAAACCCGCCACCGTTCCAGGACACGAGTTCCGGCGTGAACTTATCCACCCCCTCGAAGAACCGCCGCACCAGTTCGGCCTCGTCCGATTCCGGCGTGCCGAGCGACCACAGGCGAAACTCATCGCGCTCGCGCAGAGCCACGGAAATCGCCGCCACCCGCTGCAAATGCAAGGGCAGGAATTCGCTGCCCCCGGTTTCCTGGCGGCGGCGCTGGAACATGGCACGCGCGGCGTCCTCGTCGGAAAGCCCTTCGAGACCGTACAAGTGGCGTGCGGACTCGAGGTCCGGGATGGTCTCGATGTCAAAGGCCAAAACGGTCATGGCGCGGCTCCGTGGGCGGCACTGCCAGTGTAACAAAGCCTCGCCGGCGCACACGCCCTTTTGACCCTCGCCGGGGAAAACTCCACCATATCCCGGCCATGACAGCCGGTACCATCGCGATGCATATCCCGAACAGGCCAAGCGTTGGCGCCACGCGAGGCCTGGCATGATCCGCAACTGGAGCATTCGCAACCGCGTGCTGCTGCTCGCGCTGCTGCCGGTGATCACGCTCGGCGTTCTGCTCAGCAGCTACTTTGTGCATAGCCGCGTCACCGACCTCAAGGCGGCGCAACTGACGCTCGGCCGCACCATGGCCGACCAGCTTGCGTCGGCCAGCCTCTACGGCGTGCTGACCCACAATCCCGAAGCTCTGCAGGCGCTCGCCCAGAACAGCCTGCGCGAGCCTAGCATCCAGTCGGTCACTATCAGCGACAGCGCACATCAGGTACTCGCCCAGGTGCAGCAGCCCATTGCGCGCGAGCGCAGCTTTACCGACGTACTTGCACGACGCATCGGCGCGGAAACCGGCTTTCAGGGTTCGCTCACCTTCAGCCGACCGATATTGCGCAGCCACACCAGCCCGGATGGCGACGGCACGGGCGTGATCGGCACGGTCACCGTAAGACTCTCGGAAACACATTTTGCCGAACGCCAGGCGTTTATCATCATGAGCGGCGCGCTGATTCTGGCCTTGTGTCTCGCGTTCAGCATTCTGCTTGCGCTTGTCATCAGCCGCAGTGTCGTAGCGCCAATTGAACGGCTCATCGGTATGGTGCAGCGCTTTAACGCCGGTGAGCACGGCATCCGCGTGGCCGAGCGCTCGGGAGGCGAGCTGCGCCAGCTCGAAACCGGCATCAATCGCATGGCCGCAAGTGCCGAGCGCTCGCAGCAAGAATTACAGGAGCAAGTGGATCAGGCGACCGCCGAGTTGCGCGGCACCCTCGAGGAGTTCGAGATCAAGAGCGTCGAGCTCGATCTGGCGCGCAAGCGCGCCCTGGAAGCCAGCCGCGTAAAATCGGAGTTTCTGGCCAACATGAGCCATGAAGTGCGCACCCCGATGAACGCCGTGCTCGGCTTCGGCGAGCTCCTGGCGCGCACGCCCCTGAACGCAGGCCAGCGCGGTTACCTCGCCACCATCCGTCAATCGGCCGGCAGCTTGCTCGCACTGCTCGACAATATCCTCGATGCCTCGCGCCTCGAGATGGGCGCCTCCGACATTCGCAATTCACGCTTCGTACTGCGCAGCTTGCTTGAAGACATCGTCAGCACCCATGCGATGGACGCCTACGCGAAGCAACTCGAGCTAGTGCTGGACACCGATGGCAACGATCTCGGGAGACTCGAAGGCGACCGTATCAAACTCCTGCGCGTGCTTACCAACCTGATGAGCAATGCTATCAAGTTCACGGATACCGGTACCGTGACCCTCAGCGCACGCGCGGCCGCGCCGGTAAATGGCAAGCTGCCGTTGACGCTGGAAGTCACCGATACCGGTATCGGCATCAGTACGGAGGATCAGCGCCGCCTGTTCCAGGAGTTCTCGCAGGTGCGCAGTGCGGCGGACCGCCAGCACGAAGGTGCGGGCCTCGGACTCTTCATCAGCAAACGTCTGGTGCAGCTGATGGGCGGCACGCTCACACTCGAAAGTAGTCCCGGCCAAGGCAGCAAGTTCCGCATGCACATCGCGCTGCCGGTCGAGCCGCTACCCGCGCTTACCGCCGCTCCTGGCCGTGGGCGTCTCCTCGTATACGAGCCGAACCCGGAGGCCGCGACTGCGCTTGGCGCACGGCTCGCACGGCTCGGCTGGAGCGCCGAGCTTTGTGCAGACGCGGCGGACCTGCGCGCGGCCTGCGAGCACGATGCGCCCGGCGAGGCGTTCGCCGCGCTGTTGCTCGGCCTGTCGTTCACCGATCTGCGCAACCCGCACACGCTCACCACCGCCGTTCCCCAGTGCGTGCGTTCCTTGCCACGGCTGGCGCTGGTAAATTCAGTGAACACGGACTTGCAGGCCGAGGTGGGCCGGCAGCTCTCGGCCTTCTGCATGGCCAAGTGCGTAAGCGAGGCCGAGCTTGGTGAGCGCCTTGAAGCGCTCGCCTTTCGTGAGGTCGAACGCCGCCTGCCGGCCCCGCCGCGCGCAGCAGTACCGCTGGGGCTCGACGGCCATACGCTCGCCGTAGCGGACGACAACCGCATCAACCGCCTGCTCGAACGGCTGCTGCTGGAAAAATACGGCGCCCGCGTGCTCGAAGCCCGGAACGGCAAGGAACTGCTGACCCTGGTGGAACACAACCCGGTGTCGCTGATCCTGCTGGATATGCAAATGCCGGACGAGGACGGCTGGCAGGTGGCCGCCAAACTCAAGGCCGGCCTCGCGGGACAACTCGACATACCGGTGATCGCGCTTTCCGCGATGCGCAGCGACAAGTCCAGCGAGGAACTGCAGACCGCCGGCTTGTCCGGCTGGCTGATGAAACCGCTGGAGGAACCCGCACTCCGGGAACTCGTGCTGCACTACTTGCACGCGGTGCCGGCGCCGCAGGCGGAGGCCGCGGTGCACGCGTCCGCCAACCAGGGCCTGGATGTGGCGCTCGGCCGCCTGCGCCCGGTCGTGCGTCAGATGCTGCGTGCGGACCTGCCCGAACAGCAACGCGCCATCGAAGCCGCGCTCCAGGCACGCGATCTCGAGCAGCTCAGACAACAGGTGCACAAGCTCAACGGCTCCGCCGCCTTCTGCGGTCTCGCCGAGTTGCGCAGCGTGTGCACCGGCCTCGAACAACGGCTGCGCGCCGGCAACGCCGACCAGCTCGAAGCCCAAGTCCGGGCCATCGCCGGAAACATCGCCACGACGCTCGCGGCCCTCGAACGCGGCGAACTCAGCCCGTCGCTACCTTCTTAAGAATCACGGCGAAGGCGAGTACCAGCCCGGCCTCGTCGCTCAAGCTGACAAAGGCCAAGCCGGTGCCCAAACGTTCACACAGAGTGCGGCCACGCGGTGAAAAAATCACGCAGGGTTTGCCCCAGGCATCCGGCACATGACCCACATCCCGCAACCACACACCGTGGTGGAAACCGGTTCCCAACGCCTTGACGATGGCTTCCTTGGCTGCAAAGCGCGTCGCCAAAAAGCGCACCGGGTTACGGCTCTGCTCAAATCCGGCGAGCTCCTCGGGCATGAGAATGCGGCGCGCAAAGTGCGCGCCGAAACGCGCATAGCCGGCGCGCACCCGTGCGATCTCCACGAGATCGACACCTACGCCGTAGATCACGCCGCGCGTGCCTCGCCGAGTATCCGGCGCATCTCGCGCACGGCCTCGGCCAAACCGCTGAACACGGCGCGTGCAATGATGCTGTGGCCGATATTGAGCTCGGTGAGCTCGGTAATTGCAGCCACCGGCACCACATTGTGGTAGTTCAAACCATGACCCGCGTGCACCTCGAGCCCACAGCTCACGGCCCGCCTCGCGGCCTGGCGCAGCCGCTCAAGTTCCCGCGCGCGGCCGGAAGCATCGGCGGCATCGGCATAACGGCCGGTGTGCAACTCGACCGTGGGCACGCCGAGTGCCGCGGCCGCTTCGATCTGAGCCGCCTCCGGATCGATGAACAGCGCAACGCGCACGCCGGCCGTCGCGAGGCGCGCACAGAGTGGCGCCAGCGTCGCACGTTGTGCCTGGGCATCGAGTCCGCCTTCGGTGGTGAGCTCCGCGCGGCGCTCGGGCACGAGACAACAAGCCTGAGGCCGCAACCCGCAGGCGAAATCCACGAGTCCTGGGGTGGCGGCCATCTCGAGATTGAGGCGCGTTTGCAACACCTCGCGCAGGCGCTCGATGTCACGCTCCTGGATGTGCCGGCGGTCCTCGCGCAGATGTGCGGTGATGCTGTCGGCGCCGGCATCCTCGGCAACCCGCGCGGCCTGAACCGGATCCGGGTAACCGGTACCGCGCGCCTCGCGCAGCGTCGCAACGTGATCGACATTCACGCCAAGTTCAATCAACCTGTACATCTCAACCGCCTTCGCCATTTGTGAAACTCTCCTGACGCGGGTCGCCGAGATGCAAACGGCCGAAGCCGCGCATCACCTCGCGGGTCCGCAAGGGACGGCCGTCGAGTACCACATCCAGCATGGCGCGCGTCACCTGTTGGGCCTCGCGCAGCACCTCGGGCTGCAGCAGATTTCCAGAGGCCAGTGCGAGCAACGTTGCGCCATGCACCACAAGCCCCGTACCGTCCGGCGCGGCGACCCGCAGCGGTCCGCGTTCCGGCGCATAGCGGTACCAGCCGCCCGCCTCGAGGGGTTTGCCGCTGGCGGCGTCGCGCTCCAGGCTCAAGCCATAGCCCAAGGCCGCGAGCAGCTCCTTCTCGAAACGCCGCAGCACCGGGCGCACCGACTCGGCAAGCGCGCCCAAGGCACGCGCGTAACAATCATAAAGCTCCGGTTGTGGATCGTGGCGCATTACAAGCCTGAGCAGCAGCTCGTTCAGGTAATAGCCGCTCATGAGGGCATCGGCCGACAACGGCGCGGCCGGTGCCTGCGGCTCGGCGCCCGTCAAAGTCGCAAGTTCACGCCCCTCCACCCAGGAGAGCAGTAGCGGTTGAAACGGCCTGAGCCAGGCGCGCCATATGGTTTTGGGGCGCCGCGCGCCGAGTGCCACCATCCCGAACCGTCCATGCTCACGGCTGAAAATCTCGAGGATCGAGCTCGACTCGCGCCAAGCGTGCCGGTGCAGGATAAAGGCCGGCGCAAGTGCCACCCGTTCGCCGCGTTTCACGGCGGATCCAGTCCAAGACTATGGAGCGCCTGATCGTCGTCGGTCCAGCGCTTGCGCACCTTGACCCAGAGCCGCAAGAATATCTTGCGCCGCCAACGCTGCTCGAGTTCAAGGCGGGCTTCACGGCCGATGCGCTTCAGCAGGCTACCGGCGCGGCCGATGACAATCGCCTTCTGGCCCTCGCGTTCTACCCAGATCACCGCCTGGATATGCAACACCTCGTCGCGCAAAGCAAACTCCTCCACGCCGACCGCAATGCAATACGGCAGTTCCTGCTCGAGTACGCTCAGCAGTTTCTCGCGGATACACTCCGCCGCTTGCACCGTCTGTGTCTGGTCGCTGACTTGCCCGTCCGGGAACAGTTTGGCTGATACCGGCAACATCGCCGCCAGTTCCGTTTCAAGACGCGCGAGATTCTCACCGCTGCGCGCCGCCACCGGCACCAGGCAACGGAACGGCGCGCGCGCCTGGGCAGCCTCGAGAAACGGCAGGAGCTCGTCGCGGGAGTGCAGCGTGTCGATCTTGTTCACCGCGAGTGCGAGCGGCCGGCCGAGTCGCAAGCAGCGTTCGAGCACGTAATCATCGGCCGCGCTCCAGCGCCCGGCTTCAACCACCATCAGCACGGCATCCGCATCCGCGGCGGCCTGCATGGCGGTGCGATTCATGTGGCGTTCGAGTGCGTGTCCGGCTTCGCTGCGCAGGCCCGGAGTGTCCACCAGCACGATCTGCCAGGCTGGTGTAGTGCGTATACCGAGAATCCGCCGCCGCGTGGTCTGCGGCTTGGTGCTCACGATGCTGACCGGCGCGCCCACCAGCGCATTGACGAGCGTGGACTTGCCCACGTTGGGGCGACCCGCGAGTGCCACGAAGCCGCAGTGCAATTCCGTCTCAGGCATGCCGCAAACGCTCCAGAGCGCGCGCCGCGGCCATCTGCTCGGCGGCGCGCCGTGTGGTACCGGTACCTTCGGTGCAGATGCCCGCCGCCGCGATTTCACAGCGCACACGAAAGGTCTGCGCGTGGTCAAGGCCGGTCACCTGGGTCACGGTATACGCAGGTAACGCCAGAGCCTGCGCCTGCAGCACCTCCTGCAGACGGCTCTTGCCGTCAAGCAGCGCGGCTGGGGCATGCTCGGCATTCAGGCGCGGGACGAAGATGCCGTGAATGACGCGGCGCGCATCTTCGAAGCCGCCGTCCACGAATACCGCACCTATTACCGCTTCGAGGGCGTCGGCCAGATTGGAGTGGCGTTCGCGCCCGCCGGTCTTGGCTTCGCCGGTGCCGAGCCGCAGATAGCCGCCAAGCGCAAGCCCTGCCCCGATTGCGGCGAGCGCTTCGCCGTTGACCAGGACCGCACGCCAGCGGGACAGCGTGCCTTCATCGAGATCGGGATGGCGAAAAAACAGGTCGGCAGAAATCGCGGCCTCGAGTACCGCGTCGCCGAGGAATTCCAGGCGTTCGTTGTCGAGGGCGCCACTGCTGCTGTGGCTGAGCGCACGCTCCAACAGCGCGGGGTCACGGAACCGGTAATTGAGCGCGTGCTCGAGCGCCGCCAGCGGCTCGCTCAATGCGATACCGCCGTGTAGGTCTTGTGGAAGTGCACCGACAGAAACACGTTGCCGATGAAACTCGTGCGTGCATTGTAGTCGAGCGTCAAAATCATCGAGGTGCCATCCGGTGCAGTAGTGATTTTCACGACTTTCTCCGGCGTCAGATCCGGATCCTGCACGCCGTTAATGGTGAATTTCATGTCCATGCTGCCGAGAATCTGCGACGCGGTTTCGCCGGCACTCACCGATTCCGCGGTTTTCCTCACCACGCTGTTGATGGCGTAATACTGGTAGTAAATCGGAAACAAGCTGAAGCAAAACCAGAAAACGAATGCCACCAATGCCAGTACGATTATCCAACTGATCAGCGTCAGCCCTTGCTGCCTCTGCCTGCTTTTCTGCATGTTCCCGTCTCCCCGGATATTGGATTGCAGCCCCCGCGCGGCTGCATTTAACGTATTACTTTACCAAAACGGTGCCAGAGCGCGGCATCCCGGATAGGGTGCAGCACGGCGTCCCAATTCATCCATACGAAAAACGCCTTACCGACCAGATCCTTCTCGGGGACGAAGCCCCAGTAGCGGCTATCCCAGCTGTTGTCGCGGTTGTCGCCCATGACGAAATAATCGTGCGCCGGCACTGTCCACTCGCCCTGCCGGTGTGGCTGCCCGGGCAGAATCAGCGTGTCGTGGACCGCTTTGCCCAGGGTTTCCTGGTGCAGCACTGCACCCATCAAGTCCGGCCCCTGGTAGAGACCCAGGGACTTGTCCGGCGCCTTTACGCCATTCACGTAAAGCGTCTCGCCCTGATAAACGATATGGTCTCCGGGCAAACCGACGATGCGCTTGATGAAGTCGGTCCCGACCGACTGCTGAATCTCCATGAGACAGGGCTCGTCGCCGGCACAATGCCGCGTAGCAGAGCGCGTAGGAAAGTGAAACACCACCACGTCGCCACGTTGCGGCTCGCCGATGGGAATAAATTTGGTGTGGGTGACGGGCAGCCGCAGACCATAATCGAACTTGTTGACCAAGATAAAGTCGCCGACCAGTAGTGTCGGCATCATGGACGAGGATGGAATATGGAACGGCTCGACCAGAAAACTGCGCAGCAGCAGCACCACGAGCAGTACCGGGAAGAACGAGCGGCCATACTCAATCCATACGGGTGCGCGCGGCTTCTTGGCATCCTGCGGGACGGATTGCGTACCGCCGGCCGGCATCGCGCGCCGCTCGCGCCGGCGTGCGAGCCAGGCGACATCGGCGAGCCACACCAGCCCCGTCAACAGCGTCAATAATGTGAGGATCGTTTCGAAGTTGAAATCCATGCGTACCTCGCTCTCGCCGTGCGTTGTTCAGGCTTTCTTGCCGACGTGGAGCACCGCGAGGAAGGCCTCCTGCGGAATTTCCACCCTGCCGATCTGCTTCATGCGGCGCTTGCCCTCTTTCTGCTTTTCGAGCAGCTTGCGCTTGCGCGTGACGTCACCGCCGTAGCATTTGGCGGTGACGTTCTTGCGCAGCGCCTTTACCGTGGTACGCGCAATGATGTGGGAGCCGATGGCCGCCTGGATGGCCACCTCGAACATTTGGCGCGGAATCAACTCCTGCATTTTCTCACACAGCGCCCGCCCCTGGGCGTAGGCGTGCTCCTTGTGCACGATGCTTGACAGCGCATCCACGCGCTCACCGTTGATCAGCAGGTCGAGTTTCACCAGCGGCGCGGCCTGAAAGCGTGTGAAATTGTAATCGAAGGAGGCGTAGCCACGGCTGACCGATTTCAGGCGGTCAAAGAAATCCATGACCACTTCGTTCATGGGCAGTTCATAGACCAGCGTCACGTGCGTGCCGTGGTAACTCATCTTTTTCTGCACTCCGCGCTTTTCCACGCACAGCGTAATCACTGCACCCACGTAGGTCTGCGGCAGCAGCATGTTCGCGGTAATGATGGGCTCGCGGATTTCCGCGATACGGTCCACCCCCGGCAGCCGCGCGGGATTGTCCACATACAAGGTCTCGCCGCGGGCGGTCAACACCTCGTAGACCACGGTGGGTGCGGTGGTGATGAGCTGCAGGTTATATTCCCGCTCGAGGCGTTCCTGCACGATATCCATATGCAGCAGGCCCAAGAACCCGCAACGGAAACCGAACCCCAGCGCGGTCGAAGTCTCGGGCTCGAAGTGCAGCGCCGAGTCGTTGAGCCGCAATTTCTTGAGGGCCTCGCGGAAGTTTTCGTATTCCTCGCTGCGCATCGGATACAGGCCTGCAAATACGCGTGACTGTACCTGCTTGAATCCGGGCAGCGGCGTCGCACAGGGGCGCACGGCGTCGGTCAGGGTATCGCCGACCGGAGCACCGTCGATGTCCTTGACACCGGCGATGACGTACCCGACCTCGCCGGTGCCGAGTCCGGATCGGTCCTGCATCTTGGGAGTGAAGATTCCCACGCGGTCCACTTCATGGCTGCGGCCGGTGGACATGACCTGGAGCTTCTGGCGCAGACGCACGCTGCCTTGCATGACGCGCACCAGCGACACCACACCCACGAAATTGTCGAACCAAGAATCAATGATGAGCGCCTGCAAGGGAGCCTGCGGATCACCCTTGGGCGGTGGAATCCGGCGCACCAGCTCCTCGAGCAGCTCGACCACGCCAGCCCCGGTTTTAGCACTCACCCGCAAGGCGTTGCGGGCCTCAATACCGATGATGTCCTCGATCTCCTGCGCCACCTTGTCCGGCTCGGCATTGGGCAAGTCGATCTTGTTGATGACCGGGACCACCTCGAGGCCCTGATCGATCGCGGTGTAGCAGTTGGCGACACTCTGCGCTTCCACGCCCTGCGAGGCGTCCACCACCAGCAGCGCGCCCTCACAGGCCGCGAGCGAACGCGACACCTCGTAGGAGAAATCCACGTGCCCCGGAGTATCGATGAGATTCAGCTCGTAGGTCTCACCGTCGCGCGCCGCGTAATGCAGCGAAACGCTCTGGGCCTTGATGGTAATGCCGCGTTCGCGCTCGATGGGGTTGGAATCGAGCACTTGCTCGCCCATCTCGCGCGCCGACAAGCCCCCGCAGATCTGGATGAAGCGATCCGCGAGCGTCGACTTGCCGTGATCCACGTGGGCAATGATGGAGAAATTGCGGAGTTTCTGCATGCCGTGGGATCAGAGTGCGCGAGGCGAGCTCAGCTTCATGATGGGGTGGATAGGCGGTGCCAGCCGCCGGTACTTCGATACCGGCCGGATCCGGCCCGCCGCGCATTATACCGGCCGTGCCCCTCAGCCGCGATCGAGATATTCTTCGAGTTTCTCGCGGTCGAGCCGGCCGCGGCAGAGAATTTCACTGCCGGCCGCCAGCACCGGCACCTCGAGTCCGTAGCGCACCCGCAGCTCCGGATTGCTATCCACGTCCACGGTCACGACTGCGACGTCGGCGGCATACAGGCCCTGAAGCTCGGCGAGCATCTGCTCGCAAAGGTGGCAGCCTTGCCGGTGATAAAGGGTCAGTGAGCTCGACACGTAGTCGTGTTTCCGCGGTTACGCCGCCTTTGGCGTCCGCATGGACCGTGCTTGACGTGGTACGGGGTTCACGGCTGTCGCACTCCGACCGGACGCATGGAATCCGCGACCATCTTGACGGTGTCGGCCGGCACCTCGCCGATGACGGTCAGATGGTGCCCTCCGGAATCGCGCCCAAAAGCGTTGACCGGCCCCATGCTGGAAGGTCCGAGCAAGGCATGCGCGTTGTAACCGGCGGGTTCGGCAAACACCGACACCGTGGCCAGCCCGTCACTGAACACAAAATGCCGCACCGGCCGGTGCGTGCCGACCATACGCTGCACGTCCTGCGAGGCGAGCGTGAAACCCGGAGGCAGCCGGCCCACCTGCCAATGCACATCCGTCTCGTCCGGTGCAGGTTTCTCATCGTCGCCTTGCCGGATCCAGACGAAGCCGGGACGGATCTCGGTAGGCGTGAGTGCCGAGTCGGGGATAGCGTGCGGATAGCGCAACGAAGTGAACATTACCCGCGCCAGCACCTGCCCGTCCTGCTCGAGAAGATCCGAGCGCAGCAGCATGCCGGTATGCACATCAATCCACAGCTTGTAACCGTAGCGGTATTGATCGCGCGGTAACACACTGATGACATGGCAGTGCAAGCCAGCCACCCGGCCGCTACCGACATTCTCCAGGCGGTAGTCCGCGCCCAGCTTGGTGGCATTGACCTTGCCCACGAGCGCCGTGGGGAAATTCAGGCTGGCCGCGCGCCGTTCCATCAACACGCGCCGACTCTCGGGCAACACGCTTTCCACGGTCTGATGATCACGAATCACTTCGTGCCGGAGACCGTTCAGCGACTCCAGCCGCTCCACGCCGCCCTCAGCATCACCGCGATGGATGACGCGCACGCTGGAAATCTGATCGCCGTGGGTATAGACGAAAGTACCGGCGTAATTGAGCGTGCGCAACGCGGTGTTGACGCGTGCCAGCCAGGTCTCAGCGCTGAGTGTCTCGCCGGCCGCCGCCGCGGCACATGTAGCCGGGTTGATGAGGAGCAGTGCTGGAAATAACAGCGCCCAGGCCGCCAGCGCAGGTGTCATGGACGAGGCGAGTTCGGCGGCGTGCGGGCTGGCGCCGCGTGCGATTCGAAACTGGAAACAAAGAAATACGGCAACATGTTCTGCTGCCCGAGCGCCGAACCGGCTTCTGCGTGACTGATGACATAGTTACCGAGTTCCGCGCGTACCTCAGGCGAGGTTCCGTTCCACTCCGCGTTACGGACGCTCCCGTACACTGCGAGGCTCGATGGCAGCGCCGCAGCGACGGGCACCACATTGGCCGGCTGGGCGAATGCTTGTTGGTGCAGACTGTGATAGCGCAGCCCGCCGATCGCACCCACCGCTACGCAGGCCGCGATCGCCACGCCCGCCGCTGCCTGCCCGAGACGGCTCGATATTCGGTGCCGCACCGGAATCGGCACCGGCTCGAGCGCCCGCATCACGCGATCGACGAAGCCGCGGGTATCCGCCGCCGGCAGATTCTTGCGCATGGCCTCGCCGATCAGATGGTAGCGTTCCCAGCAACGACACACGTATTTCTCGACAGCAAAACGCCGCAGCAACAATTCGTGCTCGCCCGACGGCAACTCGTCATCCGTCAAGGCCGAGATCTGTGCACGCAATCTTTCAGTCACCGCGTTCCTCCGTCAGTCCAGCAACACGCGCAACTTGCCGTCGATCGCCTCACGTGCCCGGAAAATCCGCGAGCGCACCGTGCCCACCGGGCAGGACATGGTCTGGGCAATCTCTTCGTAACTCATGCCCTCGATCTCGCGCAGTACGATCGCGGTGCGCAGATCCTCAGGGAGCTCGTCAATGGCGCGCTCCACCGTGTGCTGGATCTCCTCGGTAAGCAATAGGCGCTCGGGAGTATCCAGGTCGCTGAGACGTGCCTGCAACTCGTACTGCTCGGGATCACTAAGGTCGACGTCATGGTCCAGGGGATGTCGGCTCTCGGCGGCCAGATAGTTCTTGGCGGTATTGATGGCAATGCGGTAAAGCCAGGTATAAAACGCACTCTCGCCGCGAAAGCCGGGAATCGCGCGAAACGCCTTTATGAAGGCCTCTTGAGCCACATCCAGGGCTTCGCTGCTGTCGTGCACATATCGAGATACCAGTTTCACAATCCGGTGCTGGTACTTGCGTACCAGCGCATCGAATGCCGCCCTGTCGCCGCGTTGCACCCGCGCGACCAGCATCTGGTCGATATCGGTGCGCTGCCCCGAGGGGGCAGGCGCGAGAGACCCAAGGCTACGTATCTGGCTCATAGACAACCACACCCGCCGATAGTTCGCTGCGGTTTGCGACAGGGTGCGGTACGCTTATTGGGCTCCGGCCCCAGCGTTCCGGCCTGCAGGAACCATTTTATCCCAGCCGGGAACGCGCGCTCCAAATACCGGCAGCGGGACGCACAGCCTGGCCGACCGGCTGCGGACAGCGAGTACGCGCTGCTATTATTTCGCACTTGGGCCCCGGTAGCTCAGATGGATAGAGCGTCCCCCCTAAGGATGCCGGGACCATTCAATCGCGCTCGATCACGTGCAAATACGTGCGCCGGATCAAGCGCTTACAAGAATCGGCTCTCGCGTGGTGAAGCGTCAGGGCTCGTGATTTCGCGCGTGAACTATGGCGTAGCTATGGCAGAAACTACCTCGTTGCGTACGCTACGAGACAACACTCGGAGAAAACGCTGCTAACTCCAAATTTCTCGGCAGTTGAGCCGGCCAGAAAACGTTGGGATCAAGACAGCTCAAACATGCGGAGTATTAGACTTGCAGGAAATGAAAGAACAGATAGAGCCGGAGCTGCTGAAGGTGAACCGGTGGCCTTGTTGCTCGTGGCGACGGGCGCGTTCGCGCAAAGTGCCAACCCTAGCGGCGAGTTACGGGAGCGCGAGAGGAAGCGACCACGAATGACCGTTTACGGAAGTCAGTTGTAGCATGTAACGCCCTGCTTTCATGGCGGCCCCCGTTGTATTGGCCGGCAAGGTGATCGTGGCCATAGCGCCAACCGGACCCACCATCCCGAACGGTCCAGCGTGGATCTTCTGATAGTCGTAGGTATTGCGGAAGGCTTGTTTCGCCATCTTGGCGAGCTGCTCTCCTGTCCAAGTTCTTATGATCGCGCCGTCGCCGGTTGAGAGCGTGACGCGCACCACGTTCGAAGGTTCTGCTGGCGTACCCGCGTTCACGTACGCCTTGAATGTAACCGACCCTTGCGCTGTTAGGACCCCTTGGCTGAGCGACCAGTGGTGCTTGGACGGGCTCACCGGCCCCGAGTGAAACGGTGTGAAAACGGACCCGCGGTAGTAACTGTAGGTCCCGACGATGAAGATCACGCTGACCGCCATGAGAATCGCAGCCACCTTCTTGAAGGTCCGGTCGCTGATCGGCCAAGCCGAGCTACCTCCCAGCCATTGAAACCAGCCCGCGTGGGCGAGCCGGGGTCGCGTCCGTGCGAGCCAGCTATCTACCGACCACGCGCCGCCGCCAGCGAGTAGCAGCGTTACGCCGATCGCGAAATTGCAGGCCGCCATGGTCCATTCATCGATGCAGGTCGCGCCTTGCCAGCCGAACAGCAGCATCAGCACGAAAGCCAAGCAGATCGAAACAGCGGCCGCGAGGCGGGTGAGCGTACCCGTGATCAACATGAGCCCAGCGATCAGCTCTACGGCGCTGAACACAATAATGGCGACGTAGAGCAATACGAAGTGCTGCAGCAGCCATGACACCAGATGATCCGTGCCGAGGATGGCACCGGGCATGGCTGTTTGAAACTTGTACGCCATCCAATGCCCGGCGTTGGGGTCGAGCTTGGAGGGTGCGTAGATAAAGCGACGAGAGCCGCCGCCCCAAAAGATCCAACCCTGAACGAACCTGGTAGCCAGAAGTGCGATGGCCGCCATTCGCCAGGCCTGCTGAAACTCTGCTTCCCGGTTGACTGAAACTTGCGTATTCATAGAACCTCGTTGCCACTGTGTGCACAGCACACCAGCGGCAGTTAGGAATAACAGCGTCGAAATAGTGCTCTGGATCACCCCAGGCCTGATGCTGCTTGCCCGCGAGTGCGCGGAATTCCTTATTGATGAACAGCGAGGCGCCTCAGGGGTATCGCCTGCAGCACACCAGCATTAGTGCCGATAAAAAAGGTTCCACCGATCACTACACCGTTCTGTGGACCATAGCCGCCTTGATGCAGATCGAGAGTGTGTCGGATCTCGCCGTTGCTGCGATCAAGAGTAATAAGATCACCGTTCGCAGCGGGCTGGATCACGGCGTCCCCCACAACGCTCGGCGCCGCCTTCATGCCAGCGTCCAGGCGGCGCTTCCAGAGGATTCGGCCGCTCGACGCATCGAGTGCATATTCACAGTGCGTCACCGGAGACCCGGTATAAATGACATCACCATCTACGGTAGGTACCGCATCCTTGTTGCGGGGTGGCACCTTGCCGCGGCCCAATTGGCGGCTCCACACAATGTGGCCGCTCGTGAGGTCGAGCGCGAGTTCCTCCGAGGTGGCCGCGCCGGTTTTTGCCTCCTGGGCATCCTGCGTCTCAATCTGTCCCACGGCAGTGTGCGCGTGGATCGCCCAGGTGCCATCCCCCGCGCTGCTTGAAAACACCTCTGGCGGCGTAACCGACCATAGCCGCTTACCGGTCTCGGCATCCACGGCATAGATTCGGCTCGGCCAGGTACCGCCCATCACCAACACTCCGCTCACGGGATCGAGCGCCGCCGAAGACATGCTGACGAAAGAGCGGATGGAGCTCTTCCAAACCAGCCTGCCGCTCGTAGCGTCCAGCGAATACACGTGCCCGTCACCGTTACCAAACAACAAACGACCCTTGGACAATACAGGCGTCGGCATGTCTTCGCCTTGCGTTCGGAATGCCCACACGAGCTCGCCCGTGCTCGCATCCACCGCGAACATCGCGGAGAGACCATTACCCCGTGTGACGCGCGCATCAGGCTCGGCGAAGTTGACGGCGTGGCTGTAAGCAAATACCGAGCTACCGGCCCCGATAAATACCAATGGGCGGCCATCAAATTTTGCGACGAGCGGTGTCCCCATTAACTGGTTAAACGCGTGGAACCGCCAACGCAGCTCGCCTGTGCGCGCGTTCACGGCATATAAATAGCCGTCGTCATTCGTGGCGAAGACAGTATCGTCCACGACCGCCACACCGATCGCGAAACCCACCAGATCACGCACCATAGTGCGGCTGAGGAGCTTGCTGCTGCTAGCCTCAATGGCGCCCGGTACTTGGTAGCACCAGGAAACGGCTGGAAACGAAGACACGTACCGCGCGTTGTGGCCCGGCGCCATTGCATACATGGTCCAAGATCCAGGGGTTCCCAGGGCCGCCGGAGGCGTGCCTGCATTCGCCATAAATGAGACAAACAGAACTAGAAGTACTCCACTAGTATTGCCTCGGCTCCATACCCATTTCAGCAGGCACATGCAGGCCGCCTTTTTTCAAAAGGCAAAATAGTCCAGTCACTCCTGCATCAACGTGTAACCGTCGTGTTCCAGCACCGTGACCGTCGTTAACGCGGACAACGAGATCGGCACCTCCTTCGACACCCACGCGTAGTTGATGTGGTGCTCCGCAACCGCTTGAGCACACACAGTGACCACTACCCCGGCTTTGCGAAGTTCGCCAATCAGCTTTAGATTTGGGTTATCGACTCCGAACCTCGCGCGGTAATGCGCGTTGTCCATCATTGCAGGAGTGGCGGCGCCGTAGGCGATGCCCACGAACTTCAGATGCGTTAATGGAACTCCTGCCGCAACGTACAAATTGACGATTCGTGCTAGATGGTCGAGTGCCGGGTCTACTTGACTCGGGTGCTTTGCTCCCGCGGTTAATGCGACCACGATCTTATAAAACTGGTCAGGCTGCGGCTGATACGCGAATCTGGACTCGTAGTGAATGCGGCCATAACCCGCTATGGTAGGCGTTGACCAAAAGCCGGGCGGCGGATTCCAATTACCAGGAACCGAAGCAGCAGCAGCCGTAGCAACGAAGCAGATAGCTACCGCCGACGCGATCGCAATGCGACCAACACGAATAAGTTGCATAGAATGCTTCCTCATTATAGAAAGTGTGAAAGATGTAAAAACCTTGAGCACGTACTGTGCTCACCAAGTCCACCAAGTATGCTTACACGCTGTACGTGTGCCCTTGAGCTCCAATCGCTCTGTAGAAGACCAAGTCCACCTAAATCGGGTCGCACATGCGGAACAATTCCAGCGCCGACTCATGCTGACAAGCCACTGCGATCAGCAACCAGACAGAACGTAATGCCGAGGCTGCCAATTCTACTTACCGCCGATCGCGTTGTACTTGATCAAGCGCCGCAGCCACGCAACCCTCCGTTAATGACGAAGTGCTGCGTTTGCACGCTCGATATCGGACTTCAGACGTGCGACTCCCTTACGCTCATCATTAAGGTATTCGTCGGCCACTTGAACCATCGCGGGCGACGGCGCAACGAAAGCGGTACCAACGCGACTATAAATAGCACTGAGCCAAGCGAGCAAGCGCGGCGGATAGACGTCAAAGCCACGGCTGGATTGAATTCTGAAGTCAACCACACCGTTGATATCTTGATCAAGGCCGTCCAGAACAGCACGTGCCTGACTCTCCGGCGAGCTATTCGCCGTAGCCTGCTCAAGGCGATCACGTACAGCTACTGCCTGATTTATGGTTGTCCCTAGCCGGTTTGTTGCGTTATAGATGCGCATCAAAAGATCAAAACGCTGCTGTAGCTCGGCCTGTGTGGTCGTTAACCTCGGATCGAGCTTCACCACGAACGACTGCTTCTGAGTGTGGCCGTTATAGCTAAGTTCTACGTTGTACATCCCGGGTACTACCTCGGGACCAATCGGTACGTTTGCCCCACGTCCTGCATAGTAAACCCCATTCACTATAACGCCCCGCGGATAATGCATGTTCCATAGAACCCTGTTCATGCCCGGATGAAGTTCCTCAGCCTTTTCGGTCCGTATCCCACGGATCTTTACCGGTGGCATCGGGAACGTTAGGCTGTCAATTGACTTGCTGTGCATACCGGTAAAACCAAGCTTGACAGGTCCGCCTTGGTACGCAGCCGGCAGATAGAAAAACACAGTCGCGCCAACGGGTAAGTTCGCGCCGCCGACAGAGGCTCCTCCAAAGCCGAAAGTGCTGCGCTGGACGAGCCAAGTCTGTTGCGGTTTGAACAGATATGGCGCATTTGTCGTCACATCTGCATTACTGAGCTGTTCAAGGAACTGCAGGTTATCGAGCGACCAGAACGCCCGACCGTACGTGGACAGAACCACTGCGTGTTGTTCGGGTTGAATCTCTACGTCCGTCACCCGCACCGGCGGCAAGTTGAGCATTAACGGCAACCAGCGAACACCTCCGTTCAAACTCATGAATACGGTTGCGCTTGTACCGACAAAGAGAAGGTTCGGATCATCTGGATCTTGGCGCACGCTTTCCACATATTGATTGTCGGGCAACTCGGTCGTGATCTCGGTCCAGTGTTTGCCGTAATCCGTAGTCTTGTAGACGTAAGGACGGAAATCGTCCCATTGAAACCGGCTTGCCGACAAATAGGCGGTTCCGGCGCTGGTATGCGACGGTTCAATGCAGGTGATCGTAGACCAAGTAGGTAGCTGGGGTGGACGCACCTCACTCCAGTGACCGCCACCGTCCGTAGTGACGTACACCAAGCCATCATCGGAGCCTGTCCAAATGATGTTATCGCTCAGAGGTGAGAACGCAATGGAAGAAATCGTCTCAAACATTTCCTCCCCAGTCATGTCGGCGCTCACTGGCCCGCCGGAACGTTGTTCTTTACTCTTGTCGTTACGCGTGAGGTCGGGGCTGATGACCTTCCAGGTGTTCCCGTCGTCCAGCGTTTCAAACACCACGTTCGCTCCAAGTAGCAGCTCGTTGGGATCATGTGGCGCGAATACGGCCGGACGGTGCCACCAGCCCCAACGGTATTTCTCCACTGCGCCCCTCAATCCAAACTTAAAGCCCGGCCACGGGCTCACTTGCGTAACCAAGCCGGTACGCCCGTTCTCCTTCCACTCGTCGCTGTAATACCCGTTGGCAAATGTAACCCATGGTTGCCCGGGCTTCGGCACAGGCCACCCGAACTCTCCGCCCTGGATCGGAGTCCATGTTGGCGGGAGCTTGCCGTGCGCTACGGCACTTGGGCCGACGTATGAGCCATCATCCTGCTGGGCCGCGTAAATATGAAACGGAAACTGATTATCAAGGCTGGTATGGTAAAACTGACCAGTGGGCTGATTGAGTTCGGAACTCCAAGTCTTTCCGCCATCGCGTGTCACAGTTGCGCCGCCGTCGTTACCCTCAACAAACAATTTAGGATCGTTCGGATTAATCCAGAACGCGTGGTTGTCCCCGTGTGGTGGCTGCATCCTTGTAAATGTCCTACCTCCGTCATGAGACACCTGGATGCTGGTATTCGGAACATAAATCAAGTTGGGGTTCTTAGGATCAACGTAAACCCGCATGTAGTACATCGCGCGTTGGGTAATCGACGGGCTGTTGTTCACCAAGATCCAGCTTCTGCCGGCATTGTCGGAACGGAATAGTCCACCTATCTGACCGCGGTACTTAACCTGAATGATGCTATACAAAACATTGGAGTCACTCGGCGCCGCCGCAACTGTCACTTTCCCCCAAATTCCGGGTGGCAGCCCCGGATTGTGAGAGATATTTGTCCAAGTGTCGCCACCATTAGTAGTCTTGTATAGACCACTACCGGGTCCGCCGCTTGAAAGCCCCCAGTGCCGGCGATACGCCTGCCACATAGAAACGTAAAGTATCTGGGGATTTCGCTGATCCATCGCCATTGAGATGGCACCGGTTTTGTCATTAACGTATAGGATCTTCTTCCATGTTTTGCCCCCGTCTGTACTCTTGAACACTCCACGCTCAGGATTCGACGCCCATCCGTGACCGAATGCGGCAACATATACGACGTCTGGGTTATTCGGATCAACAATGATCCAGCTGATTATTCCTGTTTTATCCAGACCTACATGACTCCATGTCTCGCCACCATCCGTAGACCTATACACGCCATCCCCAGTGAGAAATGTATTGCGAAACGCCGGATTACCAGTACCCGCATAGATCACGTCGGGATTGGAAGGCGCCACCGCTATGGCACCGATATTATTATTCTTGAAATACTTGTCCGAAACGTTTTTCCACAAATGCCCGTAGTTAGTGGTCTCCCATACCCCACCCCCACCTGCACCCATGTAAAAAACATTCGGCTTTTGCACGACGCCAGCAACTGCTTCCACTATTCCGCCGCGATAGGGACCCAGGCTGCGCCAATGCAATGCGCTGCTTAATTTGGTCGGAGGCACAGATGCGGCGAGAACATTGGGTATCGCCAAAGGCATGCAAGTGATCAAGAGCAATCCAATGTGCCAATTCGGCCTGATCATGGCTTATACCCTCCTAAGCCAACGAGCTTGTGGCGCCAAAGGAATTAACGGAAACTCAATGGTCATTTTCCGTTGACCTTATGAACGCTGCGGTCGTGTCATGCAGTTTCTTAAGCGCCGGCACATGTACGTAGATCATGTGCCCGGACTTGTAAAATTCAAAATGTATATTTGCGCGCAGATCAGCCGGTATGCTCAGGTGATTCAAAATATAGATCGTGCCCAAGTAGGGTGTGGCAATGTCGAAGTATCCGTTCTGTGACAGTACTTGAAGATTAGGGTCTCGCTTCATGGCTTGGGCCAGATCCACGGCTACACTCACGTAGCCACTCTGGGGTTGCCGCGTAAGGAGGTTTACATGCCGCATATCCCACGGATAAACGTTTCCGCCCATTAGATAAGTGCGGTTACGCCCGAACTTGAGCGTGTTATGCACATACTTGTTGAAAGCAGCCGCATAGGCGGAACTGATAGCGGCCGATTGCGGGTCGTATTGAGAACCCTCGCTCAGTGGGTCCATGCTCGGACCAACAAAGCGAGAATCCAGGCGCCCAACTGTCTCGTCGTGATCACTGAGTAGTTGGTGAAAAAACTCCCGATCAGTAATGCGCAGGTCAGCTTTCTCTATATAGGATGTGCTCAAACCTGTGTAGTCATGTAGCTTTTGGGCAATAGCAGCAAACTGACCTGGACTTAATGAATCACCCGCATTCAACGCCTCGGCATACCCGTTCAACGCGAACTGCCGAACTTCTTGAAGAAACGGTTGCAAATGAGCGGGTTGATTAGGCAATCGGTGGTGATACCAGGCCGTGGCGGTGTAAGTTGGTAAAAAAAGCTCATAGGGCAAGTCGTTATCTGGCCAGAACCGATTCGTAAGATGCGTCAACACAGTGGACTGCAATACGACGCCATTGACGTCAATGTCGTCCCGCTGTTCCAGGTAATTGACTAGGCCCGCACTTCTAAACGTCCCATAACTTTCACCGTACAGGTATTTGGGAGAATTCCAGCGGTTATTTTCACTGAGATACCGAGTTATGAATTGGGCAAAAGAGGCAATATCTGGATCAACGCCGTAGAAATCTTGCCGCGTCCCCGCACCCCCTTCACTCTTTCCTATTATTCGGCTATATCCAGTGCCCATGGCATCAATAAACACTGCGTCGGTTACGTCGAGCAGGCTGTACTCATTATTCACCAGCCCGTAAGGTGCAGCCGGCGTGTGCGTGTGGTCGCTTGTCACCACACGTACAGGGCCAAATGCACCCATGTGAAGCCATACACTTGAAGAGCCTGGCCCACCGTTATAAAAGAACATGACTGGCCGGGTGCTTTCGTCATTAATGCCACGTTTGACATACGCAACGTAGAACATGCTGCCGGTAGGCTTACCCTGGTCGTCCTTGAGAATAATGGTGCCCGCCGTGGCCGTGTAGTCAATCTTCTGACCCTCTACTGTCACACGTCCATGAGTTACCGATTCTTCGGCTTTGGAAGCAGTAACTTTGTCTGCAAATGACGCGCCCGTAACTGGTCCTGCAGTCGCCATTCCGCCAATCACGGCAAGTACAATCGCCAGTAGTCTGATGCACTTCTTCAGAAACTGGTCGTAAAAGGACAGGGATAGATTATTGGTCACGCGCAACCCCTGAGACAAAGAGCAGAGCGTTGAAAAACAATTTGTAGGGAACCTCTGATAGTGTGCGGTACCGAGGACGGAACCCAACGAAAAGGTCTCGCCCTTTGCCGACTGGCTCTACCGTAGTCGCCAACGTTACGCTTAGGTGTTTCCCGCCGAGACGTCACGGAGACGTGCGTAGAAGTTTGCCCAAAATTCGCTCAGACAACCCACGTGCATCAGCGCCCGGGTCATTGGTCAGGATAATAACCACTGCGTGACGGGATGGGATGCGAACGAAAGCCGCCTGCTTTCCACGCGGCGTCGCGTACGCTGCGAGAGCCTGTACGCCGTCGAATGTTTCCGGGGTCCAACCTATAGAGTAGTCAGCATTCGGCCACGTCGATTGCCACTGAAGTCCCAGATCCAAACGATAGAGCTCGTCCACGTCCGATAGGATTTCGGTATCGCCAGGAGGGGCTATGGTCCGGTGCATACCAATCGGACCTGAAAGATGTGTAACGCATTTCTCAAGTGGTGATGAAAAATACACGTTTTGCTCAACGGGCGGTCGGAATAGCGGAAGTTGCGCACACAATGAAGTGAACACTTTCGTCATACCCCCAAGGGGGAATTGTGGAAGAGTCGTTCTCGGCATATAACGCGTCTGAGGCGGAATGCCGAACGCGCGGTCTACAAAAACGTCGCCGTCTTCTGCGACGAGCACCGCCGCGCCTCCTAAACGCCGGTTGTCGTATTTCTCAAACAAGGAGGTAATAAATTGCGCCGTTACCGGAGACCGATCGGCCGCGCGACTGACAACCTGCCGGGTGTATAGGTTATATACATCGCCCGGATAGAGCGTTAAATACGGCAGGCCGGGATCCGTTTCGCGACCGTTATAAACAAACGCCTTATCGCGCCCGATGATGTGCCCTATATCACCTTTGATGACCCAAGCGGTCCCTTCGTCTGCAGATATGCCGAGCACTTTCGGGTATCTTGCAATCACGGAAGTCAGGTCAGGCAAGCGTTCGCGAGCCACAACGTGCATATCGGCAGCGGTGTCGCGCAAAAAGCCAAAGCCTTTATCGGATCCGGGGTAATCTTCAATGTAGTTATTATGAGATGGGGCGCCGCGGACTAAAAACCCGCCCAACACTGCCATTCCGGCCGACGAGCCTCCGACGACTCCGCCACGTTCAAGCACGCCCCAGAACGCCTGCTCAGTCTTGGTACCTGCGTATGCTCGGATGTCGTGATACTGGCGTCCACCGTCGAACCAGATGCCCCCGGCTTTATTGATGATTGCCGTAAACGCATCGCTATTGGCGACTTTGCGGCTTTGTGTAAACAACACACGGACGTTTTTTGCACCGTGATCACGCAGACCCTTACCGGCCCAGGAAGGGGCAACCGTCATCGGCTTCTCAATGCTGTTGTTCGGCACGTCAAGAATTAGCGCATTCGGACCTCCCGCCGCATCGATAAATGCTTTATAGATACGAGGGCCTTGCACACCACCCCCGACCGCAATGACAGTCCCGTTGGGAGGACCAACCGTGACTGGCCCGTTTGGAAGAGGCTCATATTTGAACTGTGCTGCAAATATGGCTGACGAAAAGCCAGTAAAAAGAAGTGTGAAAGCCACTGTGAGAGCTACATTCTTTTGCATCGCTCGTTCCTCATGTTCTCATCACACATCTCGGGATACCGGCTGTTAGTAAAGAACAAACCGTGTCAAGCACAACTGGCTGTTCGTTCGCCTAAAATTTAACGCCTACGCGTGCGTAAAAAAACCTTCCTGGTATGCGGTAGCCCATTTCCGATTCAAAGTTGGCTGGGAAACTGACGGTGTGAGCAACCGGAAATTGCTTGTTGAACAGGTTTTGTATACCCAGAGTAAAGTCCGCATTAATCGGCGCCACGCGGTATGTAATCGCCGCATCGTTATAGATGGTCGTACCCAACTCATTTTTACCAGTAGTCTGGGTAACTGCGTCATACGAGTTCGGCTGTGAGCACTCATTCAACTCGATCGTCGTCGCGGTGCAGCTCTCGTAGACCTTACTGATAAACTGGATATTCCAAACAGCCGCCCAGTCACCAAAATCCCAGTTGAGGTTCACTTGCCCTCTTCGCTGTGGAATCTCACTGCCCGCATCGCCGACCGCATCAATCGACTCAAAGCCCGTGGGACTCTGTGTATCCGGTATGACGTTCACGAACGAACGCACGAAGGTCCAGTTGGTAGAGATGCCGAAGGTTCCGATTGAAGTCTCGGGAAACGTATAGCTCGCGTTGACATCCACGCCAGACGTATACACCTCGCCAACGTTCACATCGATGTTGTCGACTGTCTCGATAGAGTTACCACCGGTTAGGGTAATAAGATTGCAGTATTGAGGGTTACTGTCCAAATAGCACTGGTCGAGAATGAAC
>JBOIBB010000166.1:0-4986 GCA_050739335.1 Gammaproteobacteria bacterium
AACAATCAATCGCGCTCCATTCCATTCCCACTCAACAAAGATTCCGTCCGGGTCCGAATCCTGTCGGTAATGCAGTTGCTGACCAAGCAGGGCGGCAGAAATCCCCTGCGTTTCTATCCTGGTGCCGATTTGTGTGGCCCGGAAATAAACGTCTTGCATCGCATCCCCGTGTCGTTTTGTCTTTCTTGGAAACACTCGCCCAACGAATATACAGCAACAGGATCACACTCCCAATTTACCTAGCATGATCCGCGGATGATCTTGACCTGGGATAGAGGCGATCGATGCGGCCCAGCGCCCGCGCGGGGATGCGCCGGTTGGATGAGCCATCAAGAACGGCTGGCCATGGAACCATCAACAATAGATCGCCGTTCGATTCCCCCATAGAGATCATGCAGACGCAGAATCACGGTTCCCAATTACTTTTCATGAGCGGTAGAGCCCCACTGTTACCGGGATTTTTTGCAGTTAGGCATTACCGAGTTGCCCCAAGGTTGACGCCACTGACGCGTAGTCACTCCAAAAACCAGCGCCTGAAAATAACGAACCAGAGCACTGCGGACCGACTTGCCAGCGAAACTCTCTTCTCCATTGGCACATCCATCGCGATTTCGTCTCACGGTGTGCCTCCCCACAAAATTACAGACACTCCCGCGCAAACGCTACCCGGTCAGAACTTCATACCATTATTCAATGGCCTGTCAAATTCGCGTATCGCCCAGTGCTGTGGGTCGTCGCGCTCTATGAGCTACAAACCCGATCAGCGGTATTCAACCGACGAATAGCGCATGCGCGTAGAGGCCGCCCACCTGCTCTTGGCCAAACCGTAACGCAGAGACAAATACAGCGCCGAGCGTTCCCGCACCGCGGGCCCAATCAGGATGAGTGAGTCTGTCGCGGTAAACAGAAACGGTTCGGTTTCGACGTACATGCGTGCCGGTTGCTGCGCAACATCGCAACGTACGTAGTCTGAGGCAATGTCGCAGGAGACAATTACCCGCGCCTCCCGTTCACATTTGTAGGCTTCAGGCTTGAACAGATAGAGGATCTCGCCCAGCAGAACCCTCACCAGCGCATCCACGGTATCGCCGCCACGCTTGAGCGAGCCCTTGAACGCCTGAATTGCCTCCAGATGCGGCCGCATGGCTTCCACGGCCGCCGCCGCCGCCGCCGGGTCGTATTCGACGCGGTACAAGACGGGCCGTACGTAGTGTTGCACACGCACCAATTGTGTTGGCGCCGACCCCACGTCGCTGTCAACGTCGGACTGTTCAAGCTTCAACGGCAGATGCTCACGATCTTGAGCAAAGGCCCTGAGCGGAGTGACAATACAGACGCCTGCGCCTTGCGCATCATGCGCACGCCACTGATCCGGATACTCGGGGCCAAGATTGAACGAGGCCAGATACACGGAATACTCGCGCCCGTCCCAGGGCGTCGTGATTGGCCAATGGCGCGAGCGTTGTTCCGGGAAAAAACTCCGCAGTACCGACGCCGGGGCGCTCTCAAACCCAAACAGCGAGCGGCCATCCTGCATATCTTCGAGATAGGCGGCGTTGTAAAGCCTAAGACGGTTGGTCTCACCCGCCGCGTCGCCTGCCAGCAACCCGCCCAATACCTGCGGCGCACAAAAGTACGCCACACCCGTGGGCGCCTCCCGTACTAAATGGTCACGTTTAATCTTTGCGACCTCTGCTTGCAGATCCATGAAGGGTTCAAGCGCTGCGTGCAACACGCCGGGCAAGATCTCGCCCACGCGCTCCAACTCGAGCAATCCGAGCAGCACAAAGGCCGCCTGGTCGCCGCGACTGGCTGCCTGATCCAACCATCGATGGCATGCTTCGAGATCCGGAGTCGTGCCCTCTCCGTCATGGTAGGCAAGCCCTAGCTGGCGCGCCGCGTTGAGGTCACCCGCTTCAGCCGCGTGTCGAATCCAGAAGAAATATTTTTCTATGTCCTTCTCGGAACCATGACCCTCACGATAAAGCGTAGCCAGATCCAGCATCGCGATCGGCAGGCCGGCTTCGGCAGCGCGCTCGGTCCATCGACGCGAAAGGGCCGTATCACTAAGCGCCGCAATGGCGCCGCGGTGCGCCATCGCCAGCAGGTACATCGCGCGTGCATCGCCGGCTTCAGCCGCCGTGACGGCCAGCCGTTCAAAGCGCATGTCCTCCGCGAGTCGGTCTACCTCCTTGGCCCACTGGTGCTGCAGCGCTTGGCGGTAGTGCCAAGCTGCTAGCTCTACCAGGGAGTCGGAATGTCGGAGTTCCGCACTCTTTTCCAGCCAAGCGAGATATTGCTGTTCATCTTTGGCGACACCGGCACCGTCGCGATAAGCATGACCCAGATTAAACATGGCGCTCGGCTCGCCCGCATCGGCTGCACGGCGCAACAACTGGACATGCCGCTGCACGTCGACCGGTACGCCGTCGCCGTACAAATAGCGAATCGCCAGATCATTCATTGCTTGTGGATGGCCCGCTTCGGCCGCGCGCGCCAATATGCGTCGGTATTCGCCCCGGTCCGGTTTGACGCCGCTGCCGTCGCGGTAACAGAGCGCGAGCGCATACAACGCGGCGGGGTACTGCTGTTCAGCGGCTTTTTGCACCCATTGCAGGGACGCTGTGACGTCCACAGGGGTCCCAACGCCTGCTCGACAGGCCTTCGCCACGTTCAACATCATCGCGGGATCGCCCGCTTTGGCCCCCTTGTAGGTCCATTGGAAATATGCGCTCGCATTACGCGGAACGCCGAGTCCTGCCAGGTGACGCTCTGCGATTCGCGCCATGGCTACGGTATCCCCGGCCTCAGCCGCGCGTGTCAACCAGAGAATGGATTTGGCTGAGCTTTCCGGCACGCCCAAACCCTTGGCGTAGGCTTCACTCACCAGCCGCGCCGCTTCGGGTGCGCCGACGGCAACCGCATGCAACAGCCAGCGCAGCATCTGCCGATAGTCGGGCTCCGCCCCGTTGGTGCCGTCTCGGTACATCTCCGCAAGCAACAGCATGCAGTCACGATTGCCCTGCTCGGAGGCTCGCCGCACCCAATCAAACACGCGCGTGGAGTCTGGATCGGCCTCCTCACTCACGGACACCGCGAGCGTAGCTACAGCGCGCTGATCCCCGGCCGCGCCCGCGCGTACCAACCATTTATTGGCTTCCTCATGATCGCCACGCGCGCGCAAGGCGGCGGCGAGATTCACCATGGCCTCCGTGTCGCCGCTTTCGGCGCGCGTGCGCAAGGTCAGGGGTTCCCTGTTATCCATCCCCATGTCACGCTCCCCTGCAACCGGCCTGTGTGCGCTGCGACCTACGATGTTGGACGCCAATGAGCCGCATCGGGACCGAATAACTTCCACTTCCGGCGTATCGGTCACGAAACGGTCAAACATTACAACCCCCAAAGCACGCACTCTAATGATACATCATTATGTCAAATATACAACCTAGCAAAATTTATAAGGGATTACCTTAGGATTCAAATCTCTCCTGATGCCCAATTGCGCTATGCCTAGCCCATGATTCTTCGGGAGTTAGCGCAAATTGTGCGCCGACGGCCTATTAGGGTTCTCAGACAGACCTTTCGCAGTGAGCGGGCTTTTAACTGAGGGTTTCCCCTGAAAAGGCTGTTCTTGGCACCAAAAAAGGAGAACGGGACGCCACAAGAAATGGCGGGCAGGCTCTGCCTGGCCTTGGTCGAGGCGAAGTTGGTGCGGTTGGATTCGACGTAATAAAAGCCCTTGCACCGGGGCAATGAACACGATCGTGAAGCCATTGTTCAATGGGAAACTGAACTTGCCCCGCCGGCGCAGGGCGAGTTTGTGACGGCCCCAGGTGGGCCCTGCGGTCAAACATCACGCGAGCGACCACGCGATTGCGTTGTCGAGGCCTAGAACGTTCTGGACCGGGAACGCATCACCCAGCGGATGGTAGATCAGAGATACTCGTCGCGCTTCAGGCACGCCCTCGGGCTCTAGTCGATGGCCTTCAAGTACCTAGGGTGCATCCCTACCGACCTTTTCCGCCGAGGAGCTCGAGGCGTCGTTTTCGGCATCCGTTTAGCTTTCTGCCGCACGTGGCTTTTCACGGCGCGCCAGTGCGATTTCTCCGCCGGGGGAGCCCCTGACCAGGGTACGCGGTTCCTCACCGTTCGTGTGGGCGGCACGCGCTTGCCGCGCAGCGTCGGAGCCGCGCCGTGCAGCAGCCGCCTGCGCACGATGCCGCCGATCGAAGGCAAGAGTGCCGCGATCACGCACAACACCAGCCCCCGACAATTACACACTTTCGCCCGATACAGCCGGAAATGAAACTGAATGCAATCTGTCACAACGCCGGCGTGGAACCGTTGGTGCCGAGCGCCGAGTCAATAGTTACGGCGGCGGCATCGCACAGCGTGCGTACCCAGAGCGTAGACCACGATTAGCCCGAACGTGCGCACCACAAAAATGCCGGTCGGCGACAGGATGGCCCCGCTCTTGGCGTCGTTCCTTGAGGCACCTCCGCACCGCGGTGCGCCTGCCAAAGAACTTTGCAATGGGAACGGGAACCGCGTGACGTGCCGATCTGCCGAGGCCAGCACGGATCACCTCCAGGTCTGAAGCGGCCTGTTTTCGCCAAGGAATCACGATTCGCGACAAATTGCGCGCGCACACGACTCGGCTGCGTCGTAATGCGGCAGGCCCAAGTACCCGCCGCGAGCGCTTCTTGCAAACAAGGAACTCGCTTCCTGATTTTCGAGGAACTACGCGCGTCGATTCTGTGCGGCCCGATCCACGGCCGGATCCGCTTGACTTGGGCGACGAACCGCGCGTCTTTCGTTACGCGTGAGCGCAAGCGCCACGCCTTCGAGCCGCCTCCGCCATCGCAGATCGCTGGTAAGATCGAGCGCCGACTGCCCGGAACTGTTATGCAGGTGCACCGAGGCGCCGGCGCGCAACAGCTGCAAAGCTGTCGCCTCCTGCCATCGCTGCGTCGCGAAGTGCAAGGC
>JBOIBB010000167.1:0-4067 GCA_050739335.1 Gammaproteobacteria bacterium
GCCCGGAACGACGCCCCCAAGCCCTTCATCTGGACGGCCACGGTGGAGGAGATGATCGAGAAAATAGGCAGGGCGCGAACCAAAATGGACCAGCTCAAACCCGGATCGACCCTCGCGAGAGGCAAAAACGTGAGCTGTAAAGTCATTTCAGGGACACTACAGTAGTTATAGCACCGTTGCGCTATGTCTGCTGGATGCACGCGGAAACACAAACGCGAACGCCATGCTCTTGCAGGCGGCAGTCGAGCATACGCGCGGGCCAATGGGGTCAGACTCGATCGCTTTAAAGAGAAAAGACTGAAGACACTCAAAATTATGCGTCGTCTTCAAACCATGTTCCTGCATCGGCCAGCGCCGCTAATCGCTCAGGGCGTCTGGTCCGCCGGCGGTGTTACGTCGCTATGGTCCGCACTTGCCGTGGCTTTCCTGGCGAGTTTCTTTGCGAGCTTGTCTTCCTGTTTCTTTTTCTTCGCGCTGTCGCGCTGGCGCTTGTCGAATTTGTAGTTTACTTTTGCCATCGGTACACCTGTTCGGTTGAGATCGCATTATGGAGCAAGCGCTGTGGCGATGGCGAGATTCCGGCTGAAAACTGCATACCGCCCGTTTTTTGAGGCACAGGCTGAATCTGGGTTTCGGATTTGGCCACACGAGAATAATCGGGGACAGACCACGGTTTATTGAATAAGGTTTTGATATCTCCGCTCCAGCGCAAAATCAATGAAACCAATGGGTCAGACTTGATTGGTTTGGTAAAATCCCCGATATCCCCGTGTCAACAGCCCTTATTCGCTACCAGTTATAAGTACAGGCTGACGTTGCTGCCAGCGTTGCTTGAACACCTTAGGTGGCAGATGGCCAGTAGCGTTGTGAGCAGCTCGGCCATTGTAAGTCTTTCGCCATGCATCTTTGGTTTGCCGTGCTGGTGGATACTCTCGAACCGGCTGGCGTCGAACAGTTCACATCGGTAGTTGCGGTTGAATCGTTTGATGTAGACGTTCTGCTCGGGACGACCAGGCTGGATACAGTCCCGACAGATACTGCGCTTGACTGCCCACTCGCGCGCGATCTTGCTGCAAAACTCAGGGCCGTTCTCGCTGCGGATGGCTCCCGCTTGGCGCCGGCGCAAGGTCAACTCCTGTTCTCGATATCACCGCGCCGTGCGCTTGCGGTCGACCCGCTGGCCTTCCATCCGCAATGCTCATGCAACCGGCCACAACCCCACGCACGGTGCTTGCGTACCAACGCCAGTAGCCGCACCTTGACCAACACATCGGGATGTCGCCGGCCGCACAGCCTGTGCCGTTGTGCGGTACGCACCTCGTCCACCACTCAGCACGCCGCCGTTCGCTCGTCGCCTGCGCTTCGCGCAACCGGCCTAACCCGGCACACGCTGCAGTGGCGTCTCCGGTCGCGGCGCCACCCACGTCAGTGATTCCCTCCTGCACCTGTCAGAAGTGAACCTGAGCCGATTTGCGGATAGAATCGCCGCCCATGAACAAACCCAGACTGATCTACTTCGACGCCCCGATAAGCCGCGGGGAAGAGTGCCGCCTCGCGCTACATCTCGCCGGCATTGATTTTGACGACGTACGCATCCAGCGGGACGCTTGGCCTGCGCTGAAAGGTCAGACTCCGTATGGGGCGATGCCGGTGCTTGAGTTGCCAGGCTACCCGCCGCTTGCGCAGACCAACGCCATTTTGGTCTTGATCGGCCGACGCCACGGACTTCACCCGCGCGACGATTTCGAGGCGGCTCAACACGAAGGCATGATGCAGCACGTCGAGGATCTTCGCGCAGCACTCGGGCCCACACTGCACGTGAGCGACGTTGAGAAAAAGACTACACGCGAGGCCTTGGTTGCCGGCTACTTGCCAGCGTGGGCCAGTGCTGCGGAGCGCAACATCACGGCGGGCCCGTTTTTCGCCGGCGCAAAAATCAACGTGGTCGACATCAAGCTTTTCAAAGCCGTGCAATGGCTCAGCAGCGGCGCGCTGGATCATATCCCGATGACGATTTTTGCGAGCTACCCCAAACTGACCGGCGTGTATGAGGCGGTGCGCGAGCACCCTGGCGTGAAGTCCTGGTACGCAAGGCACTGACTGGCTCGGTAATTCGAGCGGCAAACACCAGGGTCGGATTACCTTTTCTGTGTTGCGCCGGTACTCCCGGGATCGGGCGACGGCAGGGTCTTGACCTCATCTTTGCACGCTGACCCAGATCGCAATACTTGCTCGCGGAGTCCGCTCAACACGTTACCGCCGGATTATCGTTGGGCGAGCCCTCGAATCCAGCTACACCGATCGACAAACCTGCAGACCCTTGCAGAAACGTATCCTTAACAGCGTAAAGACTCCGTACCGCTCACGCACCGACTCAGGAATGCGCGCCGAACTCGTGCACCATCTGCGTCATGGTTCGGCCGACGCAAGCCGCGTCGCAGCGGCCAGCAAGATAGCCCGACCCGCAAGCCATGAGCTCCATGAGCACCTGCTGCAGTTCTTGAGCTTCCTGCCCGCGCGGATTGCCGTCGCCGCCCGCCGCTTGTTCCTGCTTGGAGTAGCTGCGCACGGCCTGAACCATGGCGTTTGCCATGTGATCGGCATTTACTTTGCCGCTCAGGAAATCCGGCCCGACGGCGACGGCCGTGTCGATTGCCGCGCGCATCCGCGTGACCTGTGTAATCGGAGTCGCTGCGTCGGTTTTGTGTTGTTGATGGACTGTTGAATTCGTTGCCATAGTGTTTTCCTCGTGTCAGGCATAACGCTTGCCATTATTATGCGCCGTACCGCGGCGCCTGATCAGTCGCGCCATGCCGACCGCGACCAAGGACACCGTTCGGGTTCGCGGGCATGCGCCGCGCTCCCTTGAAAACTGCGACACGCAGCGCTATCTACCTGCATGATGCGTGGGTACCCCGTCGATCCGACGCCAAAGAACAAGAGGTGATCTCAATGAATGCTGTTTCTGAATACGAACCTCCCAAGATCTGGACCTGGAGCAAGCCGAGCGGCGGACGCTTTGCCAACATCAACCGGCCGGTCTCGGGGCCTACGCACGACAAGGTGTTGCCGGTCGGCAAGCATCCTTTCCAGCTTTATTCACAGGGCACACCGAACGGCCAGAAAGCCACCATCATGTTCGAGGAGCTCTTGGCACTCGGCCACAAAGGCGCCGAGTACGATGCCTGGCTGATCCGCATCGGCGAAGGCGATCAGTTCTCGAGCGGCTTTGTCGAGGTCAATCCGAATTCCAAAATCCCCGCGCTGGTGGACCGCAGCGGCCCCAAGCCGATCCGGGTGTTCGAGTCGGGTGCCATCTTGGTGTACTTGGCCGAGAAGTTCGGCGCGCTCTTGCCCGCCGATACCGCCAAGCGCGCGGAGTGTCTCGCATGGCTCTTCTGGCAGGTCGGCACCGCACCCTACATAGGCGGTGGATTCGGCCACTTCTACAACTACGCACCCACCAAGATCGAATACGCGATCGACCGCTTCGCGATGGAAACCAAGCGCGAACTCGACGTGCTCGACAAGCAGTTGGCGAAACACAAATACGTCGCGGGCGATGAGTACACCATCGCCGATATTGCCAACTGGACCTGGTTCGGCGGCTTGGTGCTCGGCACGCTTTATCATGCGGCGGAATTCCTCTCCACGAAGGATTACCAGCATGTGCTGCGCTGGGCCAACATGATTGCGGCACGGCCCGCCGTAAAGCGTGGACGCATCGTCAACCGGACCTCGGATGACTCCCATAAGGTATTGCGGGAGCGGCACGCCGCGTCGGATTTCGACGCTATTCAACTCGGGTAAGCGGGCAGGCCGTTGCCGGGATTCAGTTCTTTATTGACCGTGGACTGTCCTGAAGATGCCCGCAACACTGCGTTTATGCGGGCCTACGAGAAGCTCTTTCCACAATGTAGGCCTGCATAAGGCTGCAGGCCGTTGCAGGCATTTCTCGCCGTTCCGGAGAATTTCAATACCCGGCGGGATCATTCACCTGAGCACCGGCTTGCGGCGGGGCAGCGGCTCTTCCCGCGGAATGCCCGCAACGCTGCGCTTATGCAGGC
>JBOIBB010000168.1:0-28697 GCA_050739335.1 Gammaproteobacteria bacterium
GCCGAGGGAGCAGTTCCCTCGGCCTACTCACCATGTGACGGGATTTGCGCTGTGGTACAAGCGGCTGGAGCAAGCGAAGTTTGCCTGGCCACGGAAGTGGTCGGCCGAACTCATCGAGTTGAGTGCCGAGCAGTGGCAGTGGCTGCTCGCGGGCTACGACATCACGCGGATGCATCCGCATGCGACGTTAAAGTACACGCACATTACATAGCGGCTGGATGGATGTGGGTAAGCGCGGTGTTGTACGCGCACACACTCACGAAAATAATTTTGTGCGGCGCGCACACTCCAACGCTGGCAAAGCTGGCGGACGAAGGGTTTTTCGACTGACACGCGCATCGACGTGGTTGTGACTGGTTCGTGCGCGCCGGTACTGAGTATGCCGATGGTCAACGCAGACGCGCCGCTGCCTATGATCGTTGTTTGTAAATGTCCCGTCTGTGGCCGATGCGCAGCACCAGCACCGTTAACGTGTTGTGCCGGAGTTCGGCGATGACGCGGTAGTCGCCCACACGGTAGCGCCACAGTTCACCGCGCGGTCCCGATAGCGCCTTGCCGAGACCCCGCGGGTCGTCCAGTGGCGCGACTCGCTCGGCCAAGTAACGGTAGATGCGCTACGCTGCCGCGCGATCCAGTTTTCGCAACTGCTTGCGTGCGGCATCCGCGTACTCAATTGCCAAAGCCAAGGTCGGTCCTCACCTCGGCTGCGGAGTGAACCTTCGATTCGCCCTTGCGAACGCGCTCCAATTCCTCGGCCGCGAGGTAATAGTCCTCCAAGTCCTGTAGCCCTTGTTCGACCAGTTCGCGCAGGTAGTACGCCTTGGTGCGTCCGGTATGAGTAGCCAGAAAGTCCAGGCGTTTTTCGGTGTCGGGGTCGAGGCGGATGGAAGTGGGCATGACAGTCCTCCCGTGAATCAGTGTATTCAGCGTATCACACCCAACCATGTAGTCGCCGGTACGATCAGCAACCGTAGGTCTCGGGACGGCCAGGAGCGGCCAACCGTTACGTCTGTCAGCCCACCGCAGAGCGGTCACTCGCTGACCTTACGCCCGTTGCACGTACCGCGAACGCGCAACCGGGTGGCTCAAACCAAAAAGCGGTCAGCGCCAGCTTCTGGTGGCGATCGCACCGATTACGTCACTTGCCGCAATGACGTGGGTGGCCTTGCCGATCAGAAATTGCGGGAGATATTGAGGGCCGCCGGGCCAAGTGTGGCCGCCGCCATTGATCCGATACAGAGTCACATGGGCGCCATCGCGACAGTCGGTCCAATCGATACGGTCCAGACGCATTGCGCCGACCGTAGTACCGTCTTTCGCCTGTGGCTTCGGCGCACAGCCATCCCATGCTGCCCAATCTGTCATGGTCGCGGAAACGGGCAGGACGGCGCCGCCTCCTGGAATGCGGATGTGTCCACCTGCGTAGGGATCAATCGGATCAGCCGTGCCGTGGAACGCCACGACCGTGAGCGGACGCGATGGATGACACTGCAACTGCAATGACGGTGCGAGCGTCCCACTGACCGGCACGATCGCGTAGAGGCGCGCCGCCATCCTACAGCCAAGCCACTGCACAAGATGCGCGCCGTTCGAGAAGCCCGTGAATACGATACTCGCGGTGTTGATCGAGTATTCCCGCTCCAGATGATCTACAAGCGCGTTGGCAAACACCACATCGTTCACGCCGGCCTGATCCGCCGGCGAGTCCACACCGGCCGCCCATGAGTGATCCACGCCTTGTGCGTACACCACAATGAAACCCAACCTGTCTGCGACCACGTCGAGCTTGGTGAGGCGTGCCATGTTTGCTGCGGAGCTTCCATGTCCGTGGAAGGCCACGACCAGAGGGAAGGGCTTGCCAATGCGATAGGCGGATGGCAGGTGCACCAGCCACTGGCGCGTTCGTCCATCGATCGTCGCACTCTGCAACAAATCGTTCGTGGCGGCGTGCGCTGTCGCAACCAACATCAGCGCGAATACCACGCAGGACACCAGCGCCCGGGACAACGGGCCGAACACTCGCGCAACGTGCCATTTATTTGGGCATTGTGCTTGGCGCATATCGCGAACACATATTCGTTGCAGAGACCATAGACGCTTGGCCAATATCCTTGCCTGCGTACCCCGCCCGATACCCTTGAGTATCGCACCATAACAAGCAACAAACCCGGTTTGAGCATTCTCGACCGATGCAAGGGCCCCGCTCGCCGCATCGTAGTTGTATTGCACCTCGAAGCGGTAGGGCGAGCTCGCGGCCGGTTCTAGCTTCGCATTGGCGTAGGCAATGTACTCGGGCGGCGCAAAGTCGGACGCGCCGGGATGGGCTGCTTTCCACTGGGTGTTCCACCGGTTCCAGGCCGCCACATCCGCCTCGGGCACCGAAATTGCCAGCACCGCGCCTGCCGCCAGAGCATAACGCACGGCTTTGCTGATTGAATTCGTTTTCATGCACGGTCCCTCGTTGAAGTGGAAACACTCACGGGTTTTTCGGAGATTCATCGGCACAGACCCGCATGCATTGCGCTCTGCCCGGTCGGTCCGCTTTAACAACTCCGGCATCCATCCGCGCTGAAACAACATCCCGGGTTATCAAAAAAACACTTTCGCGAACGGCGAGCATTCTTTGCCGAGACGCCGACCACTTCCAGTACAAACCAGGCTGAATATCGGTGCTTGGGCGATGAATTGTTTCCAGCGAACTGGTGCAGACCTGCGTCCGGCGATCAAAAGCGCGGTTTCACCCAAAACTTTCTCGCACGCGCCGGGAGATTCAGGCGGCAAGACCGCAGGCGCGAGCGCATCGCAGGGAAATACATTTATGAAAATGCGTCCGAAGGGCATGTATCTGCCCATGAATGCTTAAAACGCCGCGTGTAATGCGTGCTTGCGCACGGCAGAATGCTTGCCTGCGGCTGGCAAAGAATGCAAGCGCCATCTATGCTTCGTCCATGACACGCCGCCGTTACGCGGCGTTATGCACAAAGCGCCGGTTGCCTGGAAAGTCGCGATTTCGTTGCTGTTCTCCGACCTTTCTCCGTGTGGCAGCCGGCGCTTTTTATCCGCGTACACCTCTGGATTGCGTCTCCCTGCAGTTCAGGGGTTTGGCCGTTATCGGTCGCAAAAACAGCCGAGATCGCTGCGCCGGTCCTGAGTGCGGTGCAAGCTTCGTGTCAACACGCACTCAAGAGCATCCCAGGCGGTTTTTCCGTCTTCGGTGTTCACCGAACCGGCGATGCGCACTCAGCCGGCAATCATTGCCATGCTGCGTTCAGCAAAAACTGCTGGCGGACTTCTTGTCGGTACGCAGATCCCGAGGTAATGACTGTGTCATCCGTCAGTACCAGCTCGTAGTCGTTGTCCTTGGCGCGGATTTCCTTTACGTACTCACGATTCAGAATGAACGAGCGGTGCGTGCGCACGAATTGCGGCGCGGGCAGACGGGACATCGGGTTTGTCAACTGGTCCTTGATGTGAATGCGCTCGCCGGTGGACAGGCTGATATCCACGTAATCACCGGCTGCGCGGGCATACATGACGTGCATGAGCTTTAGCATGCGGATACGCGTGCCGACCTTGACCGCGAGCTTGCCGAATTCGAGGGGGCGCTGACGGCGAAAGATGTGTTCCGCGGCCGAATGCAGTAGGCGACTGAACTCGCCCAGATCCAGCCGATCGTCCTCACGCGCCTGCAGTTCCTGATCGTCACGGAAGCGCACATAGCGCAGCTTGATGATTGCCTGCTTGACGCCCCCGGGGGTGACCGGCTTGAACATGAAATCCATCGCACCTTGTCCCAGGGCGTACAGGGCGGCGGCTTCGTCCTCCACGAGGCTCGCGAGATAGGCAGGCTTCACGCTGAATGCGGCATACGCCTGCCAGAACTCCGAAATCCGCGGGAGGGCCATGTCCAGAAACATCAGATCGACGTCGGAGTTCACGCACGCCGGCATGACTTCCCGGCCGTCGCCGCACTCCGCAATCACGCTCGCGTCGGATGCGAGGGCCAGAGCTTCAAGGAGCGTGCTCCGCGAAGCCTTATCTGCGTCTGCAATCAGAATTCTCATGCTGTTCCCACCCGCGCCGACAGGGCGCAAAAACCAGGCCTTCCGAATCACCTTACCGGTCGTCGGCCGTCGCGCCGGCACATTTCGTACTGGACTTGCGGTAAGACGTGTATGGTTTAGACCAGTTCCATGCCTGCCGAAGTATGGCGGCGGGATGCTTACGCTTGCGGGCAAGCGGTTGGACTTGATTTGCATCGCCTCGGACGCGCCGCAAATCAATTCCGACATTGAATCAATCGCCCTGGTATTTCCAGCGCTCGCGCAACTTCAGATATGAAATGTTTCTGCGCCCACCAAACCGCCCGCAATTACCGCCGCGCACTGCGCGAGGTGTCCCCCTCGGTCCATGGACCGCCGCCTTTGCTGTCAAAATCGCTGACTTCATATTCCGAGCCCTCGCGGCGTTCGAAACCACAGCGTATCACCCAGGAACCAGGAGAAGCATAGCTGCATGTCCACACCGGACTGTTGCCCGACCAGCCGACGAGGTACCCAGTAGTACGGCACAGTCATCTCTCACCGCTTCGCCCAGGGCACTACGCACTGCATCTCGGCGAGAAAGTGTTCGCGTCGTGTGGTCTTCCGGTATTGCTCAAATTCAGCTTCCCCAAACGGCACTCGCTGCTCACGCATCGTCCTCTCCACGGTCACGGTTTCGACGTACCCTATGACAACGAGAATTAATCCGCATTTTCCGTGGGGCCCGTTTTCCTATTACGTACGAGCGACCCGGCGAGAGTAAAATTTGCCTTGCATCCAGCGCAACCCAGCGCTCAACGCGTACCGGGAAGTCGCTGCCGAATTACGCAAACCAAAGAGTGGAGAATTGCATGGACAAGGTAAGAATTGGCGTGATCGTGGGGAGTCTGCGCAAGGATTCCTGGAACCTCAAACTCGCGCAGGCCGTGGAAAAGCTCATGCCGGCCGGATTCAAGCTCGAATACATCCGGATCGACGATTTGCCCCTGTTCTCACAGGACCTCGAGTCCAACTATCCGTCCGCCGCACGTCGGCTCAAGCAAGACATTGAAGCGGCCGATGCCCTGCTGTTCGTGACGCCCGAATATAACCGTTCAATACCCGGGGTGTTGAAGAACGCGATCGATCTCGCTTCGCGTCCCTACGGTACCAACTCCTTCGCGGGCAAACCCGCTGCGATCCTGGGCGCGTCGATCGGCGCCGGTGGCACCGCACTCGCACAGCAGCACCTGCGCAATTCGCTGGTGTTCGTGGACGTGCAGGTACTCGCGCAACCCGAAGTTTTCATCCAGGTGAAAGACGGGCTGTTCGCGGCGGACGGCGGTATCGCCATCGACAGCACCCGCGCATTCCTGCAGAAGTTCGTGGACCGCTACGTCGCCTGGATCAGACGCTTTCAGGACTGAGCACGGCTCCCCGCGTACTATCCGTTCGACTACTTTTCCTGCGGATGCTTCTGGTAAGCCGCTGGCAGGCGCCAGCCGTAGCGGATTGCCATGAAACGCAGCGCGAAGCACACGAGCCCGCCGGCGATGGCCGCCGCCACCGGCGACATGTGCTGCAGCACGGCGCCCGCGACCACCACCGCGGAGCCCGCGAGCGCCGCAAGCGCGTAGAGATCCGAGCGCAACACCTCCGGCACCTGGTTCACCAGCACATCACGCAGCACGCCGCCGCCGATGCCGGTGAGCATGCCGAGCAGCGCCGCCATCACGGGATTGAGGCCGTGCAGCAGTGCCTTGTCGGTGCCGACGACGGCAAAAACGCCAGGCCCACGGCATCGGCCCATAGCACCGGATGGGTAAGGCGCAGCACCAGGCGGTACCGGAAAAACACCAGGAAACCCGCGAGCACACAGGCCGCGAGATAGCGCCAGTCGGCAATCGCCGCGGGCGGCACCGCACCAATCAGCAAATCACGCGTGATACCACCCGCCGCACCGGTGGCAAATGCGAGCACCATGACCCCAAAAATATCCAGGCGGTGTTTGACTGCCGCGGCGGCGCCGCTGATGGCAAACACGAAGGTGCCGCCGAGATCGAGTACCGTCAGCAAGACGTGAATCACGGTCTGCTCGGCAGCACTCACGGTACACGCACTCCGGTGGAAAAACCCCAGCCCGATACTAATAGATTACAGCCGGCGGGTGCACTTGAATCGCGACCTGCAAAGCTCCAGAGTACCCACGTGTCCGCCCTGCCTGCGCTGTTCATTTCCCACGGCTCACCCATGCTGGCACTGGATGAGCGCCAGCCTGCGCATGGCTTTCTCCAAAACCTCGGCGCCGCCCTGCCACGCCCTACAGCCATCCTGGTCATATCGGCGCACTGGGACACAGCCGCGCCGCGCGTCACCAGCGCCGAATATCCCGACACCATCCATGATTTTTCCGGGTTCCCAGCACCACTTTATGAGCTGCGTTATCCAGCACCCGGCAAACAGGCTCTCGCCCAAGAGGTGGCACGATTGATCGGAGCCGCGGCGAGCCTCGACCCGCTGCGTGGTCTGGACCACGGGGCGTGGGTACCGCTCACGCTCATGTACCCACAGTACGAAATCCCGGTGGTACAACTCTCACTGCAGACCCCGCTTGGCCCGGCGTATCACCTCAATCTCGGTGAAGCGCTCGCGCCGCTGCGCGAGCGCGGCGTGCTGATTCTTGCGAGCGGCGGCGCCACGCACAATCTGCACGAGTACTTCCATGCCGCTGAAGACCATGCCCCCTACGAGAATTTTGCCGGCTGGCTTGAGGATACACTAACGCGCGGCGATCGCGCCGCGCTTCTGGATTATCGCCGGCGTGCACCCGAAGCCGCGCGCTGCCACCCCAGTGAAGAACATTTTTTCCCGCTGTTTGTGGCCCTGGGCGCCGGCAGGCCACACGCACGACGCCTGCACCACAGTTTCGATCGGACGCTCTGCATGGACGCTTACATTTTTGAAGATTGAAGCTCACCGTGACCTGAGCTGATGAGAATATTGCACGCCACTCCGGTGAGGCTAGCCACTGTAACCTCGACTCCACGCACACACGTAAGGACCCCGTCATGACAGACTGCCCCGGAGTATCGCAGTCAGTAGCGCCCTGATTGTGGTTGCGGCCTCACCGCCGGGCACGGGGTCGGCGTGCGATATCCAGATCAGCGCCGGATGGATTCCCGGGATTTTACCTGGCGGCGTTGCAACTGGCGCGCGACCGTGCGCCCCGCACGCTCAAGCGCCTTGTCCATCGCGGCCTGCAGCGCGGAGTGCTGCTCTTTCACCACCACGCTTGGCAGGCGCCGCAGCGTGACCTTGATGCGGCAGCTCTTGTCGCCGCCACCGCGCGGGCCGTTCACGTCCTCGATGCGTACGCTGACCCGCTCGATGTCCATACCGAACTTGCCGAGCTTGCGTCCGAGCTTGCGCTGCAGGTAATCGCGGTCGGCCCGGTCGATCTCGACACCGGCCGCCCGGATGTAGGCCGGCATGGGTGCGCGCTGCGCACTGTCCGGTTTGCGCACACGATTGCGGCCAAGCCGCGGATGGTTGCGTGCGCCCGCGCGCGTCACGCGCATCCCGCGGGTCGCCACCGCGACTACCCGCCCGTGCATCTCTCGGCGCTCGCGCTTGCGCGCGCCGGCTTTCTGTTTACTTATCGTCATAAGCGATTCCCTCGATCTCCTGGTTGCAGCTCTGCCCGGCGTGGCCGCGCCCCACCTAGATGATGGAAGCTCGGCTGGTCCGCGCCATTCGTGGTCATTATGCGCAGAGACGATGGGCCGTGCCAGCATTGCATGGAGGTTACGGGGCGCACCCGCAGGCGCGCGAGCCCACCCGCTCTCGCTGCCGACAAGCCAAACGAGGCTACCGCACCGTACTCCGTGGACAGGTTCCGCTCGCCGGAGTTAGCATTCCCCACCACGATCATGCAGGGGGATAGGGCATTGCGACGCGTGGTACTTCCGGCGTTGGTCATCGCGTGCCTGCTCACGGCTTGCACCAGTCCGGGCGTTCAGCCCAATGCGACCGCCCACGCCTACTGGCAGGATCCGGCGTGGATCAATACGCTTGCCAAGGATATAAACGCAAAGCTGGTTTATCCGTTCGACAAGTTCCACGCGGATTTCCCCTCGGGACACGCGCTCGTGGCGTTCAGCTACGACCGCGGCCGGCTCGATCAGGTTCAGATCATCCAGTCCACGGGTAACGCCATCCTTGACGCCTCGATCGCAAAACAGATCTCAGGTATGCAACCGCCTCCCGCGGCCGGCGACGACCTCGACATGGCGCATCGCTTCGAACTTCCGGTCAGTCTGAGCATGATGCAATCACCGTTCTTCCTCGCCATGCACGCCGCCCTCATGCGTCAGGTCTACTATCCACTGCTGGCCGTGCACAACGACGAGCAGGGCATGGTGGTGATCCATTTCCAATACCGCAACGGCAAGATACTCAATCCCACGGTGATCAAATCGATCGGGGCACGAATTTTCGAGGCGGCTGCACTCGATCAGATTCGGCGTGCGAAAATGCCGCCCCCGCCGCCCTGGGCGCACGACCGTACATTTTCCCTGCGCGTACCGTACTGCTATAACCTCCGCGGCTACGTGTGCCCAGCGATGCGCTTCGTGGTGCGCTACGCGGGTACGAACGCGACTCCGGTTCCCGCGCCGCCGCTGTGTGCACAAGTCGGATTCGATTACCACGACGGCGTGATCGCCGACGTACACCTGCTGAAATCGAGCGGCAAGAGCACCGCCGACCAGGAGGCCCTGACAACCATCGCACGCGGTGCGTTCCCGCAGCCGAGTGCCGCCGCCAGAACACGCACGTCAGGCTTCACGGTCCCGGTGTGCGTCGACGCTGTGGCGCCGGGGCTGGCAGGATCCACAGGTCCAGTCTGATTATTCAAGGCGACCCGCCGGCACCCGGACCGGCAGGCCAGTGTCCCTAGCTATTCGGCGTTTCCGTGCTGCGGATGAAGGCCGCGGTATTGTCGTGGAGTTTTTTCAGGGCCGGTACATGCAGGTAGATCATGTGCCCGGCGTCGTAGAACTTGAACTGGATGTGCGGCTGCAAATCCCGTGGAATCGCCAAGTGGTTCACGGAATAAACCATGCCGCCGAATGGCAGGTTCAGGTCGAAATACCCCGCATCCACTTCGACGTGGAGCCGCGGGTTGTACTTCATGGCTTCGGCGAGATCGATCCCGGCATTGAACGCAAACATCGGCCGCCCGGTCACCAAATCCGTATGCTCCCGCGCCCACGGAAATACATTGGTCTCCGGGCGATAGCGCCGATCCTGGCCGAACTTGAGCACCGTGTGTGCATATGCGTTGAATGCCGTCACGATCGCCGAACTGATCGCGGCCGAGGTCGGGTCGTATTGCGCACCGGGGCTCATGGGATCCAAGGACGGCCCGGTGTAGCGGCCATCCAGGTCGCCCACCGTCAAGTCCTGCTCGCCGAGGAGCGCATGGCGGAATTCGCCGTTGGTGACGCGCAGGTTGGCTTTCTCGATATAGGCGACGCTCAGCCCCGTGTAGTCGTGCAACTTCTCGGCCACCGCCGCGAATTCAGCCGGGCTTAGAGAATTACCTGCCGTCAACGCGACCGCGTACTCGTTATCGGCAAACTGCTCGACCTGTTGCAGGAAAGGCGCAAGCTCGGCCGGCTCGTTCGGCAACTTGTGGTGGTACCAGGCGACCGCCGCAAACGTCGGCAGGTTGGTTTCGTAACCCACATCGGACGAAAAGATTACGCTGCTGCCCGTATAGGCGGACTGCAAAATCACGCCATTCGGGTCAATGTCATCGTTCTGTTCCAGATAATTTACCAGCAACTCCGAACGCAAGGTGCCGTAGCTCTCACCATAAAGGTATTTCGGCGAATTCCAGCGGTCGTTCCGGCTCAGGTACCGGGTGATGAACTGCGCGAACGCACGCACGTCGGGATCATAGCCGTAGAAATCCTTCTTGGTGCCGACACCGCCCTCGGCCTTGCGCAGGATCCGGCTGTAGCCGGTACTCATTGCATCAATGAACACCTCATCCGTGACGTCCAGAAGGCTGTATTCGTTGTTGACCAATTGATAAGGCGCCGCTGGCGTGTGCTCGTGGTCCGGCATGACCACGCGCTCGGGACCGAACGCCGCCATGTGCAACCAGATGCTCGAAGAACCCGGTCCGCCGTTGTATATGAAAGTAACCGGACGCTGGCTCTCGTTGGCGACACCGCGCTTTACATACGCCACATAGAACATGCTGCCGGTTGGCTGATCAAAGCGATTTCGCAAAATAATCGTGCCAGCCGTTGCTGTGTAATCAATTCTCTTACCTTCTACCGTGACACTGCCCGTCGTAACTGACTGAGTGGCCTTGGGTACCACGGGCGAACCAGCCGGAGGCACACGGCCCGGACCGCCGTTCGCGGCCCAAGCGGATGCACCCAGCAACAGGCTGGCCGACGCCAGCAACATAGATATGGTTGCTTTCATTGCAAAGTCTCCTTGGAACGGGTGGGTTCTGATCTCAGGACGCCTGCCATTCAACCCCGCAGGTTGTCACTGCCGCGGATAAAAGCCGCGGTATTGTCGTGCAGGGTTTTCAGTGCCGGAACGTGCACGTAAATCATATGACCGGAATAGTAGAACTCCTCGTGAATGTGCGACTGCAAGTCCTCCGGTATCTTCAGGTGGTTGATCGAGTAAAGCATTCCCCCAAACGGCAGGTTGAGATCGAAGTAACCCATGTCCACCTCGATTTGCAGTTTGGGGTTGTATTTCATGGCTTGCGCCAAATCAACGCCGGCATTGAACGGGATCACCGGGCGGCCGGTCACCAGGTTGATGTGCTTGCGTGGCCATGAAGTCACGATGTTGTAGGCCTCCGGGCGGTAGTGCTGGTCGCGGCCGTACTTGAGGATGTTGTGCACGTAGTAGTTGAAGCCGGCAACGTAGGCCGAACTGATGGCCGCGGATTGCGGATCGTATTGCGCGGCCTGACTCAAGGGGTCCATGGACGGGCCGGCAAACCGCCCGTCCAGGTCACCCACCGTCTGGTCCACTTCGCCGAGCAACGCGTGGCGGAAGTCGCGGTTGCGGATGCGCAGGCCGGATTTTTCGATGTAGGCCGTGCTTAATCCCGTGTAGTCGTGCAGCTTTTCGGCAATCGCGGTTAATTCGCCGGGGCCGAGCGAGTTGCCCGCGTTCAATGCCAGAATATATTGGTGCGATGCAAACTGTTCTACCTGCTGTAAAAACGGCGGCAGCGCCGCGGGCTCATTCGGAAGTTTATGGTGATACCAAGCGACCGCCGCATAGGTCGGCAAGTTGGTTTCGAAGTACACATCCGACGGATGTAGCACCACCCGGCTGCCGGTATAGGCCGATTGCAACACCACGCCATTCAAATCCACATCGTCTTCCTGCTCAAGATAATTCGCGAGCAGCTCGGAGCGTAGCGTTCCGTAACTTTCTCCATACAGATATTTCGGCGAGTTCCAGCGGTTGTTCTCGGTCATGTAGCGCATGATGAATTGCGCGAACGAGCGCACGTCGGGGTCGAATCCATAGAAGTCTTTGCTGGTGCCCACGCCACCCCGGGCCTTGCCGAGGATGCGGCTGTAGCCGGTGCTCATGGCGTCGATGAACACCTCATCGGTGACATCCAGCAGGCTGTAGTCATTGTTCACCAGCGTGTAGGGAGCCGCCGGAGTGTGGGTGTGATCCGAGGTCACGATGCGCCACGGTCCGAACGCCCCCATGTGCAGCCAAATCGTCGAGGATCCAGGGCCGCCGTTGTAAAAGAACGTAATTGGACGCTGACTCTCGTTGCTGACCCCGCGCTTGACGTAGGCCACATAGAACATGCTGCCGATCGGTTGACCTTGCCGGTTATTCAGAATAATGGTGCCGGCCGTGGCGGTGTAGTCAATCTTGTGGCCCTCCACCGTGACACTGCCCGTGGTGATGGATTGCGTGACCTTGGGCGTGGCCTGCGGCTCGGCCACAGGTGCACGGCCCGAATCGCTGTTCGCGGCCCAAGCGGTCGCACCCAGCAACAGGCTGGCCGAAGCCAACAGGATGGTTATGGTGGTTTTCATCATAGAGACTCCATGGAGCGGACGGATTCTGATCTGGCGATGCCAACCACGCAGCATCGTGTAACACGCTCGGAGCGGCGCGTCACTTCGGCAAGAGAAAGCACTGCCGGCGCCCGCACTCGGGCGCCGGCAGGATCAGATCTCAACCCTGAGGGTTGTCGCTGCCGCGGATGAAAGCCGCGACGTTGTCATGCAGCTTCTTCAGGCCCGGTACGTGCACGTAAATCATGTGCCCGGACTCGTAGTACTTGAACTGGATATGCGACTGCAGATCCTTCGGCAGGTTCATGTGGTTCACTTCGTACATCATGCTGAAGTAGGGAGTCGCGAAGTCGTAGTAGCCGGCCTCGACCTCCACGTGCAACAGCGGGTCGTACTTCATTGCCTGGGCGAGATCGATGCCGCCGTTCACCGGCGGACCGCTGCCCCCAAAAAAGCCGAACCCACCACCCGGAATCGTGTCCTCCCGCGGCCAGGGATGCACGATGTTGTAGGCTTCCGGACGGTAGTACAGGCCGGTGTGATACTTGAGCACGTTGGCTGCGTACCAATTGAAGCCGGCCGCATAGGCCGAACTGATGGCGGAGGATTGCGGGTCGTATTCAGCCGTCTGGCTCATCGGGTTCATCGTGGGCCCGATGAAGCGGCCATCCAGCCGGCCCACGGTCATGTCCTCGTCGTTCAACAGTTGGTGGAAAAACTCGCCGGACGAGACCCGCAGATTGGCCTTTTCGATGTAGGCCGTGCTCAGGCCGGTGTACTCGTGCAGTTTCTCCGCGATGGCATCGAAATCGCTCTGGCTGAGCGCGTTGCCCTGATTGAGCGCCAGCGCATATTGGTTGAGCGCAAAATGCTCGACCGTGGCGAGGAAGCTCGGCAGATCCGCCGGCGGGTTCGGCAACTTCTTGTGATACCAGGCATCGGCCGCCATCGTCGGAAGAATTGTCTCGTACTGCGTATCGGTTCCAAACGGAATCGCATTCCCCATGTAGGCCGATTGCAGTATCACGCCGTTCAAGTCCATGTCCTTGTTGTTGGTGAGATAGTCTGCAAGCACCTCGGAGCGCAGCGTGCCGTAGCTCTCGCCGTAGAGATACTTGGGCGAATTCCAGCGGTTGTTGTGCGTGAGATACTTGACGATGAACTGCCCGAACGACTTCACGTCCGGATCGACGCCGTAGAAGTCCTGCCACTTGCCAATGCCGCCCTGGTCCTTGCGAATGATGCGGCTGTAGCCGGTGCTCATGGCATCGATGAAGACCTCGTCGGTGACGTCCAGCAGACTGTACTCGTTGTTGACGAGCTGGTAGGGCGCGGCCGGCGTGTGGGTGTGGTCCGCGGTCACGATGCGCTGCGGGCCATAGGCCCCCATGTGCAGCCAGATGGTCGAGGAGCCCGGGCCACCGTTATAAAAGAACGTCACCGGCCGCTGGCTCTCGTTGCTCACGCCACGTTTGGTATAGGCAACATAGAACATGCTGCCCGTGGGTTTGCCGAAGCGATCCGTCAGAATGATGGTACCGGCCGTCGCATCGTAATCGATCTTGTTGCCTTCGACGGTGACACTGCCTTGGGTCACCACTTGGGTCGCCTTGGGCGGTGTGTGTGAGGCGCCGCTGGGCGCACCGTCGGGACCGTGGGTGGCGGCAAATGCCGACATCCCAAAGGCCAGGCACAGGCCCGCCGCCAGAACGGTAATTCGACTCTTCATCTTGTAACCTCCTCCGGACTAGTGAGTGGAACACCGGGACGGACTTTACAGTGCATCCCTGAGCGCCGCCCGGAAAAGGCTTCCCTTTCGACAGAATACGCGCCGCCGCCAGCGAGCGCAAAACCCGCACACAGCAAGGTAATCCAGCGCATCCGGTTTCTTGTACCGGACACGCGTAACTATGACCGGACGCGGGCAGGCGAGTTCCGCATGCCCAGCCGAGCGTCGCATTCGGGTCGGCTGCCCTGCGCCGCCCGCGAGCGCCGACGCGATTCTCAAAAACGCAGCGACTGTCCGCCGTCCACGACCACGGTCTGCCCGGTGATCCAACCGGCGAGCGGCGAAGCCAGAAACAGGGCCACGCTCGCGATTTCCTCCGGCGTCCCGAACCGGCCGAACGGAATCGTCGCGAGCACCTGCGCATATTGCTCGGGCCGTTCGTGGCTCACGCGGTTCCATACGCCCCCGGGAAACTCGACCGAGCCCGGAGCGATAGCGTTCACGCGGATGCGCTGCGCGGCCAGCGCCAAGGCCTGGGTCATCGTGTAATGGCTCAAGGCCGCTTTCATGGCGGCATAGGGCGGCCCCATGGTGCGCGGACGCAGCGCGCCGATGGAACTCGTGTGCAGAATCACCGCGTGCGCGGATTTCTCGAGATACGGGAGCGCCATGCGCGAGGCGCGTACGGCCGCCATCAGATCGACGTTGAAATCGGCCACCCAATCTTCGTCCGCATCGTGAAACCCATAGCCGCTCGCGTTGTTCACCAGGACATCGATGCCCTCGAGCGCCGCCGCGGCCGCGGTGATCCAGGCTTGGATTTCCGTAGGCACGGCGAGATCGCAGCGCTGGGTGTGCAAGTTCGCGAGCTTGCGATCCGCATCGCGGGCGAGCGCCGCCAGACCCTCGGCACCGCGCGCGCAGACCGACACTTGCGCTCCCGCCGCCAGGAATCCGAGCACCATGGCGCGGCCGATGCCGCGGCTGCCGCCCGCGACCAGCACGCGATAACCCGTAAAATCAAACGGCGTTTGCATCGCCCACCTCCACCGGTACTGCTAGGACTTGTGTTTCCTGCCGAGGCGCCGCAGGCGGCGCGCGACCTTGACCTGTTTGGGCGTGAGGCGCTTGCGGCGCTTGGTGAGATAGGGATTCTCGCCGCGCCGGAATTCGATGCGCACCGGCGTGCCGTAAAGATCGAAAGCTTTGCGGAAGGTATTTTCGAGGTAACGGCGGTAATCCCCGGGCACCGACTCGGTCTGGTTGCCGTGAATCACGACCACCGGCGGCGAGCGCCCGCCCTGATGTGCATAGCGCAGCTTGATACGCCGCCCGCGCACGATCGGCGGTGGGTGCTGCACCACGGCCGCCCGCAGCGTGCGCGTGAGTTCGGAAGTGGCGAGCTCGCGTGCCGCCGCGGCGGCCGCGGCATCGACCGACTGCAGGAGCTCCGCAATGCCGCTACCGTAGAGTGCCGAGATGAAATGCAGGCGCGCAAACTCGAGGAATGGCAATTTCAAATCCACCAGCCGACGCACATCGTCGCGTTGCGCGGCGCTCAAGCCATCCCATTTGTTGACCGCAATCACGAGCGCGCGCCCGCGTTCCACGGTGAGCCCGAGCAGCGCCGCATCCTGATCGGTCACACCTTCCTGGCCGTCGAGGAGCGCAATCGCCACCTGCGCGCGATCGATGGCCTGCAGCGTTTTGATGACGCTGAATTTTTCGACGATATCGGTAACGCGCGCGCGCCGGCGTACGCCCGCGGTGTCCACGAGCGTGTAGGCGCGGCCCGCGCGTTCAAAGGGCACGTAGATGCTGTCGCGTGTGGTCCCCGGCAACTCGCTCGCGACCAGCCGTTCCTCGCCGAGCAGCCGGTTGATGAGCGTCGACTTGCCGACGTTCGGCCGGCCGACCACCGCGACCGTTACGCGTGCGTCATCCGGGGCGGCCGCTTCCTCCGTGGCCGGCAGGTCCGTGAGCACCAGGTCGATGAGTTCTGCTACACCGCTCGCATGCGCCGCCGCGATCGCCTGTGGTTCGCCGAGCCCAAGCGCGTGGAACTCCGCGACCGCGAGTTCCGGATCCAGACCTTCGGTCTTGTTGACAACGAGATACATGCGTTTGCCGCTACGGCGTAACGCCGTAACGATGTTGCGATCGGCCGTCGTCAGACCCGCGCGGCCATCCACAAGCAGCAGCACCGCATCACTCTCGGCGATGGCCTTCTCGGTCTGGCGCAGCGTGAGCGGCTGAAATGCATCCGCCGCGCCCTCGAGCCCGCCCGTGTCCACGACCACGTAGGGCCGTGCTCCGAGCTTGCCGTAACCGTATTGGCGGTCCCGCGTCAACCCCGGCACGTCCGCCACCAGCGCATCGCGGGTGCGCGTCAGCAAGTTGAAGAGTGTGGATTTGCCGACGTTGGGACGTCCGACAATGGTGACGACGGGAAGCATGTTGGAAATCCACCCAGGAATCGCAGCCGATGGCCGCTAATATACCCGCAGAAACGGCCATCCCGGCTGCGAAGCATTCCGACCGTGATCCAATTTGTTATTTGAGCGGAGCGAGCCGGTAGGCGGCCAGATCACCGTTGGTGGAAAGCACCACCAGTGTATCGCCCACGACGATGGGTGGAGCGAGAATCGGGTCGCCGCCAAGCCGCTCACGCGCGACCACGCTGCCGTCTTTCTGGGAAAGAAAGAACAGGTACCCCTGCAGGTCACCCGCGACCACGGTATCGCCGAACGGTACCGGCACCGTGAGGTCGCGCGCCCGCATCTGCGGCTGGGTCCACACCGGCACCCCCGTCGACTTGCTGAGCGCCCACACGGCGCTATGCGTGTCGCTCACGAATATATCGGTCGCATCTTCGCGTGCTCCGGTATAGCTCGACATGTCCCGCGACCAGAGAATCTGGCCCGACTCGCGGCCGACCGCAGCGATCTTCCCCTGATAAGTAACCGCGTAAATGTTATTGCTGCCGAGCGCCAGGCTGCCATTGAGCGCCGCCAGCCGTGCGAGGTCATTGCTGCCGCTCGCCGCCGAGACGACGGCAAGCCAGCGTTGCGATCCGTCCGCAAGACTAAGCGCCTGCAAGCTGCCGTCGGCAAGCCCCACGTAAGCCGTGTCCGGACCGAGCACGGGAGTACCCGAGCCGCGCAGCACGAGATTTGGAACCTGGTGGGTCACGTTCCACAGTTGCTTGCCCGAGGCGGGCGCGAGCCCGATGATGTGGCCGTCGGTAGTGTGCACCACCACCGCGGCGGCGTTCGCGGCCGGGCTCGCGAGCAGCATACCTGGCACATTCGCCTTCCATTCCTGCTTGCCGGTGGCCGCGTCGAGCGCAAGCACCTCGCCCTGCTGCGTCCCGACTACCACCAATCCGTTGCCCACACCCGGTCCGGCCGTGATGGCTTGGCCGGTACTCGTACGCCAGAGGCGCCGCCCGTTCTTGAGCGCGAAGGCCGAGACCTCGCCATCATGGCCGGCGGCGTAGACATTGATACCATCGCTGGCCACCACGATCCCCAAGCGCAGGATCGAGTCGGCGGAGCCGACCGAAGCGCTCCACAGCCGATTCACCCGCACCCCCGGCGTAAAAGGCGCAAGCTTGGCCGGTGGCTCGACGTTGTTACTCATGCAAGCCGCGACAAGCAGCGCCAGCAATGTAATCACGAGCAGCTTTTTCATGGATAGTTTGCTCCGTTGTCACTCGTCGCGGCGGGGGCTGTGGCCGTGCCTGCGGGCGCGGCACTCGCGCTGGCCGGCGCGGACGCGCCCGTGGCTGGTGCGCTGGATGCCGCAGCGGCCGGCGGCACCGTGCCGCCGACACTCTCAAGCTTCATGCGCACCAATGAGTCATCGCCCATCTCCGGCGTCCACGCCTTGAGCGCCTGCGCGTAGGCGGCGCGCGCCTGGCCGGTCTCGCCGAGCTTCACATAGGCATCGCCGCGCGTCAGATCGAACAACGCGGCAAACCCACCCGGTGCCACGCCTTCGAGCGCCACCAGCGCGGCGTGCGGATCGCCAACCTCGATCTTGACCTGCGCGAGACGCACGCGCGCGAGCAGCCGCAGGCCGCTGTCCTTGCTGTTCTGGATGACCCAGTCGAGCATCTGCATGGCGTCATCCGGCTTCGAGGTGCCGACGTCGTACTGGGCCATGGCGAGCGCGGCCTGCGCCGCATAGGGCGTATCGCGGTACTTTCCCACCAGCTCGTTGGCGAGCTTGAGCGCGGCCGGCCCCTGGCCTACGGCCAACATCTGCCCCATCTCCATATAGAGCTCCGAGGCCGTGAGACCACGCGTCTCGGTGCGGTGCTGCCAGTAACGCCAGCCAAAGATGATGACCAGCGCAATGATCACGCCAGCGGCAATCGACTTCCAGTTATCCAGCCACCACTTTTTGAACTGCTCGGCGCGTTCCTCGTCAGTAAAAAACTCGTCTGCCACAAGCCACTCCCGGAATTATTTCAATCCAGCCACGGCGCGAGGCGCGCCGCTGCCACATCCCAACTGACCGTCACCTGCTCCGCCGTATTGCGCAACGGCTTGAAACTCACCTGACCCGCGTCGACTTCACGCTCGCCGAGCACCAGTGCGATGCGTGCACCACTCTTGTCGGCGCGCTTCAACTGTTTGCCGAAGTCGCCGCCGCTGCAATCGGTAAGCAGCCGCAGTCCAGGCAGCGTCTCGCGCAGTTTCTCGGCGAGCTGCAAACCCGCCGGTCCGGCGCGCGCACCGACACGCACCAGATAGGCGTGCGGCGCAGCAACCGGAGCGGCGAGTCCGCCCGCGTCCATGAGCGCCACCAGGCGTTCCATACCCATGGCAAAACCAATGGCAGGCGTCGCCTGGCCGCCAAGTTGCGCGACGAGCCCATCGTAGCGGCCGCCCGAACACACCGCGTTCTGGGCGCCGCTCTCGCCCGTGACCCACTCGAATACGGTGCGCGAGTAATAATCGAGTCCGCGTACGAGGCGCGGGTTTACCCGATAGTCAATACCGGCGGCATCGAGATGCGCGCGGAAGACGGTGAAATGCCGCTGGGAAACCTCATCCAGATAATCCAGAATCGAAGGCGCCGCGGCAATCAGCGCTTGCAGATCCGGGTTTTTGCCGTCAAGCACGCGCAGCGGATTGGTGTCGAGCCGGCGCAGGCTATCGGCATCGAGTTCGGCGGTGTGCGCGCGCAGATAGGCGACGAGCTGCGTGCGATACAGCGCCCGCGCCGCCGGCGTACCCAGGGAATTGATCTGCAACTCGAGACCGGAGATGTGCAGGCGTTTCCACAGTCGCGCGGACATGAAGATCAGTTCGGCATCGATGTCCGGCCCCTCGAGCCCGTAGGCCTCGACGTCCACTTGGTGGAATTGCCGGTAGCGGCCCTTCTGCGGACGCTCGTGGCGAAACATCGGACCGGCCGACCACAAGCGCTGCACCTGGTTGTGCAGCATCCCGTTGCTCAACCCGGCGCGCACCATGCCGGCCGTTGCTTCCGGACGCAGCGTCAGGTGATCGCCATTGCGGTCCTCGAAGCTGTACATCTCCTTTTCGACAATGTCGGTGACCTCGCCGATCGCGCGTGCGAAGAGTTCGGTTCGCTCGAGCAAGGGCACACGGATCTCGCGGTAGCCGTAGCCACCGAGCACCGCCCGGGTCAGCGCCTCGAGCTGCTGCCAGCGGGGTGTGGCCTCCGGCAATATATCGTTCATGCCCCGGACGGGCTGGATCAGACTCATGCGCTGTACCCTTGGAGAATCGGCAAACTGCGCGCGTCAGCGCGGTTGCCCGCTGCCCGGCGCCGCCGCCCCCAGGCTGAAGCGCGCCGTATCGTTCGGCTGCAAAAATTGTTTGAAAGTGAACGGTGCGCCATTCAATTCGATACTCACGCCCGGCGCGTTTCCGAGAAATACCTGCAGCGGCCCAGCCCCGGACAAGCTCAGCTTGTCGCCCGTGGGGGCCAGATTATAGAAAAGTCGCTTGCCGGATGCATCGTAGACTTCGATCCAGGACGTCTGCGTGACCGTGAACTGCGCACGCACCACCCGCCCGCCCGCCGTCGACGCAGGTGTGGCCGCGCCAGCCGCACCCGCGGGCATGGGCAGCGGAACGCTCTGCGTATGCGCGCTCGCTGCCGCGGACGCGAGCTCCACCGGTCGGATCACACGCGGGCCATGTGCCGCCGACTGCGCCGCAACTTCAGGTGCAGGCACCGGCGCGCGATGCCGCCACCAAATCACCGCGAGCACCACCAGCACCGCGATCACCAGCAGGGAAAACACCTGTAGCCCGGCCCGGCGGGCACGCAGATTACCGGCCGGCTTCAGGGTCACGAGGCGCGGTGTGGAAAGTTTCTTGCCGGCGTGATCGTAGGCCGCAAGCACTTCGTCCGCGTGCAGGCCGAGCAATTGCGCGTAGTTGCGCAGATGCCCGTGCACAAAGATCGGCGCTCCAAGAGCGGAGTAATCATCGCGCTCCAGCGCCTCGATGAGGCCGTCGTCCACATGCAGGTCCTGGGCGGCCTGATGGACCGACAGGCCGCGCCGCTCGCGCGCGCTGCGCAACTCAGCCCCCAGGCTCGGGGCGCTGGGAGTCTTATCCGCCGGAGCGTCCGCCATTGAAATCACTTTGCGTCAATTGCTGGGCTTCGGTGGAATTCGGAAACAACTGGATGAGTTTCTTGGCGTAATTGGCGGCGTCATGGGCATTGCCAAGCGCGCGTTCGGTACGCACACCGAGCAGCAGGGCCTCGGCGCGTGGTTGCGGAGACGCCGCATCGAAACGCTGCAGATAGCCGAGCGCGGCCTGGTAATTTTTCTTCGCGTAGCTCAAGCTCGCCATCTGGTAGAGCGCCTCGGGAAAATCCGGATTGACGTTCAGCGCCTTCTGGAAATATTGTCCGGCCGCCGCCTCATCGGGAATCTTGATGGCACAGACGCCGGCATTGGTGTATGCGGCTTCGGGTGTCGGGTACATCGGATCCTGTGCGGCCTCGAGAAAGTACTGCTCGGACTCCCTGGGCTTGCCGCGCTGGCAAAGGAACACCGCGTAATTGTTTTCGATCTGCGGATCGTTTGGCGCCTTGCGCAAGGCGGTTTTGAAATTGTCATCGGCGCGCTGGGTATCACCGATCGCGTTGTACAACAGGCCGAGCGACATGTAGGCGCTGGCGTTGTCGGGATCCTGCTTCAAGGCAAGCTGCAGTTTCTGCATCGCCAGGTCGCGCCGCCCCTGCTGCAGATAAGCCACGCCCAGCGCCACGTTGTACTGCGAAGCCTGCTGCAGCGAGACCTTGTCGCCTGGCGACGTGGAACTGCTCACACAGGCCGCGAGCGCGCCGGCCACGAGCAGCAAGCTCATTCCTCTCAGCAGTGCGCGCATCATGGAGAGACCCTCGGTGCCGCGTGCTCACGTGCGGCGCGCTGGATGCGATCCTGAACACGTCCCGCGAGCTGGCCGCAGGCCGCATCGATGTCTTCGCCGCGGGTGCGGCGCGTGACGGTAATAATGCCCTCCTGCCACAGGCACTCGGCAAAACGATCAATTACGCTCTGCGGCGAGCGCCGGTACTGGGTGCCGCGGAACGGATTGAAGGGAATCAGATTGACCTTGCAGGGGATGTCGCGTATCAGCGCCGCGAGTTCGTGGGCCTGATCGAGGCTGTCGTTGACGCCGTCCAGCATCACGTACTCGAAGGTCACGTGCACGTGGCTGCGGTCCTTGTTGGCGAGGTAACGGCGACAAGCGGCCATGAGCTCGGCAATGGGATGCACTTTATTGATCGGCATGAGCTGGCTGCGCAACGCGTCGTTCGGCGCATGCAGGGAAATCGCAAGTGCGACATCGCAATCCCGCGACAACTGATCCAGGGTCGGCACCAACCCCGAGGTGCTGACCGTGACGCGCCGCTTGGACAAGCCATAAGCATAATCGTCGAGCAGGATGCGCAACACCGGCAGCAGATTCTTGTAATTCGCGAGCGGCTCGCCCATGCCCATGAACACCACGTTGGTAATCGGATAGTCAGAGCCCAGCGCACCTTGGGCCACCAATACCTGGCCGATGATCTCCGCGCTCGTGAGGTTGCGGTTGAAGCCCTGCTTACCGGTCGCACAGAAGCTGCAATTCAGGGCACAGCCCACTTGCGAGGAAATGCACAAGGTATTCCGGCCTTCCTCCGGGATGAGCACGGTCTCGATGGCATTCCAGAGATCCATGCCCAAGAGCCACTTGCGCGTGCCATCGCTCGACTGCTGGTCGCGCAGCACCGGCGCGAGGCGCACCTCGGCGCAGTCCGCGAGCTTGCCACGCAGTCCCTTGCCGAGATCAGTCATGGCAGCGAGGTCACTGACGCCACGCTGATACATCCATTGCATCAACTGGCGTGCGTGGAAAGGCTTTTCGCCGAGTCCCGCGAAGAAGGCCTCGAGCGCCGGCCGCTCGAGCCCGAGGAGATTGGTTTTGGCGGTGCTGGCGGCCATGCGGATCTAGCGGGTACGCGGGCAAATACCCAGATGCGAGAAAAAGAACGCGATTTCCTCGCGTGCGGTCTCAGGAGCATCCGAGCCGTGCACCATGTTTTCATCCACAGTTTTGGCAAAATCATGGCGGATGGTGCCAGGCGCCGCCTTCTTCGGATCGGTGGCACCCATGATCTCGCGATTCCTGGCAATGGCATTCTCGCCCTCGAGTACCTGCACCATCACCGGACCCGAAATCATGAACTGCACCAGTGGGCCGAAAAACGGCCGCTCGTGGTGCACAGCATAAAAAGCCTCGGCCTGCGCCCGCGAGAGCTGCAACATACGCGCGGCGACGATACGCAACCCGGCCTGCTCAAAGCGGCGGTAGACTTCGCCGACGAGATTCTTGGCTACACCGTCGGGCTTGACGATGGACAGGGTACGTTCGATTGCCACGAGATCAGCTCCACAGGCCGGCGGTTGAGGAAACTACACAATTCCGGTGCGTCTGGCCCGGAAATTCGCATATTCGAGCTTGCAAGTTTACCGGCACCCAGCCGGTTCAGGCAATGAATGCTGGGTGTAAATTACTGAAAAATGTGGGGTTCAGACGGTAAAGCTATCGCCGCAGCCGCAGGCTTCCTTGGCATTGGGATTGTCGAACTCGAAAGTCTCGTTCAACCCTTTGCGCACGCAATCGACGCGCGTGCCGTCGAGCAGCGGCAAGTGCGCGCGGCTCACGACCACCTTGACGCCGGCCGCGTCGAAAATCACGTCCTCGGGCCCGGCCTGATCGGCGTAGTCCACCACGTAGCTGAATCCGGAACAGCCGGTGCTTTTGACTCCCAGGCGCAGACCCATTCCGCCGCGTTTTGCGAGATAACTCTGCACCCGCCGCACGGCGGAATCCGTCAGGGTAATGGCCATACTCAAACCTGCTGCACTTGCGTCACCGCACTCTGCGGCCGCTGCGGTGCATTGTAACGCCGCACGGCGCTGCGAATGGCGTCTTCGATGGTGAGCGCGGCGTCGCGCTTCTCGGCCGGCAGCCCCAGCTCATCCGCGAGCGCCAGCACGCTGTAGGCTGCGGCCTCGGCAAGCGGGCGGCCTTGGAGCGCCTCGCTCGCAATCGAACAGAGCGCGATAGTCGCCGGACATCCGTACACCCGGTAGCGGCACTCGCGGATGCGGCCGTCGGATGCCAGGCGCAATTGAAACATGACTTCACGGCCGTGGCGCCGCGCGCCCGCGCGTCCGCAGAGCACCGCGAGTTCCCGCGGAAAGCTCCCGGCGTTACGCGGCGCACGAAAATGCTCGCGGATCCGCGCGCTATACTCGGGCTCCGTGCTCACGCGGCGATCATCCGGCGGCCGTGGCGAACTCGAGCAGACGGTGATATTCCTCACTCACGATGCGGGCCGCCTCGAGCACCTCGGCCTCGGTGGTGAAACGTCCGACGCTGAAGCGCAAGCTGCTCGCCGCGAGCTGATCGTCACGCCCCAGCGCCCGCAGCACGAACGACGGCTCGTGGCTTGCCGAGGTGCAGGCCGAACCGGCCGAGACCGCGAGGCGGTCGCCAGCGGCAAACAGCAGACTCTCGCCTTCGATGCCCGGAAAGCTCACGTTCAATATTCCGCACACGCGCTGTTTGGGATCGCCGTTCAACAACGCCTGCGGCACGGCCGCATGCAGGGCGCACCACAACTTGTCGCGCAACGCCGTCGAGTGCGCCACGTCCTTCGTCATCTCCTCGCGTGCAATCCGGTAGGCCTCGCCCATGCCGACGATCTGGTGCGTGGCCAGGGTCCCCGAGCGCAGACCGTGCTCGTGGCCGCCTCCGTGCATGATGGGCTCGAGATTCACACGGGGCTTGCTGCGCACGTAGAGCGCACCGATGCCCTTGGGGCCATAGACCTTGTGCGCGGAAAACGACATCAGGTCCACCGGCAGCGTCTTGACATCGATCGCAACCTTGCCGGCGCTCTGAGCTGCGTCCACGTGAAATAACGCGTGCCCGGCGTGCACTACCGCGCCGATGGCCGCGATGTCGTTCAGCGTGCCGATCTCGTTGTTCACGTGCATGATCGAGACCAGCACGGTATCCGGCCGCAAGGCCTCGGCCACCGCCTGCGGCCGGATCAGGCCGTCGCTGTCCGGCTTTATATAGGTGACGGCGAAACCCTCGTGCTCAAGCTGCTTGCAGGTGTCCAGCACCGCCTTGTGCTCGATGCGCCCGGTGACGATGTGCCGCCCACGCTCGCGATTGAAATGCGCGGCACCGGCAATCGCGAGATTGTCCGACTCGGTGGCGCCGGAAGTGAATACGATCTCGGCGGAATCGGCGTTCACCAGCGTCGCGACCTGCGCGCGCGCCTGCTCGACCGCGTTACGCGCCTTGCGCCCGGGCGCGTGCGCCGACGCGGGGTTGGCGAACAGGCCGTCCGTCGTCAGGCATTGCGCCATTTTCGCAGCCACCCGCGGGTCGACCGGCGTAGTGGCAGCGTAGTCAAGATAAATGATCGGGTCTTGCACTTGAGCGTGCCTGCACGAGTTGCTGGAAAACATCCGGAACTTGGACGTTTATTATACGCGGGGCCCATGCCGGTCCGCCGGTGCCTGCAGAGCCGCGAGCAGGCCGCGCAGGATATTGACCTCGCTGTGATCCAGCGCCGCACGGTTGAACAAGTGGCGCAAACGCCGCATCAGCCGCCGGGGCCGCACGGGATCCAGGAACCCGCTCGCCAGCGCTGCGCTTTCAAGGTGCGCAAACAGCGCCTCCATTTCATCGGCGGTCGCAGGCGGTGCGTCACCAACTTCGATTGACCCGGCGCTCGCGTGGGCCAACAGAATTTCGTAGCAAAGGATTTGCACCGCGGCCGCCAGATTGAGCGAACCGTACGCGGGATTCGCCGGGATGTGCACCAACACCTGACAACGGTCCAGCTCTTCGTTGGTCAGGCCGGTACGCTCGCGTCCGAATACCACCGCCGCGTCCTGGTCGGGTGACACCTGCCAGAGCCGCGCGGCGCAAGCGCGCGGTGCGAGCACCGGTGGGCCGAGCTCGCGACGCCGGGCGCTGGTGCCGGCGATAAGCACGCATCCCGTGAGTGCCGCGTCCAACGAGTCGGTGACGCGCGCGGCCCGCAACACATCCACCGCACCCGAGGCGCGTGCGGTGGCGTCGGGATGCGGGAAATGCAGCGGACGAACCAACCATAGCGCATCGAGGCACATGGTTTTGATGGCGCGCGCGGCCGCACCAATGTTGCCGGGATGGCTCGGCTCGACCAGGACGATGCGTATTTTGGCGGGCACGTGTCCGAAGGCGCTCGGTTTTTTTGCTATTCTACGCGTCCGCCGCAGGCCGGCGGGCTGCTCTTTAATCCATCCCTCGCTCGTTCGTGCTGCCCACGAGGCCGTCCATGCATCCACTGTTGAACATCGCGATCAGCGCCGCCCGCAAAGCCGGTGACATCATCCTGCGCCACGTGGACCGCATCGACCGGCTGACCATCCGCGAGAAGCAGCACAATGATTTCGTGAGCGAGGTGGATCGCCTGGCCGAACAGGAAATCATTTACCAGATCCACAAGGCGTATCCCGATCACGGTATTCTCGCGGAGGAAAGCGGCGCCCAGGGCAATGCCGACGGCTTTCAATGGATCATTGATCCCCTCGACGGCACTACCAATTTCCTGCACGGCTTCCCGGCCTTCGCGGTATCCATCGCGGTGCGCTTCCGCGGACGCCTCGAGCACGGCGTGGTGTACGACCCGATGCGCCAAGAGCTATTCACCACGAGCCGTGGCACGGGCGCGCAACTCGACGGCAAGCGCATGCGCGTGACCGCGCGTAAATCGCTCGACGGCGCGCTCATCGGCACCGGCTTTCCGTTCCGCGAGAGCCAGAACCTGCCCCTCTATATAAAGATGTTCGACTCGGTAGTACGCCGGACCGCGGGTGTACGGCGCGCGGGTTCCGCCGCGCTCGATCTCGCCTACGTGGCGGCCGGGCGTCTGGACGGCTTCTGGGAAATGGGCTTGAAGCCCTGGGATATCGCCGCCGGCGCTCTCTTGATTCAAGAAGCCGGCGGGCTGGTCGGCCATCTCGATGGCGCGCCCGGCGTGCCGGAAAACGGCGACATCCTGGTGGGCGGCGAGAAAATCTTCAAGGCGATGGCAGACGCGTTCAAGCCGTTGCTGGCTGCAGCCTGAAAGCAAAAGACCTTGTCAGTAACCAGTCAAGCCTTTTCCCACCGACCTCGTAAAGTTTGAATGTCGGAGTCAGTGCGTGCCTTCCTTCCAGACGGATAAATCAAACGTACAGAACCGATGGGAACTCCGCAGATCCTCGCGATCAGTTTCTCAGCCGCACTAATTGATGCATCAGCCCGCACTTTGCGTGCTCTCAGTCGTCTGGCTTTTCTTCGTGGACTCATACTGGCTCCCTTAATTTACCCTATACGTCAGGCCATTCAATTCTTTACCCCTTGGTATGCCGCCGAGCACTGGACTGAGCGAGGATCAGGCCGTGCCCAACACGGGCGAAGCCAGGATGGCGAGCTTTCGCAGCGGCACAAGGATGTGCCGTCTGCGAAGTCCCGAGCAAAGGAAGCGCACAGGGCACCGCGAAGCGGCGGCATCCGGGGGCGTCCTTTCTTTTCGTCTATTTTCTTTGGACGAGCAAAGAAAATAGGCTCGTCGTAGGGGCGCGAAAGCCCCACTCCAAAAGGCCGCAGCAGAACGCCGAACAGAAAAAGAGAAGGCGCCACTGGCGCCCTTGCTGTCAAGAACCGGGCTCCTGCCTCCCCCGAAAAATGCTCCTGCATTCCAGGGGCTTCCGCCGTCCGTGGCGGTCGCGCAGGAATGACGATCCATCAGGGCATATCGTCTATTTTCTTTTCTGTTTTCACCCTGACCATCAGATCTTTCTTGCTGACGCCGAGCACCAGCGCGACGGCGCTCGCGATGTAGATCGACGAATAGGTACCGACGATGATGCCGATCAGCAGCGCCACTGAGAAGCCGTGCAACACCGGGCCACCGAGGATCAGGAGCGCAATCACTACCAGCAGTGTGGTGCCGGAGGTGATGATGGTACGCGAGAGCGTCTGATTGATGGCGAGATCGATAATATCGATGGGCTCGCCCTTGCGCATGATGCGGAAATCTTCGCGAATGCGGTCAAAGACCACCACGGTGTCGTTCACCGAGTAACCCATGACCGCCAGCACGGCGGCGAGCACGTTCAGGTCGAACTCGAGATGAAAGACCGAGAAAAACCCGACCACGAACACTACGTCGTGCAGGGTCGCAACCACCGCGCCGATCGCAAGCCGGCGCTCGAAGCGAAAGATGATGTAGACCAGGATGCCGGCCAGCGTGAGCACGAAGGCGATGGCACCCTTGGTAGCCAGGTCCTTGCCAACCTCCGGTCCCACGAAGTTCACCTGTTGCAGGCTCACGCCCGGCGTGGCTTTCTGCAGCAGCTCCACCACGTCATTGCCCGTGGCACTGCCCGAGACACCCTTTTTGGGCTGCAGCCGGATCAACACTTCCTCGGGCGTGCCGTAGGTCTGTGCGATCACATCCTTGTAGCCGGCAGCGGCCAGTGCTCCGCGTACTGCCTGCAGGTTTGCGGGCTGCGGGTAGGCCACCTGCACGGTCACGCCGCCGGTAAAATCCACCGCAAAATTCAGTCCGTGGATGGAAAGCGACACCACGGCAATCACGAACACGATGATCGAAGCCGCGAACGTGTATTTGCGCAGCTTCAGAAACGGCAGATTGGGGACCTTGTGGAAGAACTCCATGCGCGCGCTCCGCTACACCGGCAGGCGCTTGAGATTGCGCCCGCCGTAGGCCCAGTTCACGATCGCGCGCGTGCCCATGATCGAGGTAAACAGCGAGGTAAGAATGCCGAGCGACAAGGTCACGGCAAAACCCTTGACCGGTCCAGCGCCGAACAGGAACAGCATCACCGCCGCCGTAAGCGTGGTGACGTGGGCGTCCACGATCACCGAGAACGCCCGGTGATAGCCCGCGTGAATGGCCGCCTGCGGCGTATTACCGGCACGTACTTCCTCGCGGATATGTTCGTTGATCAGCACGTTGGCATCGACGCCCATACCGAGTGTGAGTGCAATGCCGGCGATGCCGGGCAGCGTGAGCGTCGCCTGGATCAGGCCGAGAAGCGCCACCGTCAACACCAGGTTCATGATCACCGCGAAATCGGAAATGAGGCCGAAGGTCTTGTAGTACAGGCCGATAAAGATCACGACCAGCAGGAAGCCGAGCAGCGCCGCATGAAAGCCCTGGCGTATATTCTCCTGGCCAAGGCTCGGGCCAACCGTACGCTCCTGCACGATATCCATGGGCGCCGCAAGTGCG
>JBOIBB010000169.1:0-12115 GCA_050739335.1 Gammaproteobacteria bacterium
TGGCGAGCGTATGCGGCATTGTATCTGTGGAGTGCAGCGGCGGATGCTGCAGCACGAAAATCCTGACGAGGTGAATCATGTATTACTGTTATATGAAGAGTCCGGTCGGTGTGCTGATGCTTGCCGGAGACGAATCGGGTCTGCGACACATAGACTTTCAGGAGGGTCCGCATCCGGCGAAGCCCGGGCCGGACTGGCGGGAAAACGCCAAGCCGTTGCGAGCTGCAATCCAGGAGCTCAAGGAATACTTTGCCGGCGAACGCAAGAGTTTCGATCTGCCGCTCGCGCCCGAGGGCACCGAGTTCCAGCTCAAGGTCTGGCGTTTGCTGCAACGCATCCCTTACGGCGGCACCTGGTCTTACGGGCAGCTTGCACGCCGTGTGGGCAATCCCAAAGCCGCACGCGCCGTGGGTGCGGCCAACGGCCAGAACCCGCTACCGATCGTGGTGCCCTGTCATCGTGTGATCGGTGCGAACGGCTCGCTCACCGGCTTTGGCGGGGGACTGGACATCAAACAACAATTACTCGAACTTGAAAGCAACACACGGCGCTTGTTGTAGGCGCGGTCGTTTCCGGCCGCAATTGAGAAAAATCGCGGCTCGGAGCGCCGCTCCTACCCGCGCAGATTCTCCGCCATCAACTCCGCTACCGCACGCTGCAAGGGATTCGTGGCGCCTGCCAGCGCCTGCACCACGCCCTCCTGGTCTTTGCGTGAGCGGTTCTGGTTGAACTTGAATTTACCCTCGAGCCGTTCGATGGGTATTTCGAAGGCGACGATGTACTGAATCTGGTCGTTTATATAGTCACCCGCCTGCTCAGTGCGCCACGGCGGGTGCACGTAAGCCTCGTGAATGGCCACCAATTGCTCGAGGATGGCGCGCACCCGCTGCTTGTCGGAAACGATTGCCGGCCGGCCCGTGGCGTGTACCACGGCGTAATTCCAGGTCGGTACGGTCACCGGACTTTCGTACCAGGACGGCGAAATATAGGCATTCGGGCCGGTAAAGACGGCGAGCGCTTCCTGTTGGCCGTCGAAAAGCTTCCAATGCGAGTTGGCGCGCGCCATGTGTGCAATCAGTGTGCCGTAGCGTCCGCGCGCCGGGTCCACCATGAATGGCAGGTGTGTGACGGCGATGTCGCCCTGGTGTGCGGTCAGGAGCGGCGCGAACGGGTATTTGCGTATCAGCGCATGCAGGCGCGGCACGTCGTCGAGCTTGAAGGCGGCGGGGGTGTACATCAACGGATTTCCTTATAGATAGCGCGCATTGCCGGGTGGCGCTGCGACGTGGGAATCACTTTATCTTCGGTCCGGGGGTTGCGCTTGAGCCAAGCGCTATTGCGCGACGAAGGGTGTGGCAGGGACAGATTTTCCGCGCAGCACGCGCGCTTTCAGATGCGCACTCAAGGTCGGCTGCGGCACGGGAATCTTGCCTGTGCAGGCGCGGCCGGCACGCACCCGTGTGAGCAAACGTTCGGGATCTTCACGCATGGCCGTCAGTTTACTGCGGCGCTGCCGCCGGGCCACAATGCCGACATGCGTGGCGTGTTTCTCGATCTCGACACCGTGGTGCGCGCAGGCGACGTGGACCTGTCCGCGCTACGCCGGGCCTTGGGCGAACTGCGCACTTTTGGCGCCACGCCCGCCGAGGAAGTCGTGCCGCGTGTTGGGGATCTGGACGTGGTGCTTATCAACAAGGTGAAGCTCGGCGCCGCGGTTCTTGGCCGCTTTCCGCGCGTGCGCTTGGTGTGCCTCGCAGCCACCGGCTTCAACAATGTCGACATCGATACCGCCCGCGCGCGCGGCATTGCTGTCTGCAACGTGCCCGCCTACGCCACGCCGTCGTTAGCGCAGCAGGTCTTCGCCCTGCTCCTGGCCCTGAACCAGCACCTCAAGGAATACGAAGCCCTGTTGCAGTCCGGCGTCTGGCGGCGCGCACCGCAGTTCACTCTGCTCGAATACCCGATACGCGAGCTTGCGGGCAAGACCTTCGGCATTGTGGGTTACGGTGATACCGGCCGCGCAGTGGCGCGCATCGCGCAGTCCTTTGGCATGCGCGTGGCGATTGCAGCACGCAACGGCGCAGACCAGCGGCCGGGCCGTTTGCCGCTCGCGGAACTCCTCGCTCAGGTCGATGTGCTCAGCCTGCACGTACCGCTCCTGCCCGAGACCCGCGGGCTCATCGGCCCGGCGCAGCTCGCGCTCATGAAGCCGAGCGCGATCCTCATCAATTGTGCGCGTGGCGGCCTCGTCGACGAACCGGCGCTCGCCGATGCACTCAAGGGCGGACGTCTTGCTGGAGCAGGCGTGGATGTGCTTTCGGAAGAGCCGCCGGTGCACGGCAATGCATTGCTTGTCCCCGGCATCCCAAACCTGATTGTCACGCCGCACATCGCCTGGGCCGCGCGCGAGGCGCGTCAGCGTGTGATCGACGAGATGGCACTCAATGTCAGGGCGTTTGGGCACGGGGAAGCGCGCAATCGCGTGGCGTGATCCTCAACCCGGAGATTCCGGATCACGATAATCGCGTTGTCCGGTTTCTGGGTTGTAGAACACCTCCACCAACTTGCCGCTCGTGGGATCACGAAAGCGCTCGCCCGTCGCTTGCCATTGGCCACGGTTGCGATTCACCTTCGGCAGATAACGCCAAGGCTCGAACAGCACCGCGACGATGACCACGGCGCCCTCGATGAAAAGATAAATCGCCGGTACGAAGAGCTCGAACGCCAGACACACGACGGCGGCCACGAGACCGGCCACGCCGAGCGCGATGACGAAGTACTTCAGCATATCAGCCGGCTTTTTCCAGCACCGCCGCGGTGCCGTAAGCCACAATTTCGCTCATGGTCTGGCCGATTTCCGAAGAATCGAAGCGCATCGTCAGGACGCCATTGGCACCCATGGCCGTAGCGTTTTCAACCAGGCGGTCGACCGCGTGGCGGCGCGCCTCTTCGAGCATCTGCGTGTATTCGGTGATCTCGCCGCCCTTGAGCGAACGCAAACCGGCCATGATGTTGCCGCCCAGCCCACGGCTGCGCACCACCACGCCGAACACCTGGCCTTTGGTTTCGCGGACGCGGTAGCCCGCGACGTTTTCGCTGGTAACTACGATCATGTTGACAGCCTCCTTCGCGGCTTACCTTGAGATTCCAGTAATTGCCCGTTTCGCGCTCCGGTACACGCATCGAGGCGAATCCTCAACCGCCGGGCGCCGCGACCTCCAGCGACACCGATTCTACTCCCGGCAAGCTGCGTAGCGTGTCGGCGAGCTCCCCCAGGCTGGCGCGGTCGAAGCCGTGGCTGAATTCCACGGTGACCTCGTCGCCATCGTCCGCAAGGTGGCGGGTGACAATGCTTTCAGTAGGCAGCGCGCGGGTGGTCAGCGCTTGCTCCACAGCCGCCAGCGAAGCCGTACCTCCAAAACCAATGCGGATGCGCGGTTGGGTCTTGCGCAATCCGAAGCGGCGTTCCAACGGTTTCAGTACTGCCAGGATCACCAACGCGATGGCGGTGGCGATGACGGCTGCCAGGTACATGCCGCCGCCGACAGCGAGGCCGATGGCGGCCACCGTCCACAAGCCGGCCGCGGTGGTCAGGCCGCGCACCACGTTTTCGCGGCGCAGGAACATGATGGTGCCGGCGCCGAGGAAACCGATACCGCTGATGACCTGCGCGGCGATACGCGAAGGGTCTAACACCACGGCTGGATATTGTTTGAGGATGTCTGAAAAGGCGTAAGCCGATACGATCATGGTGAGCGCGGCACCAAGGCACACTAGCATGTGGGTGCGCAGACCCGCCGCCCAGGTGTGCCGTTCGCGGTCGAAACCGATCACCGCACCCAGGATGGCGGCGAGCAGCAGACGCAAGGCGATTTCTTCAGTACTCAACAAGCTTGCAAACTCCGATCCCGGGCTTGCGCAACTCGGGCCTCCCGCTGCCCGGCCGAGCCCCTGGCATGCTGGATAATTGTGCACCGTCAGCGTGTGCATGATTGCGCGCAGGCCAATGGAAGCGCAAGCGTGGCACGCGGCGCCTCAGGCCTCGCGCAAGGTTTCCACCGGCGAAGCGCGCAGCACCCGGCGCGTCGCGAGCAGGCCGCTCACGGCCACGATGAGCGTGCCCGCAACAATACCAATGACCCAGACCCGCCAGTCGGGGTGCCAAGGCAGCGAGAATATCTGGCGCGCCAGCAGCCAGCTCACGAAGCTTGCGGCCAGCGCGCCTATCAGCCCGGCTGCACAGCCGAGTGTCGCGTACTCAACCACGGTGGCGGAGCGTAGCAAGCGGCTGGAGGCGCCGAGTGCGCGCAGCACGGCTGCTTCGAACTGGCGTTCATCGCGCGTCGCCTGCGCCGCAGCCAGCAGCACTACCACGCCGGCCCCAAGCGTGAACAGGAAGACGTACTCGACCGCGAGTACCGCCTGGTTCACGAGACCGCGTACGGTGTTCAGAATCGCGTCCACGTCGAAAATGGTGAGGTTAGGCTCCTCCCGCACCAGTTGAGCAAGCATCGGGCTCTTCTCCGGCGGCAGGTACAAACTAGTAATCCAGGTGGCCGGGTAATCCTTGAGTACCGAGGGCGTGAGTTCAATAAAGAAATTCGGCTGGAAAGAATCCCAGCGAATCTTCCTCAGGCTCGTGACGCGCACTTCGAGCGGCGTGCCTGCGAGGTCGAAGCGCAAGCGGTCGCCGAGCTTCACGTGCAACTGCGTGGCGAAACCTTTTTCAAGTGAAGCGAGCGGCTCACGTGCTTCGCTCGCCGTCCACCACCGGCCGGAGGTGATGGTATTGGCCGGTGGCAGGATTGAGGACCAGCTCAGATTGGCTTCGCGGTCGAGCAAATGGCGCGCTCGCGGATCGTGCAAACGCAGTTGGGTCACGGGCACGCTATTGATGGCCGTCAGCCGTGCACGCACCATCGGGTAGAGCACCGGCGCAGCCACGCCGCGCGCCGTAAAGAATCTCTCGATGGTAGCCCGCTGCTCAGGCTGAATGTTGACAATGAAATGGTTGGGCGCATCCGCCGGCAGGCTGGCCTGCCAGCTCGCGAGGAGATCGGTGCGCACCAGCCCGAGCAGGAGCAACACCATAAGGCCGATTCCGAAAGCCGTCACCAGAGTGATGGAATTGCGTCGGTGACGATTGAGGTTGGCGAGGCCGTAGCGCCAGCCGGCTCCGCCATTGTGGCGCAGGGGTTTCAACAACAGGAGCAGTAACCAGGCGCCAGCCGCGAGCAGGACGACCGTCACGGCCAATCCAAGCAGCAGATAGAGCGCGAGCTTGAGGTTGCCGGCCTGCCACCACGCCAGCAGCACGGTGGCCACGATGGCGATGCCGTAGACGAGATAGCCACGCACCGGCGGCGGTGCCAAATCACGGCGCAACACGCGCGCCGGCGGCGTCGCCCCGAGGCGCATGAGCGGCGGCCAGGCGAATCCGAGCAGCAGCACGAGGCCGATGCCGAAGGCGATGAGCGCCGGCAGGAGTGACGGCGCAGGTAGCGCGGCGGGCACCAGGCTTTTGAGCGCGGTCACCAGCACGTACTGGGCGAGGAAGCCGAGCGCCGCGCCGACAACGGCCGCGAGGATACCGATCCACAGAAGCTCGAGCAGCAGCAGGAACTGCACACGCCGGCGCGTGAGCCCCAAACATTTCAGCACCGCGGCAGTATCCGCATAACGCGTGGCATAGCGGCGCGCGGCGAGTACTACGGCGACGGCGGCGATCAATACCGCAATCAGTGCAGCGAGCGCCAGAAAGCGCTGCGCGCGGCCGATGGCATCGGTGAGCTCGCGGCGGCTGTCGCTGGCGTCCTGGAGGTTCACGCCGGCTGGTAAGTGTGCGCGAAAACTTTTCTCGAGGGCGGTGATGACGGGCGGCGCGGCGGCGAGCAGCAGCTTGTAGCGCACCCGCGAGTTGGCAGTCACGAGCCCCGTGGACGGCAGATCGGCGTAGTTCAGCACCAGTTTGGGTGCGAGCGCGCTGAAGCCGAAGCCGCCATCGGGCAGATAGGCCGCGACCGCCGCAATACGCACCTTGAGATTGCCCACTTGCACCAAGTCTCCGGTTTTCAACCCCAGCGTGGTGAGGATGCGCGGCTCGACCCACACGGTACCGGGCTGCGGAATCCCATCCGCGGGGCGGCTCGCCCCGAAGGCCGTTGCCCCGAGGCGCACCTGGCCGCGCAAGGGGTAGTTTTTGCTGACCGCGTGGACGTCGACGAGCACGGTCTGCGCGCCGCTCACCAGCACCGTCGGGAAATCCATGACCGTGGCGGTGCGCGCACCGGCTGCGTGCGCGGCTTGCGCGAAGCGCGTGGGGAGCGGCTCGCCCGAGGCCAGTACGAGATCCGCGGCGAGGCTCTCACCCGCTTGTTCTTCGACCGCGAGCTGGGCGCGCGCCGTGAAAAACCCGACGGCCGAGATTGCCGCGAGCGCCAGCACCAAAGCCAGCGCCATCACCGAGAGTTCGCCGCTCTTCAAACCGCGGCGCAACTGGCGCAAGGACAGCCGCAACAACATTCAGGCGGCCACCAGCCGGCCGGCGTGCAGCTCGAACACCTGGGCACAGCGCGTCGCGAGCTCGTCGTCGTGGGTGACGAGCACCAGCGTGCAGTGGCGTTCGCGATTGAAGCTGAACAGCAAGTCGGCGATCAGGCGCCCGGTGGCGGCATCCAGATTGCCCGTGGGCTCGTCGGCGAACAGGATGTCCGGCTCGCCCGCGTAGGCGCGCGCGATGGCGACGCGCTGCTGCTCCCCGCCGGAAAGCCGGGGCGGATAAAAGGCCGCGCGCTCGGCGAGGCCCACCGCGGCAAGCGTGGCACGTGCCCGGGTTTCCGGGTGCCTGGCGCCCGCGAGTTCCAGCGGCAGCAGCACGTTTTCAAGTACGGTCAGACCGGGCAGCAGATGGAAGGACTGAAACACAAATCCCACGTGGCGCGCGCGGCGCAGGGCGCGCTGATCCTCGTCGAGCGCGCTTAGGTTTTCTCCCGCGAGCCATACCCGGCCATGCGTGGGCACGTCGAGGCCGGCCAGAAGACCGAGCAGTGTGGACTTGCCGGAGCCTGATGGGCCCACGATCGCGACCGACTGCGCGCGGCCGATGCTGAGCGAAACATCGTCGAGAATAGTCAGCGTGCCGTTCGGGCTGCTAACCTGTTTGCCGAGATGTTCGGCGCGCAGCAGAGGTTCATCGCCACTCATGTTGAAACGTTTCCTGTGCTTGATGTTGTTGAGCGTCGCGGTACGCGTCTTCGCAGCGCCCGCACCAGCGCCGGTGATCCTGGTGATGGGCGACAGCCTGAGCGCCGCGTACGGTATCGAAACCGCACAAGGCTGGGTAGCCCTGCTCGCGCAACGTCTGGCGCGCGATGGTTATCACTACCACGTGGTCAACGCCAGCGTGAGCGGTGACACCAGCGCGCAAGGCCTGACACGCCTGCCACTCGAACTGGCGCGCCATCGTCCGGCGATTGTCGTGCTCGAGCTTGGCGCGAACGACGGCCTGCGTGGCCTGGCGGTAAATGCCCTGCAGGCTAACCTCGCGCGCATGCTCGGGCTGGCGCGCCAAGCCGGCGCCAAAGTGTTGCTCATCGGGATTTATCTGCCGCCCAATTATGGGCCCGAATACACGCAAAAGTTTGCGGCGGTGTATCCACAACTCGCGCAGCAATACCACGTGCCGCTGGTGCCGTTCCTACTCGCGGGCGTCGCCGAGCATCGGGAACTCATGCAAGCCGATGGCTTGCACCCGATCGCCGCGGCGGAATCCCGGGTGCTTGCCAACGTCTGGCCGCGCCTCGAACCACTGCTGCGGCGCACGCCAGCCGGCCGGGCTAGAAAGTGAAATTGAGAAACACTCCCCAGTTGTTGCCGTTGACGTTGCCCTGAGAGCTGCGATAGGTGATGTTGGTGTAGCGCAGGCCAAACAGCCACCAGCGGTACTCGGCGAACCAGCCCAAAGAGTTATTGAAATTTTGATTCGCGCCGAAGCCGCCGAGATCGAGGCGCGGATCCACGTCGTAACGCACCCCGAAGCCGACGTGGCTGTTGCCGAAGTTATACAGCCCGCCGACCTCGAGCGGCAGGTGCGAGAAACTCACGGTCGCGTTGCTCGCGTTCACGCTGATATAGGCGTAACCGAGCGTGCCCATGATGCTCCAGTGCGGATCGCCAAAATCCTGAATGACGCCAGCGTCGATGTAGCCCGAGTCTCCGGCGTACAGACTTTCGCTGCTGCCGTCGTTGAAACTCACCACCGCGAGCTTGTCGCCGCCGCCGGTTACCCCGACGTCGAGCGTGAAGTGTGTCGTCGGTTGCGGCAGGGGTCCGAATTGGTCGGCAGACGCCTGAATGCTGAGCCCAAGCATGCCTAGACCGAGGATTAACAGGTATTTCCACATAACGAGTGCCCGCGTCGCGGTTTGCCCGGTGGAAATTATATTCCGTGTGCCGCCGCCGGTCGCTGGGCGCGGGCTTCGGCCCAGTCGAGAATGCTCTGCACGCGCGGCACCAGCAAGGCACGCGCCTGCGCGTAGCCGAGCCAACGGTATTCCGCGTGCTCGCGCACGCCGGTGACGGTATTGGCGGCGAGTATTACTTCCGTTGCGACGGCGCTCGCGAGGTAATAACGGGCGACCTTGCCGCGGTTGTATACGGGTGTTTCCCTGTAGTCTTCGCCCCAGCGGAAATCGAGCCCGCGGATGCCGGTTTCCTCTCCGACCTCGCGCACCGCCGTCGCCAGCGGCGTTTCACCCGATTCGACTTCGCCTTTGGGAAAATCCCAATAACGGTACGCACGCAACAAGAGATAAACGTGATCCTCCGGGCGCTCACGCAGGATGACAACACCGGCCGAGAGTCGCTTACGGACGGACGTCATGCGCGGGATCGCACTCCAGACCGGTTTTGAGATTCAGGCCACCTGCGCCGCGAGCGCCTTTGCAATGTGCTTCCTCGCTGGCGCACCGGGCCATCTCGTCGCTCGCGTGTACCACGGTCTCGGACGCATCTCGCGACAGCAAAACGTTATCCGGGTTTCGAGTGGCGGTTCGCGACCAGACGCGAAGCACGCCCTGCCCAGCTCCGGCTCGCTCGCTGCGTAGGGTTCGAGATTCCAGCATGACTTTTCGACCTCGGTGAACAATTGCGGATACGACGTAGGCGTGACTCGCATTTTGGGTGCTTTTCGCCAGATCCAGTCCTGCGGCACATACGGATACGGATGATTGGCTCGGCATTGTAGGCGCCCCGAAACGCCTGTGCGCGCGTCATGCCCGCAGCGTTCCGCAAGGATCGGCAGGATTAAAATACTCGCAATGAAAACGTTACTCGCCATGCGTCACGTGCCCTTCGAGGGCCTCGGGAACCTGGAAACACCGCTGTCCGACGCGGGCTATGCCATCCGTTACGTGGATGCCCCGGTCACGGATTTCGCGCGCCTCGATGAGAAAGCCTGGGATCTGGTGGTGATTCTGGGCGGCCCGATCGGCGTCAACGATCAAGCGGATTATCCGTTCCTCGGCGCAGAGCTGCGGCTGCTCGAAGCGCGCTTGGCACGTGAGGCGCCGACACTCGGCATTTGCCTGGGCAGCCAGTTGATCGCGCATGCACTGGGCGCACGTGTGCACACCAATCCGCAAACTGAAATCGGCTGGCAAGCGCTCACGCTCACGCCTGCAGGTCACGATTCGAGTCTGCGGCATTTCACCCGGCCGGTGTTTCACTGGCACGGAGATAGCTTCGAACTGCCCGCCGGAGCGCGCCTGCTCGCGTCTACGCCCGCCTGCGCGCATCAAGCGTTCGCATTGGGGAATTTCCTGCTGGCGTTGCAGTTTCACCCGGAAGTCACCGCGCGCGGTCTCGAGCAATGGTATGTGGGCCATGCCCGCGAGTTGCGTGCACGCGGGACGCCGCTCGCAACCCTGCGCGCCGAGGCTGGGCAGCGTGCACCGGCGCTGGCGCGCGAAGCGGCGGCGTTTCTTGGCGACTGGTTGAGGAGCGTGTGAAACGAGTCAGGGTTGGAGCGTAATCTGCGGTTCAAGTGTGATCGCAGTCTTCAAACTGTTGGCGATGTAGCACTCGCGATGCGCCTGCTCGAGCAGGCGGCATACGCGCGCCTCGTCGGCGGCACCGAGCAGCACGATGTGCGGCTTGAGCGTGATCTGCGTGATGCGCAGTGGTTTATCGTTCTCACTCATGCAGCCCTCCGCCCGGTCTTCGTATTCGATGACATTCAGACGCGCACGTGCCGCGATCGCGAGGAACGCCAGCATCTGGCACGAGGCCGCCGCCATGACCAGCAGTTGCTCCGGATTGAGGCGCGTCGGATCGCCGCGAAACGATGGATCTGATGAGGCGGCAATCGCGCCTTCGGCCGGCGGGGCGCGCAATTCGTGGCTGCGATCGTAGGCCTCATAGCCCACACCCGTACTGCCACGCCAGTGACAGACTGCTTGATAGCGATGCACCAGATGTTTCTCCGCCACGTCGCGACGCCCGCCACCTGCCCTCCGCGGCGGGCATTCTACCGTGAACCGCCCGGGGCCCGCGCCTTGCTCGTCTCCCGTAGCTGCTATACCTTGTGATCGACAGGCAACGCGTCACCATGGGCGGGAGAAGGTCACATGGAAAAAATCTGGCTCAAAGAATATCCCCAGGGTGTACCGGCGGAAATCAATCCCGATTCGTACGCATCGTTGAAGGCCCTCTTCGAGGAAAGCTGCCGCGATTATGCCAGCCTGCCTGCCTATACCAATCTTGATACCACCCTCAGTTATGCCGACGTGGATCGCTTGACCCGCCAATTCGGCGCCTACCTGCAGAAAGTCGTCGGCCTCAAAAAAGGCGATCGTGTCGCCCTCATGATGCCGAACCTGCTGCAATACCCCGTGGCACTGTTCGGCGTTTTGCGCTGCGGCATGGTGGCCGTGAACGTGAATCCACTCTACACCGAGCGCGAACTCGAACACCAACTCAAGGATTCCGGCGCGCATACCATCGTGATCGTGGAGAACTTCGCGGCTACGCTGCAGGCCGCGCTTCCGAACGCCGAAGTTCAGCACGTGATCGTGACGGCGATCGGCGACTTGGTGTCGTTCCCCAAACGCGCCATCGTGAACTTCGTGGTACGCAAGGTAAAAAAGATGGTGCCGTCCTGGCAGATCCCGAGCGCTGTGCCGTTCCGTGCGGCGTTGGCGCAAGGCGCGCAGCATTCGTTGGACGAAGTCGAAGTCAGCGGTGAAGACATCGCTTTCCTGCAGTACACCGGCGGCACGACGGGTGTCGCCAAAGGCGCGATGTTGACGCACCGCAATATGGTGGCCAACGTTCTGCAGGCATCGGCCTGGCTCGGCACTTATCTGGAAAAAGGCTGCGAGATCATCATCACCGCTCTGCCGCTCTATCACATCTTTTCGCTCACCGCGAACTGCCTCACCTTCATGAAGATCGGCGGTCACAATATCCTGATTACCAATCCGCGCGACATGCGTGGATTTGTCAAAGAGCTTTCCAAGTGGAGATTCACCGCGATTACCGGTGTCAACACGCTGTTCAACGGCCTGTTGAATACGCCCGGCTTCGACCAGCTGGATTTTTCCGCGCTGAAGTTTGCCTTGGGCGGCGGCATGGCCGTGCAGCGTGCCGTGGCCGCGCGCTGGAAGCAGGTCACCAAGACGACGTTGGTTGAGGCCTACGGTCTCACCGAGACCTCGCCCGCGGCCTGCATCAATCCGTTGGATCTAAAGGATTACAACGGCAGCATCGGTTTGCCGATTTCATCCACCGATTTGTCGATTCGCGACGCCGCCGGCAAGGAACTCAAGATCGGAGAAGTAGGCGAGCTGTGCTTCAAGGGCCCGCAAGTCATGAAAGGGTACTGGAACCGGCCTGACGAGACCGCCAAGGTGCTGTCGGCGGACGGCTGGTTGCGCACCGGTGACCTGGGACGCGTAGATGAACGCGGTTACGTCTTCATCGTGGACCGCAAGAAGGACATGATCCTGGTCTCCGGCTTCAATGTTTATCCCAATGAAGTCGAGGATGTGATCGCCATGCACCCCGGCGTGCGCGAAGTCGCCGCCATCGGCGTGCCTGACGAGCACTCCGGCGAAGT
>JBOIBB010000170.1:0-13221 GCA_050739335.1 Gammaproteobacteria bacterium
TGTGGACGGCTTCCGGGAGCCAGTTAGGCAGTCGCCATAAGGCCGGGGTTTGAAAGAGCGAGTTTTGGTCCAATTTTGGTCCACTCGGAGTGAAAAACCGCATGTTATCCACAGATGCGGTGTGATGATAAGTGATTGAATAATAAAGTGATGATGAGGTAAGTGTCGAGACGCAAAAGGTTATTTTTGAGACTCTTAATCAGTAGGTCGCAGGTTCGAGTCCTGCACGGCCCACCAAATCGATCAGACCCGTAGTCTTTCGCCTTCAAAGGGGCGTGTTCTCTGCATCGGGACACGAACCGGCGGTTCGCTTGCGTGCTGCGCCTCCCGCTCCGCACGCAAGGCCGGGACATGCGTCCGTGGCTGCCCGCTTGCCGCCTTGCAGCAAGCCCTGCACGGCCCACCAAATCTAACCATTTCAGTCCGGCTTCTTTCGAAATCTCTTGCGTTATTGGCCTGACGCTCTGCGGTGCGCACGGGTGGTGGGCATCGCAATCAACCGCTCATTTTGAGTGCTCGGTGCAAGTCGGGCGCGGCGTAAATATCCGGTACTTCGACGCTTCTCACGCAGATGTATCTGCGCGGCGCGGTCTGCAGTTTCTGCAAAATCAAGAAGTTACCCATCCGCCTGGTCGCATCTCACCGGTGAATGCGTGCAGTCGAATAAAATAGCGGATTCAACCGGTTCAATGGCAGCGGAGGCGACATGCACAAGTATTCCAACGTGCTGGAGATGGTGGGAGACACGCCGCTGCTGGAGCTGAAGCGGCTTGATACCGGACCGTGCCAGTTGTTTCTCAAGCTCGAGTACATGAATCCGGGCGGATCCATCAAGGACCGCATCGGGATTGTGATGATCGAGGAAGCCGAAAAGCGCGGCGATCTGAAACCCGGCGGTACGATTGTCGAAGCCACCGCCGGCAATACCGGCCTCGGTTTGGCGCTGGTCGCGGCGCAGAAGGGCTACCGTCTGATACTCGTGATTCCAGACAAGATGAGTCAGGAGAAAATATTTAATCTTCGCGCGATGGGCGCGGAGGTTGTGCTCACGCGCTCGGACGTCGGCAAAGGCCACCCCGAGTATTACCAGGACTTGGCGAAGCGCATGGCCAAGGAGATGGGCGCGTATTTCATCAACCAGTTCGGCAACCCTGACAATCCCAAGGCCCACGAAACCACCACCGCGCCGGAGATTTGGGAGCAGATGGAGCACCGCCTGGACGCCGTGGTGGTGGGCGCAGGCTCGAGCGGCACACTCACGGGCATTGGTCATTATTTCCGCAAGGCTGCGCCGCAAGTGGAAATGATCTTGGCCGACCCGCAGGGTTCGGTGTTGGCAGACTACGTGCGCACCGGCAAGCTCGGGAAGAAGACCGCCACTTGGTTGGTGGAAGGCATCGGCGAGGATTTCGTGCCGAGCATCTGCGATCTTTCGGTGGTCAAGCGCGCCTACAGCATTCCGGATAGCGAGGCGTTTGCCACCGCCCGCGAGGTATTGCGCAAGGAGGGTGTGCTGCTGGGTTCATCTTCCGGCACGCTGATTGCGGCGGCGCTGCGCTATTGCCGGGAACAAACTCGCGCGAAGCGGGTGGTGACCCTGGGCGCGGACACCGGCAACAAATATCTCTCCAAGCTCTACAATGATTTCTGGATGATCGAGCAGGGCTTCATGGTACGGCCGGAGCGCCGCGACCTGGGTGACTACGTCGGGCGGCCGTACTGGGAACGCGCGACGGTGTACGTTGGGCCGGCCGATACGCTCGCGACTGCCCACACGCGCATGCGCAACAATGGCATTTCGCAGTTGCCGGTCATTGACGGCAAGCGGTTCCTGGGGGCGGTGACCGAAAGCGGACTCATCCATGCCGTCCGCCGTGATCCACAAGGCTTTGCCCAGGAAGTAAGTACGGCGCTGGACGCGAAGTTCCCGCGCATCGCGGCCGGCGCCAAGCTGGACGATTTGTTCGCGCGCCTCGACACTGTGACCGCGCTGGCGGTGATGGACGGTGACGAATTTCTCGGCTTGGTCACCCGCAGTGACCTTCTGAACCGGCTGCGCTTGCGGCAGTGATGCCGGCGATCGGGCGCGCGCTGCGGCTCATACAATCAATCAGGTAATTGCAATGTCAGACAACAAGCAGTCACAAGGCTTTTCCACGCGGGCCATTCATGGCGGCCAGGCGCCGGACCCGACGACCGGTGCGGTAATGCAGCCGATTTACGCGACGTCCACCTACGCCCAGAAAAGCCCGGGCCACCACAAGGGTTACGAGTACTCACGCACCCAGAATCCGACGCGCATGGCCTACGAGCGCTGCGTGGCCGGCCTCGAGGGCGGTACGCGTGGTTTTGCGTTTGCTTCCGGCATGGCGGCGGCAGCCACGCTCCTCGAGCTGGTCGACTCAGGCAGTCACGTGATTGCGATGGATGACATGTACGGGGGCACTTACCGCCTGTTCGAGCGGGTGCGCAAGCGTTCCGCGGGATTGAGCTTCAGCTACGTGGACGTACGCGATCGGGCGGCGTTGGAAGCGGCCATTCGCAAGGATACCCGTATGATCTATGTGGAAACGCCCACCAATCCGCTGTTGAAACTCGTGGACTTGGCGATGGTTGCCGACGTGGCGCGCCGGCACAAGCTCTTGTCCGTGTGTGACAACACCTTTGCCTCGCCCTACAACCAGCGTCCGCTCGAGCTCGGCTTCGACATCGTGACGCATTCGGCCACCAAGTATTTGAACGGGCATTCCGACATCATCGGCGGCGTCGCCGTGGTGGGCGAGCGCACGGAGCTCGCTGAACAATTGGCGTTCCTGCAGAATTCTGTTGGTGCGGTGGCCGGGCCTTTTGACAGTTTTCTTGCACTGCGCGGCCTGAAGACCCTCGCGTTGCGCATGGAACGACACGCGGCCAATGCCCTGGAACTCGCCGGCTGGCTCGAGAAGCTCCCCAAGGTGGACCACGTGCTGTATCCGGGATTGCTGAGCCATCCCCAGCATGCGCTCGCGCACCGCCAAATGCGCACCGGTGGCGGCATGTTGAGCGTGGTTTTGAAAGGGGGTCTGGACGATGCGCGCCGGTTTCTCGAGCGCTGCCGGCTGTTCACGCTCGCCGAGAGTCTGGGCGGAGTCGAGAGCTTGATCGAGCATCCGGCCATCATGACGCACGCGTCGGTCCCGCCTGAGGTACGCGCGCGGCTTGGCGTGAGTGATTCGCTGGTGCGATTGTCGGTGGGTGTTGAGGACGTGGCCGATCTCAGAGCCGACCTGGAACAGGCTCTGGAGTTCTGACAGGCACAAAAAGCGAGGGCGGACTCGAGGTCCGCCCGCAATGATTCAATCCCTGGTTTTCACGTCAGCGTGAAAAATCCGCAAGCAGCTTGCGGACAAAACCCACGATATCCTTAATGAGTCTTGGCAGATGGCGCTTGCGTCGAACTGCCCGCGGCGCCAGCCGCAGACTTGAACGCACTCAGCGATGCACCGGTTGCAGAGCCCGGCGCCGTGGTCGGCGCGGTGCTGGCCGCAGGTGCGGGTGCCGCGGAGGCCGGCTTCGGTGTGGTGGACGCGGCCGGTGCAGCATTGCTCGGAGCCTTGCTGCAGGCGGCAACGCCGAGCACCATGGCCACGGCGGAAAGCGCTATCAAATATTTCTTCATCTCAAATGACTATCGAATCACAGTTAGCTTCAATGAGTCTTGGCCGCAGGCGCCTTGGTGCTGCTGCTTGCAGCGGCATGCGTGCCAGCCGCGGGTGCCGCCTTGGTGCTCGGCGCGGGGGCCGCCGGAGCCGCTGCCTTTGTACTGGCAGCTGGCGCAGAGCGGCTCGGAGCCTTGCTGCAAGCGGCGAGGCCGATGGCCAGAGCCGCAGCAGAAAGAACGATGAGATACTTCTTCATATTTGTTCACCACCAAAATAGCCGGGGAAAAACGCGTGTAAATGATACTCCTCGACGATTGGTATTCCAATCGTACGATCGGCTGCGCATTCTAGTGGAATCACGTTGGCACATGTATGTCCGCGCGGGTATATATTTTTCTGGTGGAAATTCATTATGTTACCGGCTGGTTGATTCCGGGTGGCCTCCACGGGCGGCAAATTCTGCTATAAGCGCCAACGTGCTGCTCGGCCTCCCGGCTCGCCGGCGCCGGATTTGCCCTCGCGTTGCTCTTGGGCTGGTGGCGTTCGCGAAACGCGTGGCGCGCACACACCTCAAATCACTGCCAACTGGCACTAAGGCCGGTGCAAGCTGCAATCATGCGACGGCGACGCTCTGACGATCGGTGCCTCTATGTCACGGCCGGTGATGCGCTTGAATCGCAGCGGCTCGCCGTGCACACTGCGCGCGAGTTTGAAAGGGGCGGGCTCTCGGGAACCACCAATGTTGTCGTTGCCGCAAACTCCGCAGCCACCGTTGCGGGTCTGGTCCAAGGGCGTGGCGCTCGGCGCCGCGGCGTTCAGTCGACTGTTTCTTTACACCTCACTGATTGCCATCCTCGGGCTGCTGCCGCGACTCTATCTCGACTTGCGTCTCGGTACGGATACCATGACCGCGGAGCACGTGCGCGCGGCGCTTGATCTGTCCTGGATCTTGCTTGAGGTCGCATGTGTGCTTGTGTCGCTCCTGGTGCAAGCTTTGATCATCGCGCGCTTGGAGCAGTTTGCGCAAACCGCGCGGGCTGCAACTGCGGGTGCCTGGCGGCAGGCGGCGCGTTCCTGGCTGCCTTTGATCGGCACCGTGGTGTTGTGCTTGCTGATTTTGTTTTTTTCCGCCCTGATTGCGGCGCTTGTGGGCGGTATCGTGGCCGCCGTCGCCAAGGGGGCGATCGGGCGCGAAGGCGCCGTGGCGATCGTAATGGCGCTGATGCTCGTGGTGGTGGTCATTCTCGGGGTGTATCTGATCTTCGTACAGTTTGCCGTCGTCTTGGAAAAACGGCGTCCGTTGGCCGCCATCGATTTGAGTTTCAATTTGGTGCGCGGCAACTGGTGGCGGACGTTCGCGGTGCTGCTCGTGACCGGCGTGGTAATCGCCGCTATTCTGATGCTGGTCTCCCTGCCGCTCGATTCCGCTTTTGGTTGGCACGGTGGCGTGCAGACCGGACGGACGATGTTGGAAAAAGCCATTCTGCAGATGGTCGTGTCGGCGCTCAGCGCGCCCTTCATAATTTCGATCCTGTACGTTCAGTACCTGGACCTGAAATTGCGGCGTGCGGCTGCACCGCCACTGCCGACTGCCGCATTCCAGGCCTGAGCATTCGTGGCGGCTCAGCCGCGGGTTCCGTTGCCGGTGGCTGACGCGCTTGTGGGCGGATGGCATCTGTTCCGGCGGTGCCTGCCGCAATTGTTCCTGCCGTTGTGGCTCGCCAATTTCGTGGATGCCGCGCCTTCGGTGGTCGGCGGCGGCAGTGTGTTCACGGGGGCAATTACCGGTCGCGGTATACTGCTGACTCTCGCCGCCTGGCTGGTAGAAAGCCTGCTCTTTGGTTATACGATCGCACGCCTCGATGCCGTGGCGCGCAATACGCGTTTGCCCGCGTCATTGGCCTGGCGCGTTGCGTTTCGGGCGACGCCGGCCGTTCTGGTCGGCGATCTGGTCTATAACATCGTCGCCTGGGGCGGCCTGCTGCTCTTCTTGGTGCCGGGTATCATCTTTGGAACCACGCTCGTGTTTTTTGCCTATGCGGCGGTGATCGACCGCAAGAATCTGATTGAGGCGCTTGGCTACAGCCACGCGCTTGCTTGGCCGGCTTGGTGGCGCACTTCAGTGGTGATTTCCGTGCCGGCGATCGTGCTGCTGATTTACAGCGTGATTTCAGGCTGGCCGGCGATCACGAGTGTCCTGCATGCCGTAGCCGCGGGTGAGTTGCCGAGCATCGGTTCGCTCTCCCACCGCGGCTACGACTTGGGACTCATGCCGCCGCTTGGCGCACTCGCGTGGAGCTACGTGCTCTGTGTGTTGTATGTCCAGTACGACGCGCTCAAGCGCCAGACTGCTGTTCACTGATTCGTCATGGCGGCCAGTGCTGCGGCACGCGCTTCGTTCATGATCGGCACGATCAACTGGTCGAGTCCACCCTGCAGCACCTCGTCGAGCTTGTAGAGTGTCAGATTGATGCGGTGATCGGTGACCCGGCTCTGTGGGAAATTGTAGGTGCGGATGCGTTCCGAACGGTCGCCGCTGCCCACTTGCAGCTTGCGGGACTCCGCCTGAGCGCTGGTCTGTTTGGCCCGTTCGCTCGCCAGCAATTTGGCCTTGAGCAGGGCCATGGCGCGTGCCCGGTTCTTGTGCTGCGAGCGCTCATCCTGACATTCGACCACGATGCCGGTGGGCAAGTGCGTAATGCGAATCGCGGAATCGGTTTTGTTCACATGCTGGCCACCTGCGCCCGAGGACCGGTAGGTGTCGATGCGGAGTTCGGCCGGATTGATATCCACGTGGTCGATGGCTTCGACCTCGGGCAGGATGGCGACGGTGCAGGCCGAGGTGTGGATGCGTCCCTGGGCCTCGGTCTGCGGCACCCGCTGCACGCGATGGGTGCCGGATTCAAACTTGAGGCGTGAATAGGCGCCTTGTCCGATGACCCGCGACACGATTTCCTTGTAGCCGCCATGTTCGCCCGGGCTCGCGCTCAACACTTCGAGCTGCCAGCCGCGATCTTCGACGTAATGGCCATACATGCGGAACAGGTCACCTGCGAACAGCGCAGCCTCGTCGCCGCCGGTGCCGGCGCGAATTTCAAGGTAAATGTTGCTGTCGTCGTTTGGATCGCGTGGTACCAGCAGACCGACGAGCCGGGGCTCAATGGCGGCGAGCTGCTGCTGCGCGTGCTGTTCTTCCTGCGCTGCGAGCTCGCGCAGTTCGCTATCCGGGTCGCGCGCCAACTCGCGGGCCGATCGCCCGGCTTGTTCGGCCTGTGCATACGCACGGTAGGCGTCTGCGACGGGCGCGAGGCTCGCGTATTCACGCGACAGGTCGCGAAAGCGCTCGGGGTTGGCGCTTACCTCGGGGCTCGCGAGCAGCGCCGCGAGTTCCTCGTGGCGCGCCACGAGGCGCTCGAGCTTGTGACGCAGTGAATCCTTCACCGCGCGAGTCTCGCGCGGCGTCCGGCCGGATGGCCCTCAGTGTTTCTTGTCATGGTCGGTGGCGTCCAGACCGAACATGGCGGTGGCCTGATCGAGAATGTGATCCCGGCCTTCGAGTGCCGCACGATGCAGGTAGGCGGTAGGCGCGTGCAGCAGCCGGTTGGTGAGAGTGTCGGCGAGGAACTTGAGCACCACCTCGGGGGCGGCGCCCGAGGCGAGCATTTGGCGCGCCTGCGCCATGGTTTGTGCGCGGATGTCGGCCGCGTGCTCGCGCACCGCGCGTATGGCAGGTACCGCGTCCAGCCCGCGCAACTGCTGCATGAATTCCGCGACTTGCGTCTCGATCATGAGGTCCGCCTGATGCGCGGCCTGCTCACGCGCGTGCAGGTTGTGCCCCACGACATCGCGCAGACCGTCGATGGTGAACAGGTACACGTCCGCGAGTTTGGCAACCTCGGGGTCAATATCGCGCGGCACCGCCAGATCGATCATCAGCAGCGGCCGGTGTTTGCGGGTCTTGAGCGCCGTCGCCACCATGGCGCGGTCAAGCACGATGCCGGGGCTCGCCGTCGAACTGATGGCGATATCGGCTTCACGGAGATGCGCCGGGATTTCATGCAGACCGATGGCGTAACCGCCGAATTGCTCGGCCAGCGCATGCGCGTGCTCGAGGCTGCGGTTGGCAATGATCATGCCGTGCGTGCCTTGTTCGCGCAGATGACGCGCCACCAGCTCGATGGTTTCCCCCGCGCCTATCAGGAGTGGCGTGAGCCGGGTGAATTCCGAGAATATCTGGCGTGCCAGGCGCACGCTGGCATAGGCCACGGACACCGGGTTGTCGCCGATATGCGTGTCGGTACGCACCTGCTTGGCCACCGCGAAGGTGAACTGGAACAGGCGGTTCAGGTAATTGCCCGTCACGCCACTGCGTTGCGCGAGTTCGTAGGCTTCCTTGATCTGGCCGAGGATTTGCGGCTCGCCGAGTATCATCGAGTCAAGCCCGCAGGCCACCCGGAACAGATGCCGCGCGGAGTCTTCGCCACTATATATATACAGGCGCTCGCGCACCGACGGGTCTTCGGCACCGCGTACGCTCGCGAGCCAGTCGGCGATGTCCTTGCCCGAACCCTGGGCCACGTGTGCGTACACTTCCGTGCGATTGCAGGTGGAGAGGAGCGCGGCTTCCTCGACACCGCTGAGTGCAGTCATGGCGCGCAAGGCCGCGGGGATTTGCCCGGCGCCGAAACTCAGCCGTTCGCGGATCGCGACCGGTGCGGTAGCGTGACTGATTCCGACCGTGAGGAATGGCATCGGCAGCTCAGCGGGTTCGCGAGTCACGGGTTTCACTGTGCTGCCAAGGCGCATGGGTGCCTGCGTGTGTCAGGCGGCGTGGCGTACGCAGCCGCGCCGGCGATGTTCGCAGGACGCGCCTGTGCTTGAACGCGATTGGATCGGGAGTTCTCATGCATGTGTAGCCGGCGGCCGCCTCGGGAATTTTCAACGAATCGTCGGCTGCTCACAAGCGCGCCGGAACCCAAGTCCCGGTCGTGCACAGGCGGCAGAGTATAGTGATTGCTGCAGGTCCGGCTGAGCAAAGCTTCATGATGGTTCGGCGATGCGCCATTTTAGCGTTTTGTGGCCTCGTGTTGGGTGGCTGTGCGATCGTGCCCCGCGCGGGGGCGCCCACGGCGTCCATCCCGGTGGTACCGGGGCGGCCCGTGGTGCTGCAGCCTGCGAATGCACTCGTGTATCACGTGTTTGCGGGCGAGCTGGCCCTGGAACGCAATGCGGATGTTGTCGCAGCCCGCGAGTACGCGGCAGCGTCACGCCTGAGCACGGATCCGGCGCTCGCCGCGCACGCGACGCTCGTGGCCTATGGCGCGGGCGACAACGTACTGGCACTCGCGTTGACTGCACGTTGGCTGCAATTGGCGCCGGGCGACGATGCGGCAGAGCACCTGCAGGCGGTTCTGAATACGCGTCTCGGCCACATCCAGGCGGCCGTGGATGAATTCAGCCGGCTGCTGCACACGGCGCCGGCGCAGGAATTCGTAACGCTTGAACACATGCTCGAGGAGGAGACCGAACCCGCGCAGTGCCTGCCCGTCCTACAGCAGCTTGTGGCCCGCTACCCCGATCTGGCTGAGGCCCATTACGCGCTCGCGCGCCTCGCCTTGCGCGGCAAGCAGCCGAGTCTGGCCGAGCACGAAGCCGGGCGTGCGGTCGAACTCAAACCGCAGTGGGATGCCGCTGTGGTGCTGCAGGCGAACGCGCTGCTCGCGGAGGACAACGGCCGGGCGGCTCTCGATCTGTTGCGTACACACCATGCAAAATCACCGGGTGACCGGCATTTGCAGCTTGCCTACGCCGCGATGCTCGCCGAGCTCGGTGAATCCAGCGCGGCGCGCGGCGAATTCGCTGCCGTATTGAAGGCTGCGCCGCGCGATCCGGACGCACTTTATGCGCTCGGCCTGCTCGCCTTGCAGGACAAGGAGCTTGGTGTCGCGAATGGGTATTTCCAGCGTTTGCTCGCTACCGGGCAGCGCAGCAATGAGGCGTTCTATTTTCTCGGCACCACCGCCGAGAACTCCAAGGCGTATGCCAAGGCCCTGGATTGGTATCAACAAGTCGACGGCGGGAACTACTGGTTCCCGGCGCAGATTGCCAGCGCCCGGGTGATGCTGGCCGAGGGTCACGTGCAGGCGGCGCGCGACTATATCGATTTACTGGTGTCGGCGGATCCCGATGACGGCGCCAAGTTCCGGCTCGCGGAGGCGCAGCTCTTCAACGCGACGGGCGATCCGCAGGACGCGCTCGCAATTTTCAACCGAGGGCTGGCGGAATATGCAGGCGATGTCGAGCTCCTGTATGGGCGTGCTTTGCTGCAGGAGTCCCTCGGCAACGTAGCCGCCGCCGAATCGGATTTACGCACTATTCTTGTGCATGACTCGGACAATGCGGATGCGCTCAACGCGCTCGGCTACATTCTCACCTTGCACAGCAAGCGGTATCCCGAGGCGCGCGGCTATATCGAGAAGGCTTTGCAACTGAAACCCGGGGACCCGGTGATTCTCGATAGCCTGGGTTGGGTTGAGTACCGGCTCGGGGACAACACCCGGGCGGTCAGCGAGTTGCGCCGCGCGTACGCCGGCTCGGGTGATCCACAAATCGCCGCACACTTGTCCGAGGCCCTGTGGGCGGCGGGCGAGCGGCAGGCCGCCAAGAATGTGTGGAGCGAGGCGCTCGCCCGGCATCCCGGAGATGCCACGCTCGTCAAGCTCGGTTCGCGCTTCGCCCAATGATGCGGCGCGCGTTGGTTGTCACCAGCCTGCTGCTGCTCGCAGGCTGCGCGAGCGTGCCGGGCACTGCCCCCGTCGGCCCGCCCAATGAAGCGGCTTGGCAGGCACACCGCGCGCGGCTCGCGGCATTGAGCGATTGGCAGTTTCAAGGTCGCCTCGGCATCGCCAACGGCACGGACGGCGGCAGTGGTTCGGTGCGCTGGAACCAGCAGGGCGAACAGGTGACGTTCGAGTTTCGCGGCCCGTTTGGTGCAGGCGCGCTCGAGGTGCAGGGCAATCCGCAGGCGTACTGGGTGCGCAGTTCGCGCGGCGACAATTTCGTGACTACCGATCCGGAGAGCTATTTCGAGTATCGCCTGCGCGTGCCGCTGCCGGTATTGAGCATGCGCTACTGGGTGCTGGGGCTCCCCGATCCGGCTGGGGGTTTTTCCAAGCGCGTCGACGCCAAGGGCCAGCTTGTGGTCCTTGAACAGGATGGCTGGCGGGTCGATTACCAGGACTACGCGGTTTTTAACGGTTACGAGCTGCCGACGCGCATGCTGATCCAGCGCACCCCGGTGCGCATCAAGCTCGCGATCAACGCCTGGACTGCCGGGGTCGCGGCGACAGCCGCCGACACAGCCGGTTGAATCTTGCTGACCGCGTCGCTGCGCAGGTGATGCGAAGCCTGAATTGGCGGGCGTAGAGCTGCTGCGGCTTTGGACTAGGACTAGCTAAAAATTACCCAGGCTCATGATTTGACACAAAATTCCGCGCCACTCACAATAGCGCCCCTTTTGCGGGCCCAAGCCACCGCGAATTCGCATCGTAGGACTTGGGCCGTTTCCTCGCACACGGCCGTATTGACCGGGTCCAGATGGGAAGTCGTCCGGCAGGCCAGGTCGACCAGGCCGAACACCCGGAACTCCTGGCGAGGCACGGACTGCCCCGCGTGGACCTTGATACTGCGAGGTTTGGCTGGCCGAGAGGTTTGAGTTTGGGGCGTAGCCAAGCGGTAAGGCAGCGGGTTTTGATCCCGCCATCCCAGGTTCGATTCCTGGCGCCCCAGCGAGCTCAGGCGGCTGGGTGCCATCGGTGATGGCTGCGCGGCAGTGTGAATAACGGGTGAGGTCGGCGTGTCGGCAATCAGCTTGATGGTGTGTTCGGGCAATGCCAACCCGCTATTGGCGGCGCGCATTGCCGAGCACTTGCACTTGGCGCTTGGCAAAGTGCAAGTGTCACGCTTCAGCGATGGCGAGGTGGCCATCGAGTTGCTCGAGAACGTGCGCGGCCGCGACGTGTTCGTGGTGCAGTCCACCTGCCCGCCGACCAACGATCACCTGATGGAACTCCTGGTGATGACCGACGCGCTGCGGCGCGCTTCGGCCGCGCGCATCACCGCGGTGGTGCCGTACTTCGGTTATGCGCGCCAGGACCGGCGGCAACGCGCGGCGCGCGTACCGATCACCGCCAAGCTGGTGGCCAACATGATGGTGTCGGCCGGCGTGAACCGCCTGCTCACCGTAGATCTGCACGCCGAGCAGATTCAGGGATTCTTCGATATTCCGGTGGACAACGTCTATGCCTCGCCGGTGTTGCTCGGTGACCTGTGGAAACAGAAGCTCCGCAATCACATCGTAGTGTCGCCGGACGTCGGAGGGGTGATGCGGGCCCGGGCTCTGGCCAAGCGCCTGGATGACACCGACCTCGCGATCATCGACAAGCGCCGTCCGCGCCCCAACGAGGCGCAGGTGATGAATATCATCGGCGAGGTCAAGGACAAGAATTGCGTGATCGTGGATGACCTGGTGGATACCGCGGGGACCCTGTGTCTCGCCGCCGGCGCACTCAAGGAGCAGGGCGCGGCGAGCGTGCGTGCCTACATTACGCACCCGGTGCTTTCCGGCAAGGCCATCGTCAACATCGAAGCCTCGGTGCTCGATGAGCTGGTAGTGACCAACACCATTCCGCTGCGCGACAATGCCCAGGCCTGCCGCAAGATCCGGCAGTTGAGCATCGCGCAGCTCCTCGCCGAGACCATGCGGCGCGTGAGTGACGAGGAATCGGTATCCTCGCTGTATGTGGATTAGCGGGAGCGGCAGTGCGCGCCGCGATGCTTTCGGCCCGGACTGCGGGCCTGGAGTTTCACCTGGTCGCGGGTGGAACATGTTGCAAATAACCGGAGTAATCGGACATGGCTATCAGTTTCAATCTCGGCGCTGAAATCCGCCGTGACCAGGGGAAAGGTGCGAGCCGCCGCCTGCGTCGCGCGGGCAAGGTGCCCGGCATTCTCTACGGCGCAGGCGAGCCGCCGCTGAATCTCACCTTCGATCACAATGAACTCAGCAAGAACTTGGCGATCGAGGCGTTCTATTCGCAGGTGCTGCAACTCAAGATCGGCAACGAGCAGCACCAGGCCATCGTCAAGGACCTGCAACGCCATCCCGCGAAGCCCTTGGTCACACACATCGATCTGTTGCGCGTGAAGGAGGACCAGGAAATCCGCGTGCGTGTGCCCTTGCATTTCATCGGCGAGAAGGATGCCATCGGCGTCAAGCAGCAGGGCGGCGTGGTGTCACGCAATCTGATCGAGGTGGAAGTGGCCTGCCTGCCGCGCTATCTGCCGGCACACATCGATGTCGATGTGACCGGTCTGGAGCTCAATCACGCACTGCATCTTTCCGATCTCAAGCTGCCCGAGGGCGTGCGCGTTGCGCGCCTCGCCTTTGGCGAGCAATACGACCTGCCGGTCGTGGCCATTCACTATGCACGCGTTACCGTCGAGGAAGAGCCGGTGGTGGCCGCGGCGGCGGCAGTGCCGGGGGCGCCTGGCGCCGCGCCGGCTGCGGAAGGTGTGGCCC
>JBOIBB010000171.1:0-3958 GCA_050739335.1 Gammaproteobacteria bacterium
GAGAACGGGTGCGACCCGCCGACAAACGGCGAACCACTCATCTCGACGAGAGCGCCGGTGCCGGGGTCAATCGCATACGCCGAGATGTTGTTAGGTGGGCCCGCGCAGTCGGCGACGAAGACGAAACGACCATTTGGTGTCGTCACAATAGCGGCCGGTGCGATGGCGGCTGCGAAGCAGTTCATTGGGTCGAAGGGCGGGCCACCGGGGCCATAGCAGCTCGCCGCGCCGCCGGTTGTAACCGGTGTCGGTGTGCCGGTCGCAGCATCGATGCTGTAGGCTGAGACACTGCCCGCAGCATTCGTGATGAAGGCATAGCGCTGACCGCCGATTGTCCAGCTGGCGGGAGTTGCGACTAGCACGGGAACAAACTCAGGCGTGGACGGCAGCAGGGCGAAAAGTCCCGCACCATCAGTGTTGACGGTAGCATTATTGGCAATGAGCGAAGCCGCCGCGAGTGTATCGGTGGCGCCGTTACCCACCTCTCCGAACAGGTTTACGCAAGCGTTGGTTGTCGCTGTTGTGTCTGCCTGGACACAGGCTGCGAGCAGGCTCGCAATCGTGTTCATACGCTCCAGGGTTAGATGAATGGCGGTTGAGTCTGGCTCGGTGGTGAGGAAATCCGCTGCCCCGGCACTTGCAACGTCCACCAGATTGGCCAGCGTGCCTGCGGTCGCCGCAAGTCCTGGACCACCACTGAGTACGACACAGGTGCCGTTCTGATCGTTACCCTTGAGAGTGGAGCAATCCGAGAACTGGATATAACGCTGGAAGACCGCAGTGGCTGCTGCGGTACTGATTTCGTTCACGGTAACGCTCGCTGGGAAGGTGCAGCCGGTTTCGCTCTGGGCATCACACCAAAGACCAACGACCGTCATCAGCCCGATTGCGTTGTTGACACCCATGCCGGCATTCCCGCCATGCGCGCTCACGTAAACCAGGTCACCATCTGTCGGCAAGGAGGACGCTGTGATTTTGAAGCTACCGCTCGAATCGCTGGTGGCGGAACCGATCTCTACCGGCACCGATCCGGCAATGGTGCCGACAGCGTAGACCGCAATGGAAGCACCCTCGATCGGCTGTAAGCCGCCCATGGTGGTTCCCGATACGACCGCATAACTGGCCGGCGGAGGTGGAGGTGGCGGGGGTGGAGGTGGTGGAGTCGAACTGTTGTTGCTGCCGCCTCCGCAACCGCCCAGCAGGGCGACGGACACGCTCCCGCCCATAATAAGGGCAACAAGCATCACCGCCTTCAGTATTTGCCTCGTCATTGTCATTGCTTTCATGTCCATACTCCTGGCCTTATAGCCCTTAAAATAAGCCAACACCCATATCGGCGGGTGTACCCTGTATCAGGTTATAAATATGGATGCGGGGCTCGAATTCGGCCTTACGTTTAGGTTCTTATTTCGTTGTTTTCATATTATTTTTTTAATTCACCTTGTTCTTGCCAGGGGAGAGGATGAGAGAGGGGAACCGCATCGCCTACCGCCAGTACCGATTCGGCCCGTTCCACCTTGACGCGAACGAGTGGCGGCTGTATCGGGATGGCAAGCCCGTGCCGCTGCCCCGCAAAGTATTCGATCTTTTGCGACTGCTGGTCGCCGATGCCGGCCGACTGAAAACCCGCGAGGAGCTGATCGAAGCTCTGTGGCAAAAAACCGTCGTCGAGGAGCAGGGGCTGAGCACGCGTATCCATGCGCTGCGCCGGGCTCTGGGCGACGAGGGCGAAACACCCGCTTATATCGAAACCGTGCGTGGAATTGGCTATCGCTTCATCGCGCCTGTCACGGTCGAACCAAATGAAATTTCAGCAATGGCTGGGCCAGCGTCAGCCGGGATGGATTTGGCCCCAGACGCCGCGGTACTCAAATCCCAACGGAAACTGCGGATCGGACTTGGCGTTACTGCGCTGATTGTCGTACTCGTAGTCGTCGGCCTTTTCGCTTGGCGCCTCACCCGTCATCCGCCACTGGTGACGACGGCACAGGCGGCAACCGCTTCCATCGCGGTGCTGCCATTCGAGAACCTGAACGTAGGCAATCAGGATGCCTATTTCGTCGCCGGCATCCAGGATTTGATTCTGACCAAACTCGCCGACATCGGCGATCTGAAAGTCATCGCTCGAACCTCGACGCAGCAATACACAAGTCACCCCGACAATCTCGCGACTATCGCGCAACAGCTCGGTGTTGCAACCATCCTTGAAGGCAGCGTGCAGAAGTCAGGCAACCAAGTATTGATCAATGTGCAATTGATTGATGCACGTACCGCCAGCCATATCTGGGCGCACAGCTATCAGCGTACACTGGAAAACATCTTTGGTGTCGAAGGTGAGGTGGCTGATAAGATTGCCACGTCGCTGCGGGCAAAACTCTCGACCACCGAAATACAGCGTCTCGCCATCACACTCAGTCCTGATGAAGTGGCCAACGATCTATTTCTGCGCGCCGAGTACTTCGCCAACCGAAATGATATCAACGTCAATGAAGCTGGATTCAAGGAAGCGATCCCTTTATATCAACGCGCATTGGCTCAATATCCGGGCTTCGCTCTGGCGCATGCGCGGTTGTCCTATGTGGAGAGCGCGCTCGCATTTTTTTGGGGGGGCGACGAAATCAATCTGCTCAAGGCGGATGCTCGCGCGCAAGCCGAGCGTGCACTCGCGCTGCAACCGGATCTGGCCGAGGCACATCTTGCCTTGGGCTATAGCGACTACTGGGGCCGGAGCGACTATGCTGCCGCGCTCATGGCGTTCGCGGCGACACTCAAATTGCGTCCCAATGATGCGGACGCACTTGTGGCGATGGGTTATGTTTTGCGTCGACAAGGGCATTTCGATGCGGCCATCGACGCACTGCAAAAGGCGCTTACACTTGATCCGCACAACAGCCGCCGGATATTTCGTTGGCTGGGTTCAACTTACATGCTTGTGAGTCGCTACACCGAAGCTGAGCAAATGTACCAACGAGCCTTGGCCCTGGATCCGAATAACATAGATGTAAAAATTTTCAATTCCAATGCCATCCTCTACAGCAATGGCGACGTGACGCGCGCGTTGGCCGAGGTGCAGGGCAACAATCCACAGTTGCAATTGCAGCAAGTATCTTTGTTATTCTACCAACGTAATTTCAGTGCTGCGAAAACCTTGCTCGAGCGCATTCCCGATACGGCGGACAATTTTGGCCAAGACGGCTCCAAAAAACTGCTGCTGGCTAATTTGTACTGGCACAGTGACGATTTTGTACATGCTCGGTCACTGTACGCGCAGGCGCTGCCGCAGATACGCGCAGGGCTTGCCGCACAAGCGAGCAACGCCATCGAATTGAGCGGCGTTTGGGGAGATATCGCCAATGCCGAAGCAGGATTGGGTCATACTCATGCCGCATTGTCTGCTCTCGACAAATCGCAGGTATTGATCACTCGATCCGGCGATCCTTTCAGGGGTTCGGCTCAGATTGTTGTTAATGCCGCGGTTTACGCCCAGATTGGACGTGCGGATCTCTCTGTACCATTGCTTGAAAAGGTCTTGGCCACGCCCGGCATCGGCGAAGACTATTCGCCTGTAATGTTGTGGCTTGATCCTAGCTGGGACCCAATCCGCAAGGATGCGCACTTTCAGGCGCTGCTGAAGGAGTACTCGAATGTGACCCCCGCTCCTGAGATGCGCAATGGTGGATGAACCTCTGAGCCTCATGGCGCGCCTGAAGCGCCACCACATCTTCCGGGTGGCGAGTGCGTACGCCGTGGCAGCCTACATCCTGATCTTGGTAGCGAATGCCGTGTTCCCGGATATCGGACTGTCGCGGGCCGAGGTGCGCTACATCATTGGCGCCCTGGCCTTGCTGTTTCCGGTAGCTTTGGTATTGGGTTGGATGTTGATCCCGCCATCCAAGGCGGATCTCACAAAGTATTCCAGTTGGCAGCATCTGCACTTTCGGCTGGGTAGTGCACTTAC
>JBOIBB010000172.1:0-5188 GCA_050739335.1 Gammaproteobacteria bacterium
CCGGCAGCTTGCTCGTGTCGTGGTCGACCAGGGCGTAGAGTACTTGGGTGACCATGCCGCGGAGGCATTCGCGGTCGCAGGCGGACCGAACGCACGACGGTGAATTCGGCCCGGTGGCCGCGAAGGCACTGGAACACAGCACGATCATACATAGCGCCGCGACGGTCTTCATGTTGGTCTCCACTCCGGCGCGGTTGGCCGCTGCCCGTTCTTGTGATGCTGGCGAGCCTATGCCGTAATGAAGACCGCCGCAATCCTCGTGACTATCGTTCCGGCACCGCTGCCATGACGGCATCGACGCTCAGCGCTCGCCCCGGGGGACTCCGGAAAGTGGTGGTCACCAAGTGCTTGGCGGAGATGATTGCCCTCCGCAGGGCGGGGGGATGGTTTCCGGCACGCGATTCGCCGCCAGAAGCCGCCAGTCGCCGCCCGCCGATTCCGGCGCCGACTCACTGATTCGCACACGGCTGTCCAAATCAGCGCAGACGACAGCCGCGTGCTCGGTGGTAATGGCCGCTTTGCGGAAGGTCAAAGCCGGGTTGGGAGTGGCCGTTCATGGCCGGGAACGACTGTTCCCATTAGCGCAATTCGCAGGGCGCTTGGCACCCCGATCGGTGCGTGATTCCATCGTTGCCACCGATCGTAGTTCGACGGGCGCGGCACCTGGTGCCCCGCTGTGCTATGTTCCGTTGGCGCGCCGCATGAAGCTTCGCTGGAGGTCGTGGGTCGCGAGTTCAAAATCTCGACGCTCAGCTCCCTTGTAAAGACAAATGCTTATGCGAGAGTTACCGGCAACGCTCTAACCGTGCGGTGCGCTACTATCTGCGCGAGACGATCGCGAAAAGGGGTACTGGAATGAGACACCTCACGCCTTTCATGATTCTCACGGGCGTCGCCGTGCTTGTTGCATGCGCATCGAAGCCTCCGTCACGTGCGACCGCGACGGGCATCAGTCGAGCAACTGTCCCGGCCGCTGCGCGCGCCGCGCGGCCGAAGCAAGTTCGTTCCGCTTTCGCCGGCTATCAGCGGGTCGTCGTTAAGGGCCAGGCACTCTATTGCCGGTACGAGGTGGTCACGGGCTCCAACATCAAGCAGCAGACCTGCCTGACGCGGTCACAGTTGGTGGCCGAACAGCGCGCTGCCCAGAAGTTCGTACAGCAAGCCCAGCAATACAGCAGCACCTGCGCAGCCGGGGGGGGACTGGTTCCGGGCGGTGGTGACAGCTGCCAGCCGTGACTCGACGATTGGGAACGCTAGTCATGAGTGCGCTCCGCGAGGCGCCTGGGTGGCGCTAAAACATCGGAAGGGTGCGGCACCGGACAAGATAAAGACCGCGTCCCGAGCAGGCGGCCCTCTCACGTGCGGCCGGAATTACGCGTCGCGTGAGAAATCCTCGCCTTCCGCCCGCTTCCGCTCAGCTATCTCCTCGCGATCCACCGCAACCTCTCGCGGCGCATCGATCCCGAGCCGGACTTGACCGCCTTTGACCCCGAGCACCGAGACCACGACGTTCTCGCCGATGCAGAGCCGCTCGCCGAGGCGGCGCGTCAAGATCAGCATGTACCCCTCCCTTGTCCCTGGCCGTTCTCGTTCTTCGCGAGAGGAGTCTACGCCGGCTCGGTGCACACGGACAGCTTCGACTATTCGCCCGGGAACGAAACGATCAGAGACGGGTCCTTGGCCCTGATAGCGTGGAGTTCAGGCTCGTCGTAGAGCCACCGAGCGCCCTCCGTGGGATCGGCCTGCTTCCAGGCGATCGCGCCGTTCGGAATCGAAAGATAAACGCCATTCCCATCCTGCTGGGTCTCATTCATGTTGTGCCTCCCTGTGCGGATGAACCGGGCCACGGACAACCCGGCGAGTTTGGACTGCAGCTCTTCCTCGCTCGTTGTCCCCAGCTGCTCGTGCGCCCAAGCGGGGTGGTTATGGTGCACATCACGGATGAGCTGCATCATCTCACCGTTGGTGAGGTTCCGGATCAAGAACGCGGGTTCACTCATGGTCGTGTCTCCTGGGCGCCCCAGGGCTCCGGGGCGGTACCCTGAGTCAGCGCTTGCGCATCTTTCGCAAACCCTGAGCCAGCGCGACTTCGGAGCTCCCGGGGCCGTAGCGGTCAACGCTCAAGTCGCCGGCTTGCGAAACTTGAACAGGAACCGATCGGTCTTGTCGTGCATCTTGAACACGATCATCGTGTGATTGTCGTGGCGATTGCGGAGCACGTTGCTGTGGGCCACGAGCTTGAATCCAACGGCCTCCGCTTCCTTCTTGACCAGCGCAGGGTCGATCCGGTGCAGCGTGTTGGTGTCGCTCGCGCCAGTACCGGCCGCCGCGGCGTGATCCAGGACGATGAACACTCCGCCCGGCTTGAGCGCATCGTAAATGGTCCGGTCGAACGTCATCATGTTCGGCTTGCCAAAAAACGGGTTGTGGATGTCGTGATAGTTGTCGGAAGTCCACACCATATCCAGATTCGACGGCAGCGTCAGCTGCGAAGCCTCCTGCATGCTGAGCGTGACGTTATCGCAGCCGAGCGGCGCGGGCTTGGGTCTCGCACGCCGCGGACGCGCGGGTGCTCCGGGCCGAGGCGGCGGGAAGTGCGGGCGGAAATTCACGCCGTAGTCGTGTCCCGAATTCCCGACGATCCTGCACAGCAGGCGCGTGTAGTACTCACCTTGCGGCTCCAGCTCGCCGATACGCATGCCGGGCTTCACGCCGGCGAAAGTCAGCACCGCGGCTGGCTTGCGACCGGCGTCGCGCGAACGATCGCTTTCCGGACGACTGGTGTTATTCACGGCGGCCGTGATGTATGCCGGCACGCGCATCCTGTGGTGCTGTGGCGCGGCCAGTGCGACGCTACCGCTCGCGGCAACGCACAGCGCCAGTGCAGCGCTCGTACAAAATATGTGTTTCATGAAGTCCTTCCTTCGATTGACGGCTTCCACCCCGATACGCGCGGCCGAACTAAAGACCTTCGCTCCCTGCGACGCGCACTTGCCAGCATACATCTGCGTTCAACGAGGCGGAAATCCTCGCCGCGATCGAGGCGGCGGAGGCGGCCGGGCAAGCGCTCAGCACCTCCGTGGCGGCCCATGAACGCAAGGCGCGCGCGCGCACCGGCGGCCGCGAGCCGATCCCAGCGCATCTGCCCCGCCAGGAGATCATGCACGCGCCCAAGAACATCGACCGCCAAACGCATCGCGGGACCAAGCCCGGATGATGGTGCGCTCATCCTGCTACTCCGTGTCGCTGGCATCGCGTATCGCTCGCTCGAGTTCCCGCTCTATGCACTTCAGGTCGTGCGTCGCCCGGCCAATCTGTGACCGGACGTAACCCTCGGCGTGAGCTTGGGTGCCTCTCAGCGATTTCCTGATCTGCTCCACATTTCCGAGGATTTCTCGAAGGTTCTTCTCGGGCTCGGCCATCGCGCAATCTCCAATTTGAGCGATATTGTCTAGTTTATGCATTTCTTATAAATTGAATAATAAGCGTATAATCTCGCTCCATGAACCCGATCGACAACCCTTTCGCCCCGGGGGCAGGCACTCCACCGCCGGAACTGGCCGGTCGTGATGTCCTGCGCGAAGCGATGCGCGTTGCCGTGGAGAGGGCGCGCCGCGGGCTGCCTACAAAAAGCGTCCTTATGGTCGGCCTGCGTGGCGTGGGCAAGACGGTGTTGCTCGATCGCATGCGCGAAGACACGGAAGCAGCGGGTATCCACACTTCACGCGTCGAAACGCCGGAGGAGCGTTCCTTGCCCGCGCTGCTGGCGCCGCAATTACGGCAGGCATTGCTGAGGTTATCCCGGAACGAGCTAACAAAGGACCTCGCGAAAAGGGCGCTTCAGGGCCTGGCCGGCTTCGCGCGAGCTCTCAAGGTTAAATACGCTGACATCGAAGTCGGTTTCGATTTCGACCCTGAGCCGGGCCTCGCTGACAATGGCGATCTGGAGCACGATCTTGCGGCCCTGCTCGAGGTGGTAGGCGACGCCGCTAAAAGGGCCGGTACCGCGCTAGTGCTTTTCGTTGACGAGCTTCAATATGTCGCTGAGGACGAGCTTGCGGCGCTCATAACCGCACTTCACCGTGCCACGCAGCGGCGCCTTCCCGTCATGTTGGTAGGCGCTGGATTGCCGCAGCTGCGCGGGCGGATGGGCCGCGCAAAGTCCTACGCCGAGAGGCTCTTTGACTTTCCCGAGATCGGTGCGCTGAATGACGCAGAAGCAAAAATTGCCATCGCAAAGCCCATTCACGATCAGGGGGTTGAGATCATCGAGAGCGCGCTACGGAAGATCGTTTGCGATACTCACGGATACCCCTACTTTCTACAAGAGTGGGGCAAGCACGCATGGGACACCGCGGCCGCTTCGCCGATTACTTTGGCCGACGTGGAGCTTGCATCAAAGTCGGTAATTGCCGCACTGGACGAAAGTTTCTTCCGCGTTCGTTTCGACCGGCTGACGCCCGGTGAGAAAAAATACCTTCGCGCCATGGCTGAACTTGGAGTTGGGCCGCACCGATCCGGGGACATCGCCAGAATTCTAAAGCGCGAGGTCACATCGCTCGGCCCGACGCGCAATCAACTTATTTCAAAAGGGATGGTCTGGAGTCAGAGTCACGGTGATACGGCTTTCACGGTGCCGCTATTCAATGAATTCATGCGCAGAATCATGCCCGGCTACGACTGGCAGCACTAGATTCGGCCCATGAGGAGAACGCGAGAGACTTTCGGCAAGATTCTGGTTGGTGCCTTGAGACCGAAGAGCCGGGAGACGCGATCCCTGTGAAACGGAACGCTTAAGCCATCAGCTACTCGAGCGCCTGCCCGCTTGATTTTCAGGAAACCGGTTTGCATGCATGAGGTAACGCGGCGTTACACCAAACCGCTTACGGAACCGGGCAGCAAAGTGGCCCGAGCTGAAGATCCCATGGTCCAGCAAAATGCCGGTAACGGTGTTCGAATCGTCGGCATATTCCAGGGCGGCTTTTACTGCGTCCAGGCGCAAGTTACGCAACATTTGCGATGGCGTGACGCTGTAGTAGCGCTGAAAAGCCACCTGCAGTGACCTTACGGACAGGCCCACGTAGCGCGCAACGTCTGGAACTGTCGCACCACACGAATTGTCGCGCATGAACTCCATTGCCATGCGACAGCGGCGCGATGGAACTCTGGTAGAACCATTCGACAGCGT
>JBOIBB010000173.1:0-2627 GCA_050739335.1 Gammaproteobacteria bacterium
ATCGAAAAGGCGGTGCGCGAAGGCATCGCCAGCGGAAAGTTCAAAGGCGACGAAAGCTTTGCGATCCGGGTGCGCCTCGAAAGCGATCTGCTCAAGGAACCGTTTGTGGTGGACGGCGACATCACACTCACCTAAGCGCGGTCTGATCAACTCCATTGCGTCATTCCCGCGCAGGCGGGAATCCAGAATTATCCAGAACTGGGTATCGGCTTTTGCCGGAAACCGCTCCAGCGTTTCCGGCACTTCCACCATCCCTGGCGGTCGCGCGGGTACGACAAATGAATCAAAGGTCTCCAAAGACTCGCCAGCACCGTTACACCAGTCCGGCGAAGAGTTCGACGCGCACGCGCTCGCCGACTTCCACGCTGCCGGATTCCTCGGGCAGCACGATGAAGCAATCGGCCAGGCTCATCGAACGCAGAATGCCGGAACCCTGAGGAGCGGCAGGCCGCACGCCCAGTTCGCCGTCCGCGCCGCATTCCAGCCGGCCGCGCTGAAACTCGCGGCGATGATGCGTCTTGCGGATGGGCTCCGCGAGCGGAAGCATCAAAGCTACGCAGGTACGCGGCTCGGCACCCGCGAGATGATCCAGCGCCGGCAGAACGAGTTCGTAATAGGTCACCATGGACGAGACCGGATTGCCCGGCAGGCCAAAAAACACCGCGCCGCCATTGAGGCGCCCGAAGGCCAGCGGTTTGCCGGGCTTCATGTTGACGCGCCAGAAACCGATCGCGCCCACCTCGGCGAGCGTGCTGCGCACGTAGTCTGCAGCGCCGACCGACACGCCGCCCGTGGTGATGACCACATCGGCCGCCGCCGCGGCGTGTTCAAATGCCGCGCGCAGCGCCTCCGGTGTGTCGCGCACTACACCGAGGTCGAGCAGATCGGCGCCAAAACGCTGGAGCATGCCGTAAAGCGTGTAGCGGTTGCTGTCGTAAATATCCCCAGGGCCCAAAGGCTCACCGAGCGAACGCAGCTCATCTCCGGTCGAGAAAAACGCCACGCGCAGCGCGCGGCGCACGCCCACCTCAGCGACGCCAAGCGATGCGATGAGACCCAGATCGGCCGGCGTCAAACGCCGCCCGGCGGCCAGCGCTCGCGAGCCGACGGCCAAATCCTCGCCGGCTTGGCGTACATGCTGCCCGGCGCGGTGCCCCGCGCCGACGCTCACGCCCGCCGTTTCAATCGCGACGTCCTCCTGGATGACCACGGTGTCGGCGCCACGCGGCAGCACCGCTCCGGTCATGATCCGCACACACTCGCCCGGCTGCACTTCGCCTGGAAACGGATGACCGGCGAAGGAGTCTCCGACCAATCGGAATGTCGCCCGCTCCGCGGCGGGAAGATCGGCCGCGCGTACGGCGTAACCATCCATCGCGGAATTGGTGTGCGCGGGAACATCGACTCCGGAAATCAAATCTTTGGCCAGCACCCGGTTCAGCGCCTCGCGGACCGCCACGCGTTCGACCGTTGCGACCGGCCTGAGCTCGGCCAGAATACGGGCGCGTGCGTCCTCGAGAGCCAACGGGGGTTCGGGCTTTTGTTTTGCAGGACGCGAAACTGCACTCACTGTGAGGTCCTCGATAAACTCGCGCGCAACGTGTCCGCGCGGACACTCATTACGAGCGCACCGGCTTGCCGAGTTGCGCCGCCAACTGATCACGTTCGACGGGAGAATTCACGTTCACGAACATTTCGGGGCAATCCGAAAAATCCGCGATCGCGAAATGCTGCTGCCGGTACCAAAGGTCAATCTTGCGCTCGCCGGACTCGAGGTAGGCCTCGAGTTTCTCCAGCAAACTGCAGCGCAGCAACGCGAACACGGGCTGCAGGCGTTCGCCGTTGTCAGCGACGCCGATGTCGGCGTTGTTACTCGCAACCGCCTGCCAGAGACGCGGCCCGAGATCGACTGGCACCTGCGGACTATCGCAGGGCGCGGTCAACAGCCACTCAGTCTTGGCTGCGGCCACCATGCCGGCCATCCCCGCCAAAGGTCCAAGAAACCCGCCTTGGCGGTCCGGCACCACGGGCACGCCGTAGCGCGCGTAGGAATCGAAGCTGCGATTGGCGTTGATCAGGATCGCCGCTGCCTGACCACGCAGCGCGTCGAGCACGTATTCAATCATCGGCCGTCCGGCGAGTTCCACGAGGCCCTTGTCCGCGCCGCCCATGCGCGTGGCGCGCCCACCCGCGAGGATGCCAGCCGTCACGTGCGCGCGCGGATAAGGCGGCAGGTCAGGCGGAAGCTGAACAGAACTGCTCATAGTCCACATACCCGGGAAAGGTTTTGCCCGGCCCGCAGTAAGCACATGCGGGATTCGGATGGATATTGAATTCGCGGAATTGCATGCTCAGAGCGTCGTAGCACAACAAGCGCCCGACGAGAGATCGCCCGGCACCGAGGATCAACTTCAGGGCTTCGGTCGCCTGCAGCAAACCGATCGTGCCCGGCAGCACGCCGAGCACGCCGGCCTCACTGCAGGAAGGCGCCAGCTCGGGAGGCGGCGGTTGCGGGAAGAGGCAGCGATAACAAGGCCCGCCTCCGGGAGCGGCCGGCCAGAACACGCTCACGTGGCCATCGAAGCGGAAGACAGAGCCGTGCACATCGGGCAAGCCGAGACGCACAC
>JBOIBB010000174.1:0-3961 GCA_050739335.1 Gammaproteobacteria bacterium
CACCCAGCTTCACATCGAACTGTGGCTGGTAGTGCAACACCATCTCGATGCGCTGCTGCGCCTTGCGCAGGGCGTTTTCGCGCGATAGATGCAGCAAGGCTTTGGCGTGCATGTCCTCGGTAAAGAACTGGTAATTGTTGCGCCCATGGTCTTTGGCCTTGTACATGGCGCTGTCGGCGTTCTGCAGCAGCACCTCGACATCCTTGCCGTCGTTCGGATACAAACTGATGCCGATGCTGCAGCTCAGATTGGCTTCGGTCTGGCCGAGCAGGATGGGTTCCTGCACGCGCTCGAGGATGCGGTCGCAGACCGCGGTGATGGTTTCCACGTTCTCACAGGCATCCACGATCACCGTGAACTCATCGCCGCCCAGGCGCGCCACCGAGTCGGCCGCGCGCACGCATTCGATCAGGCGCTTGCCGACGGTGCGCAGCACCAGATCGCCCGCCTGGTGGCCGAGCGAATCGTTGATGTTCTTGAAGCGGTCCACGTCGATGAACAGGAGCGCCGCGCGCTGCTTGGCGCGGCGCGCCTTGGAGAGCGTCTGTGAGAGGCGGTCCATGAACAGCGTGCGGTTCGGCAGTCCGGTCAGACGGTCGTAGTTCGCGAGTTCGCGCAGCTTGTTCTCGGCCTCGCGGCGGTCGAACGCGGTGATCGCGAGCGCCACGAAATCCGCAAGCGAGCTGGCGAACATGGCTTCGTCGCTGGTCCAGTCGCGCACACCCTCGGTGTGCTCGTGCAGCAGGATGCCGCGCTCGCGTACGCCTTGGCGAAACGGCGCGCCCAGAATAGCGGTCACGCTGTTCGGCTGGAGGTAGCTCGCGAGCATTGGCGCCGCACGCGCATCGCTCAGGGCGTCGGTGATCATGCAAGGGCGGGTTTCACGCAGGCCGTCAAACAGCAGGCGGCACTGGTTGCGCTCGAAATGGTAGTCCGGGTGGGTGTCGTGCTTGCCGTCATCCAGCACGTGCATGCAACGCAGGGCCTGTCCCGACTCGTCCAGAAACCACACGCTCACGCGTCGGCAGCGCATGGTGCCGGCCGCCTTCTCGGTGATGGCCTTGAGGGCTCCGCCGATGTCGCCCGCCGCGATGCTCGACTCGCGCGCGAGTTCGAGCAGCGATTCGCCCTGACGCCGGCGCCGCTCGTCGCCCTGACGCATCTGGGTTTCCACGCGGGTGTGTTCCGAGACGTGGCTGGTAAGTTCTTCGACGATGCCGGCATAGGAGAAACGCAGGCGCAGCCCTTCGAGCATCTGCTTGTGCGTGTGGTAGGCCGTGAGCGCGAGCAGCACGCCGAGCAGCACGCAAATCGCCGCGATCACCAGACTCGGGCCGGTAAAATGCCAGGCCATCCACACGGTCACCGGCAGTAGCGTGACCACCAGGAACACCAGGTAATGCGCCAGGTTGGCGGAAAACGACGGCACAGCGATGGCGGCGATCGCCGTCAGCAACAAGGCGATAAACGCCTCTTGCATGATCGAGTCGGATTGGAAAATTACCCCGCCCGCTACACCCCAGCCTAGCGCGAGCAAGAGAGTCCCGGTGAAATACACGACTTCCCACACGTGGTGTTGTGCCACCGGAATCGTGGCGCGCTCGAAGCCCACGCCCACAGCGAAGCGCAGCACACCCACGGCCACGATGTAGGCGGTCCAGAGCCTGAGGAGCTGGTGATCCAGGCTACCCCAATACAGCAGCGCAAGCGCCAAGGCGGCCACCACCGCACAAATGTCAATCCAGCGCCCAAGATGGAACAGCAGGTTGGTCTGCTCGGCGCGCACCTGCTGATCGAACTGAGTGTTGCCGATTTCCGGAACGATTGCGGTCGTGATAGGCACGCGCGTTCAACTCCTCGAGATTTCGTGCCCGCGCCTGCCCCGCGCCCGACACGCCGCGGCTCTCCGGCAAGCCCAAGCCCCTTCGTTGCAGCATATTACTTTCCGCAGCCCGCCTTGTGAATCAGCGACCGCAGTCGAGAAAAATCGCCAAGCGCGTCTGGCAATCACGGCGCTCACGATCTGCGCAAACCCGGTAACGCGCACGATCTTGGCCGCGACGTTAGAATTGCACCCCCGTCCCGACCTCTGCGAGCACTATGGACACCACCAGCCCCGGCCCCGGCGCAAATACCGGCGATGCCCGCCGTTTTCTCGAGAGCGGCATCCGCCACCTCGAATCCGGCGCTCTGCAGGCCGCCGGCAACGACCTGCTGCAGGCCGTGCGTCTCGATGACACGCTGGCGCTGGCGCACTACCACCTCGGAAACTGCCTGCGCCGCTACGCGGATAACGCACGCGCCGAACAGGCGCTGCTCGCCGCCATCGAGCGTGACGCGCGCCTGAACGACGCCTATATAAGTCTTGCCTACCTTTACCATGAGACCGCCAAGGACACCGAGGCCGGAGCCGTCCTCGACCGGCTGATCAACGCACACCCCAGGGATATTGCGCTGCACTTCCAGATCGGCGGGCTGCTGGTCAAGTTCGGCCTGTGCGAGCAGGCCGAACGCGTGTTTGCCACCTGCCCGCCCTTCGACGTGCGCCAAGCCAAGGCGCAACTCACGCTCGGCAACGCCTATCAATCCGCGGGCAAATTCGACCAAGCCGAGCAGGCTTACATGCAGGCCATCAAACGCAATGTGAATTCCGACGCGGCGTATTTGCGGGTAGCTAACACCCGGCGCTTCCGGCCGGAGGATCAGGCGCTCATCGACAACTTCGAGAGCACTCGCGAACGTACCGATCTGAAACACGACACCCGCGTATGCCTCGAATTCGGTCTGGGTAAAATCCACGACGACCTCGGCGACTACGAACGTGCCTTCGCCCACTATCAAAGCGGCAACCAACTGCAACTCAAAAAAGTGCAATTCGACCGGAGCGCAGTCACCGATTACATTGCGCGGGCCAAGAAGGTTTTCACGCCGCAACTCCTGCAACACGCCTGTGCCGCCGACACCGTGGACAAGCCACAGCCGATTTTCATCATCGGCATGTTGCGCAGTGGCACGACGCTGGTCGAGCGCATCCTCGCGAGCCATCCGCAGTGCTATGGGCTCGGAGAAACCGAGCTCATGGATGCCTTAACGCGCGACATGGCCGCCCAGACCGGCGAAACGTTCCCGGAATGTGTGCTGCGACTCACCCCCGCGCTTGCGGCCAAACATGCCGTGGCGGTACGCAGCGGTTGGCCCGCAAAGTCGTGGGGCTACGCCCACGTAGTCGACAAGAATCCCCTCAATTTCATGCTGGTCGGCTTGATCACGCTCATTTACCCCGAGGCTCCTATTCTGCATTGCGTGCGCGACCCGCTGGACACCTGCGTGTCCATCTATTGCCAGCACTTTGCGCACCCGCGCAACACCTACGCCTACGATCTGGATGACATCGGGTTTTTCTACACCCGGTACCGCGAAATCATGGCCTTCTGGCAAACCCTGCTGCCGGGTCGCGTGCACGAAGTGCGCTACGAGGACTTGGTACAGAATCCCGAAACCGAGACTCGCAAGCTCGTAGCGGCCGCCGGTCTCGACTGGGATGCGGCCTGCCTTGAATCCCACAAACACGCCGAGCGCATCAACACCGCAAGCGTCTGGCAGGCGCGCCAACCGATTTACTCAAGTTCCATTGGCCGCTGGCGGCATTACGAAAAGTACCTCGAGGCTCTCCGCAAAGCCCTCGCGATCTAGGCCGGCATAGGGCACGAGTGCCGTTGCAGGCTATTCAGCTTTAGGTGTAGATACGGATGGAGACCACGATCTCCAAACGACTCGCGGCATTACGCAATGCACCTCGACGCCCTGCGCAAAACGCCGGCGATGTAGGCCGGCATACGGCGCAAGCGCCGTTGCAGGCAATTCGCTTTACGTGCCGATCGGCATAAAGTCCACACGCTCGTGACGGAGAGCCCGCAACGCTGCGCTAATGCGGGCCTACGGTTAGACCATCGCCGAGCGC
>JBOIBB010000175.1:0-5236 GCA_050739335.1 Gammaproteobacteria bacterium
ACTGCGGCCGGCGTGGACGGCGACGGTGCCTTGCTCCTCGAGAGCGCAGGCGCGACGCACCGCTACGTGTCCGGTGATCTCAGCCTGAGGCTCGCTTCGTGAAATTGCTGGTGGACGTCGGCAACACGCGCATCAAGTGGGCGCAAGCGCGGAAACGCGTGCTCGCAAAGCCGCGCGCCGCGACGCACGCGGGCAACGCGCTCAGGACCGTGTTGCAGACGGAATGGTCGGCGCTGCCCCGGCCTGAGCAGGTGCTGATTGCCAACGTCGCGGGCGCGGAGGCCGCCGCGGTGTTGCAGCAGTACTGCGAAACGCATTTCGGAATCACACCCGGGTTCGTTGTCTCGCGTGCGGCCGATGCCGGTGTGGTCAACGGCTACCGCGATCCCCGGCAATTGGGGGTAGATCGTTGGGCCGGGGTCATCGGCGCTTACGTAAGCTATGGCGGGCCGGTGTGCGTGGTAGCTTGCGGCACTGCGATCACCATCGACACCGTGACCGGCGACGGCCAGCATCTGGGCGGGCTGATCGCCCCCGGGCTTGTCGTCATGCAGCGTGCGCTGGCCGCCGCCGCGCCGGCCCTGCCCGCAGAAGCCGGTGCCGCGGTTGCTTTGTACGCACGTGACACGCTTACCGCAGTGACGAGCGGCGTGTTGTACGCGGCCGCCGGATGCGTGGAACGGGCGCTGGGTGAGATTCGCGCGGATCAGGGCGTAAGCTTGAAAGTATTACTCACCGGCGGCGATGCCGAGCTTTTGCGGCCGCACTTGTCGGCACGCATTACACTCGCCCCGCATCTGGTACTCGAAGGTTTGGCGGTGCTCGCCGAGTTGCAGGCATGACTCGCTTCCTCTTTTTTCTGCTGGTGGTCGCGAACCTGGTGGCCTTGATCTGGTTCGGCTGGTTGCAGTCTCCGGTCCGGAGTGCGCCTTTAGCCATGCCGCTGTCGCAGGTGAAACCGCTGCGCCTCGTGGCCGCACTCACGCCGGCCGAGCGCAGCGCCTTGATCGTTTCGGCACCGGCACCGCAGCCCGTATCCGGCGCCGTGTCGAGTGCCGATACAAGCTGCGCGAGTTACGGCCCGTTCCCGAGTGCGGAGACGGCCGCGACCGGCGTTGCGCGACTGCAAAAGGACGGCGCCGTTGTGACGCAGCACACCGTGCCCGGCAAAGTACGTTTGGGATACTGGGTGTATCTGCCGCCCTTCATCTCGTCCGGCCAGGCCGAGAGCGCCGCGGCGTTGATGAAGCAGCGCGGCGTGAAGGATCTCTACATCGTCACCACCGAGCCCAACCGCAATGCGATATCGCTGGGGGTCTACAGTGACCGTTACGGCGCGCTCGCGCACCAGAAGGCGATCGCCGCGCTCGGTTACCACCCGCTTGTGGGCGAGCGCTTCCGCGATGCGCCGCGGTATTGGGTCGAGGCGCGCGCGGCAAACGGCGCCTTGCCGCTCGCCGCCGTATTCGCAGACCTCGCCACGGGCGACACAACCATAGGACGGGCCGCCTGCCGCGTTGCGAACGGCAACTGAACCGTATCTTGCGGACTGTTAGAATCTGCCCGCTTTTGAATCCGGCGTAGCTCAGTTGGGTCCGCAGCACCGCTACGGACGCGGTGACGGGAGGTCACGGCCGGGGCTGGTCGAAACGTTTGCGTATCGCCAGGGATGGTAGAAACGATTTGGAGCAGAAAGCCGGCGTAGCTCAGTTGGTAGAGCAGTGGTTTTGTAAACCAAAGGTCGGGGGTTCGACTCCCTCCGCCGGCACCAAGCTGATTTTCGAGGATTCGATCGGCATCAAAACCTGCCGTTCTTGCGCTGTCATCAAACTGTAACGCCCTCTTCATAACCCTGTCACATTGAATCTCTACACTCGCTCGCCATGTCGAGCCGGGGGAGATATTTCATGCAGAACGTGGTGGGTTCCAGCCTGTTGTTGGCAGCGCTGGGCGGAGTGACAGGTCCAGTCTTTGCGGATACTCCGCCGGGCAGCACGATCTTGAGCGGTACGTTGTTCACCGACTGGACCTATCTCAACCAGCAGCAGGACGGGATGGACACCAGCGCCAGCGGCTACGGCATTGATGTCAAGCGTTTCTATCTTGGAGTACATCACAGCTTCGACGACATCTGGTCGGCGAATTTGACTGCGGATTTCAATTACACCAATGCGAGCGGCGAAACGCTGTTGTTCGTCAAGAAGGCCTTTGTGCAGGCGCAACTCGATCGGGCGGCAACTTTGCGCCTGGGTGCAGCGGACATGCCGTGGATTCCGTTTGACGAAAACATTTACGGTTATCGTTTCGTGGAGAACACTTTGATCGACCGGCTGCACTTCGGGAACTCCGCCGATTGGGGCGCGCATTTCCTCGGCAGCAATGACTGGAGCGATTACGCCATGTCGCTGGTGAACGGCGGCGGCTACAAGAATCCGGCGCGCACCAAGAGCATGGATTGGGAAGCGCGGGTGGCGTTTTATCCGGCAGATGGATTGGTCGTAGCCATCGGCGGCTATAAGGGCGACCGGGCCAGAATATGGCCGGCACTCCGGTTTTGAACACGGCCAAGCGCCAAGATTTCTTGATCGCCTATAAAACTTCGGCGCTGACTCTGGGCGCGGAGCATTTCCATGCCAGCAACTTCACGCCCGCGGCGATTACCACCAACGCGACCGACTCGGCCGGAGGCTATTCGCTGTTCGGCTCGCTGCAAATCGCCGGCAACGGCACGGCTTTGTTTGCACGCTATGACAATGCCGATCCCAGCAAGAATCTGGACCCCTCGAAAAAAGACAAGTACTACAACGCCGGAATATCGTTCCCAGCCAACCACAACATCACCTGGGCACTGGTGCACAAGTACGAGAATCTGGCCGATAACGTTACCGCTCTCACAACCCGAGAAATCGGCGTGTGGGCAGAGATCAAGTTCTGATTTGCCTTTGCCGGCAAGTGCCGGGGCCAAACCGCAATTAGCCAGAACTCTGCAGCAAACGCCGCGCCCCCGATGTTACGATAAGGGCTCCTCCGCAGAGATGCAGCGCGCCGCAAGGTAAACAATGTCACCGTCACATGAGTTTCGGTCACTCCGTAAACTGGTGCCGGAAATTGGGGTACTGGATCGCGACCAAGCCAGACTTGCCGTCGCCACGGCCTGGCGTAGCGCATTCATGGAGCACCGCATCGTCGGCACCTTGATGATTCCCGGCATGATTCTGTTGGCATTTTCGATTACCACAGGGATCGCAGCGCTTCTGGATCTGGTTTTTCTGCCGAGTCTGGCCTTTGTTCCGCATATCCTGCGGCTCGCAATCAGCTTTGTTGTCGGCTATCTCGTGGGGATGCCCGTGGCGATGCTTGTGTATGATCGCTGGCGAGTGCGTCTGATAGCTGCAAAGCTGCGTGCTTGATCTGTCTGTCACAAGCAAGAATAGTTATTCGTTGATGGCGGGGGATAAGTCAGGATGGCGCGCGAATCGGATGTAGGGGACGCCACTGCCATTCGCCCGCACATACGGCGGTGGCAATTCTTGTTGTTTGGCCTGTTGCTGGCGGCATTTACCACGGTAAACATTTTCACCACACTCGCCAACAAGGCGAGTGACGGCGTTTATCTGTCGCCTTGGGAACCGCTCGTGTGGGAATACTCCAGCGCACTGTTGATCGCGCTGCTGATCCCTGCGGTCGCGTGGTTCAACAACCGTTTGCTTATTAAGGCTGGCTCGTGGAAATGGACCGTGCCGGCGCACCTACTGGCCACGCTTCCGTTTTCGATCATCCATGTGAGCGGCATGGTGGGCCTGCGCACTTTCGCCTATCACATTGCCGGGCGCCAGTACGAGTTTGGTGCGATTCTGCCCAACTGGATTTACGAATACCGCAAGGATTTCGTCACTTATTGGCTGATTCTCGCGGCGTTATACGCCTTCCGAGTGTACCGCCTGTGGCTGGAAAGCCGCCACGCGCTACCGCCGATTCCCGTGCCTGCGGTCAGCGGCGGCCTGGAACGGCTGGTGGTAAAGAAACTCAATCGCGAATTCATCCTGAGTACCGCGGAAATTGAACACATCGAGGCCGACGGCAATTACGTCAATATTTTTGCCCAGGGCAATAGTTATTTGCTGCGGGAATCACTGGCTGCGTTGGAAAGGAAACTCGATCCCAAACGTTTCGCGCGCGTGCACCGTGGTCACATCGTCAACCTGGATCGCATCAAGGAAATCCAGCCCTGGGACAGTGGCGACTACCGCATCCTGCTCAAGGACGGAAGTTGCGTGAACTTCAGCCGTCGTTACCGCAGTCGCCTACCCCAACTCTTCAATTCCTGAACAGGCGTGCGTGCATGACTGGTTCCAGTTGGCAATGGCTTGGAGGTGCGGTACTTGGAGCTTATATCCTGGTTCGCATTTTCTACGTGGTACACAAGCACCGGGGCGAAGGTTACTGGACGCAGACAATCTTCAAGCGGAACCGTGCATTTTGGCTGGTTTCATTGCTTGTCATTTTTACGTTGTTGACAGTCATCGCGTTGGTTCTGCATCAAGCAATGCAGCCAGGACCAGTAGAATAAGCCGGTACTCAAGCTCGTATTGACGGCCGCATGGCCTGTCCTGTGTGATTCATCCAAGGATTTGCTCCACCAGCGGGCGCCGCCTGGCCCGGAATTGCGCCGCTGGTGATCTCCGTCAGCCCGGACCGCCCAACCCGCCCTTATATTACGTGCTACCTCAATCGGGAGACGCGCCATGCGTGGGTTTGCACTATTTGGTTTGACGATACTGTCCGTAGGCTTGTTGCTGGCCGGGTGTGGAGGTGAAAGAGGAAAAGTGACGGCCGCGCTTGACACCGGCTGGGCCTACTATGGCAGCAACCCCCAAGGCACCCGTTATTCGCCCGCGGCTCAGATCACGCCGCAAAACGTCAAGGATCTCAAGATAGCCTGGGTTTTCCGCACCGGCGATCACGGCGCGGGATTTCCCGGTGATGAGTGGAAATCCCACATGACGTTCGAGGCTACGCCCATCCTCTACGACGGCACGCTGTACTTCACCACCCCCTCAACCAATGTGGACGCAGTGGACGCCGCCACGGGGAAACTGCGCTGGCGTTACGACTCAAACGTGAAGAAGCTGTGGTATTCCGACGCGGCTTCACGCGGTGTGACCTTGTGGGTGGACGACCAGACTCCCGCTGGCGTTCCCTGTCATGCGCGCATTTTTTCGCCCACGCTCGATGC
>JBOIBB010000176.1:0-10380 GCA_050739335.1 Gammaproteobacteria bacterium
ATCTGCTCATGAGCGCTTCCGCATCGCCCTCAAGCGCGCAGGTGCGCTGGGCAATCAAGCGCGCACAGTTGCAGCCACAAGATGCCCCCGCGGCGCTGCATACACATCTGCAAAATCTGAACTGGCAGCGTTACCTGACGGAATTGCGCGATGCGCTTCCGGACGAGACCGCGGAGCGCATCGACGAGCGAGAATGGCAGGCACTGCGCAAGCGCGTGGAGGACTATCTGATCGCGCTGCTGTCAAAGTCATGAAACCGTGGCAGATCGAATTCGAGTCCCGTCTGGATGCGGCCGGTGCACCACCAATCCTGAGCCGCGACTTACTGGCACGCATGGCACGCAGCGCGCAGGGTAACCGCGCGCTGCCCGTGAGCACTCTCAGCCATTGGTTGAAATCAGCAGAAGTGCGGGCCAGGCTACTGCGTATTCAGCGCGGGCTTTATCTCAACCGCTTCCGCTCACCCCCGGGCAATCTGGCCGATGCCGCGCCGTGGTTGCATGCCGATGCGGTGGTGTCGCTCAACACCGTGTTGGGCGACGCGGGCGTGCTGAACAATCCGTCGCGGGCCATCACCGCCGTCGTGCCTATAGACACGTATGCCCCGCCTCCGCAGTTGGGCCGCAAGACAACCGCCGCCGGCGCTTTCCACTTCTTCGGCCTGCCACGCCGCATTCTCGAATCCGGCGCCGCGGACGATCGGCTGCAAACCGAAGCGCGGATTGAGCACGCACGCGCCACGCCGGAGAAAGCTCTGCTCGACTGGTTGTACCTCGCCGCCAGTCCACACAGTCACCGTACCTGGCCACCGCGCGCCGACCTGGACCTGTCGCCGCTCGATCAGCGGAAGTTGCGCCGGCTGGCACGTGCCATGGGAATGACGAAGATACTCAACAGTTGGCTGGCCAATTCAGGCCAGAGTGCATGCTGACACGAAACAGCACGGGTCTCGCGGGGCGACTGCGCCCAGGCCAGTACCTCACTGCTCGCGCAACACCTCGGAAGGTTCCAGGCGTGACGCGCGCCATGCGGGGATCGCTCCGGCCAGCAAGGCTGCGGCCGTCAGCACGCCGATCACCAGAATGAAACTCGCCGGATCCACGAGTCCGACACCGAACACGTAGTGCCGCAGCAAATGGCTAGCGCCGATGCCCAATGCGAAGCCGATGGCGATGCCGATCACCGCCAACTTCAACACCTGGAACAGCACGAGGCGGCGGATGTCACGCGGTCCGGCCCCCAAGGCCATGCGCATGCCGAACTCGTGGTAGCGCAGCGTAACGTTGTAGTACATGACCGAGAAAACCCCGACCGTCGTGATCAGGAGCGCCATCAGGCCGAACACGGAAAGCACCCAGAGCAAATTGGTGCGTGGCAATAACAGATCCCGAAGTCGGCCATCCATGGACTCGATCTGTACCGCCGGCAGGCCTGGCAAAAGGTTATGGATCGTCGTCGCGAGTGTACGTTCAAACTCGGCCCCGGGCGGCCTTTCGGTGCGCACCAGCATCTGCAGGTAGGAACCGGCCTCCCCCGGGTAGCGATAGAAAAACATCGGTGCGGGCGCCGCGGCCGGACTGCTCTCGCGCATGTCCGCCACCACGCCCACGATGCGTAGCGTCTTTTGACTCACGTCGAAACTGCGGCCGACCGGGTTCTCGTGCGGCCAGAACTGCCTGGCCATAGCCTGATTCACCAGTACTGCATCCTGTTGGTCCGGCGGAACCTGCGTGAAGTCCTGCCCCGCCAGGAGATGCGCGCCGAGCGCCTGCAGGTAACCAGCCGTGACGGTCGCCACATTCGCGTTCGGTTGGAGACCCGCCGGGGCGTGGAACCCCGGCACCGACAAGTTGTAGTTCATCGTGACGCCGTCCAGCGGAGTCTTGTCGGCAAACGCTACGGCGGAGACGCCCGGCAGAGCCAGGACTTTCGTACGCAGGTCGCGCAACGTCGCGGTTGCCGGCGGCTTGAAACCGGCACCAGTCACAGTGCTGAAATCCATTTCTGCCACGAGTGTGCGCGCGGGATCAAAGCCCAGGTCTACGTGGTGCAAGGCGATGAGCGTGTGCAGAATCAAACCGGTCGCGACCAGCAACACCATGGACAAAGCGATCTGTCCGATGCTCAACAGCCGATGCTGGCGCTGCTGACCCCGGCTGAGACTCGAGTGCACGCCGGTGAGGCTGCGGTTGAGGTTTTTGCCGATGACCGCGGCCAACGGCACCAGCCCGAACAACAACGCGGCCGCCACGGTCACCACGGCGGCATAGCCCGCGACCCGCCAATCGAACGCCGGCTGCATCCCGGCGACGGCCGGGAATCGCTCGGCAAACCTCAGGGCGAGAAGGCCGAAGACCACGCCGACCACGCCGCCCACCACACACAGCAGCAAGCTCTCTCCCAGCAGGCGCATCGCCAGGCGCAGGCGGGACGCACCCAGCACCGAGCGCACGGCAATTTCCGCAAGCCGCTGCGTGGCCCGCGTGAGGAACAAGTTGAGAATATTGGCGCAGGCCACACACAGAATCAGCACGACCGCGAGCCACAAAAGTTCCGTTACGCGCATCGTCAGTGCCGGGTCCTGACGCAGCAGGCCCCCGAAGGTGCCGGCCCTTAGCGCCGTCACATGGAAACCGAGCTTGGCGTCGTTGCCCGGATATTCGTGCGCGAGGCGCGAGGCCTCGAAATCGAGCACCGTCTGCACGCTCGCGAGCGAAGCTCCGGGCCGCAAGCGTGCATAAACTCCCTGTATCCAGCCCGCACCGCGATCCGCGAGTGAGTTTCCGGACATGATCGCCCCGGCGGCATGCACCGGCACGAACAACTGGGGGCTGCCCAGAGCCGCAAACACGCTGCCGCCGCGCACCACACCCACGATGGTAAACAGCCGTTTGTTCAGACTGATCTGCTGCCCGACGACATCCGGCCTCCCACCGAAGCGGCTGCGCCACAGCGAGTCGCTGAGCACGACGTTTGCGCCGGGGCTCACGGGTGAATCGTCCGCCGCCGTCAACGTCCTTCCAAGCAAGGGGCGCAATCCCATGGCCTGGAAGAAATCTCCGGAGACTACCGCGCTTCTGACCCTCACCGGCTGCCCGCGGCGTTGCCAGGTAAAGCCCTGGGGTGCGTAGATGCTCACGGCGGAAAAGGCATCGCGAGTCGCGGCCCGGTAATCGCGGAATTGGGGGTACGACCACGGGAATGGCGATGACATCTCTGGAGCAGTGCTGTGCGCCTCGAGCTGTACCAGGCGACCGGGGTTCTCCACCGGCAACGGGCGCAACAACACCGTATTCACGATGGAAAAAATCGCGGTGTTGGCACCGATGACCAGCGCGAAAATCAGGATCACGGAAATCGAAAACCGGGGCGTACGCCAGAGGCGGCGTGCCGCGGAACCCAAATAGACCAGCCAGGTACGCATGGATCCGCTCCTCGTTCAAATCACTCGCCGGCAATCGCGCTGGCGCTGCCCATAACAGAGCAAGCAACGTGCCAGACTGCGGCCGAACACAAGCCCCTGTTCGGCATGGGCTTGTCACCTCCGGCCCATCGGCAACGCAGGTACCGATTCCCGATTTTGGGATTGGCGCGGTCCGCCGTCACGGAATCGGGACTGAGCTTTACGGGTCCTGCGTCAGATTCGGACACGGCGCTCCGGCAAATCAAGCACTTGAACGATCGAGCCGGTTTGGCACACCGCTTGCCTTGTGTATGGCATACACACATAGAGCGAGCCCATGCCTGACATTGCCATTGCTCCCGAAGTCCGCCGCCGGCGCAAGCAGAAACGTTATCTTGCGATCGGCGTAGCCGTTGCCGTTGTGATCGCACTGGTGGTCTGGGCGGTGACGCGCGCGCCGGCCGGTCCAAGCGTGCAGAAGTCGGACTTGTGGATCGCCTCGGTGCAACAGGGGCCGTTGCCGATCGTGGTGAGCGCCACCGGCACCTTTGTGCCGGTGACCGAGCGCTGGATCACCGCCGCTTCTCCGGGCGTGGTGGAAACCGTCATGGTGCTGCCGGGCGACCGGGTGAAGCCCGACACCGTGCTCGCGACCCTCGCCAACCCGGCGGTCGAATCCGCGCTGGTGCAAGGCAAAGCCGACGTCGCCAACGCCGAGGCGAAGCGCGCCTCGCAGCATGCGGACCTCACCAGCCAGTTCTTGAACCTGCAGGCAAGCCTCGATTCCGCCCAGGTCGAAGCCCAGATCTCGGCACTCAAGGAAGAGGCCGAGCGTTCGCTCTTGAGCCAGCACATCGTCTCGACGCTCGACTATCAGACCGTCAAGCTCCAGGCCGAGCAGAACGCCAAACTCGTGACGCTCACCGAGCAGCGCGTCGCCGCTTTCAAACAGAGCATGGCCGCGCAGGGCCAAGCGGCGGACGCGCAAGTGGCCGCGCTCCAAGCCGTACTCGCGAACCGCCAGCAACAGGTGGACGCGCTGCATGTCACCGCGAACCTCGACGGCGTGGTGCAGGAAGTTGCGGTGCAGGCCGGTCAGACGCTTGCGGTCGGCGGCAACATCGCGCGGGTCGCGAGCCTGAAACAGCTCAAAGTCACGCTGCAGGTGCCGGCCAACCAGGCGGGCCAGGTCGCCATCGGCCAGTCGGTGAGCCTTGAGCTTGCGACCAGCAGCTCCCAAGACCTGAAAGGCCAAGTGACGCGCGTCTCGCCCGCGGTGACCAACGGCAACGTGGACGTGGACGTGATGCCGGACGGCGAGCTCCCGCCCGATACGCGTCCGAACCTCGCGGTCACCGGCCAGATCCACATCGCCAACATCGCAAAGACTATCTATATACAGCGCCCGGCCTACGCGAACCCCGACAGCACCATGACGCTCTACCGGCTGGCCGACAACGGCCACCAGGCGGTGCCGGTGAGCGTGCGCTTCGGTGCCGCCTCCGATCGCTACATCCAGGTGCTCGAAGGCTTGACGCCCGACCAGCAGGTCATCGTATCCGACACCAGCAGCTTCGCCGGCGCCAAGCGGGTGAACGTGCGATGAATATCTTTCCAAAAACGTCGCTTAGGTTTTATCCGTCCTCTCTGCGAAATCCGCTAAACAGGTTTTCATTGTTGGTGGCCGCACTGTTACTGGTCACACCAGTGGCGCACGCGACCTCGCTCACCGACGTCTGGCAACTCGCCGAGCAGCACGCACCGGCGCTCGAAAAGGCCAACGCCATCATCGAGCAGGCGCGCGCGCAGCATTCCACGGCGCTCTCCCAACTGCTGCCGGCGCTCAATCTCAACGCCAACCGGGTCGTGGACAACCAATCGGCAAACGGCCCGCAGTTCTATGGCAGCAACATCGTAGCCGTAAGCCAAGCGGCCAATACGCGTACCAACGGCTGGACGCTGCAGCTCAACCAGCCGATCTTCAACTGGCAGGCCATGCAGAACCTTTCGGCCGCCGACGATGGCGAAGCCGCCGGCATCGCCAACGCCGAGGCCGCGCGCCAGTCGCTCATGGCGACACTCGCCCAGGACTACCTGGCGGTGCTGAACGCCCAGGCGCAGCTCGACGCCTCGCGCGAAGCCGAGACTGGATTTGCCAACCAGGCGTTCCAGGCCGAGGCCCGTTACAAGGCGGGGCTCTCCGGCATCATCGGCGCCGATGAGACCGAGGCGGCGCTCGCGCAGGCGCAGTCCGACACGCTCGCGGCCGGGCAGACACTCAAGCAGGCGCGCCGCCAACTCGATATCGACACCGGCACGCACGTGTCCGGGCCGTTTCCGGCCTTGCCGGCCGAACTCGTGCTGCCGTTGCCCAGCGACCGCGGCGAGGCCGAATACCTGCGCACAGCGCTCGACCAGAACCCCGCGCTCGCCGCCGCGCGCCTCGAGTGGAGTTCGGCCGGGCACACGCTTTCCGGCACGCATGCGGGTTACCTGCCGTCGGTGTCGCTGGTGCTGAGCCACGAGCGCAATTTCGTCACCGGCAGCACGGATTTCGCCGCGCCCGGCTCGGACGTCACCAGCCCCGCCACGCAGGACGCGAGCCAGAACGTGCTCGGAGTGCAATTGAGCTGGGCGCTGTTCTCGGGCGGGGCCACGCGCGCGGCCTCGCAGGCGGCGCAGGCCAACGAACGCACCGCGGACGCCACGCTGCGCACCACGCAGCTCACGGTAAAAAGCCAAGTGAGCAATGCGCTCGACGGCATCGCGAGCAACCAGCAGCGCGTGAAGCAACTGCAGGCCGGCGTGGTCTCGGCACAGTCGGCGGTGACCGCCACCGCGGCCGCGGTCGCCAAAGGCCTCAGCACCGAACAGAATCTCGTGATTGCGCGCCAAGCGCTCCTGCAGCTCAAGACCGGATACGCGGGCGCCGTGGTCGATCTCGTCACGAGCCGCTTGCAGTTGGCGCAGGCGCTCGGCCGACTCACGCCCGCGCTGCTCGCGCAGGTGAGCCGCCAGATCGGTACCACGCCCGAGACTTCAGCCTCGAATTCCCTTCCACCCAGCGGAGACACACAGCCATGACTGTCGAAAACGTTATCCATGTCGAAGACCTGACCAAGGTATACCGCACCGAGGAGGTCGAGACCCACGCGCTCTCGGGCATCAACCTGAGCGTGGCGCCCGGCGAGTACGTCGCCATCATGGGTCCGTCGGGCTGCGGCAAGTCCACGTTCATGGCGATACTCGGACTGCTCGACACGCCCAGCTCCGGCCGCTACCAGCTCGCGGGCTCGGCCGTCGAAGAACTCGACGCCGGCGCACGCGCGCGCTTTCGCAATCGTCAGATCGGTTTCATCTTCCAGTCCTTCAACCTGATCGGCGACCTCACTGTGTACGAGAACGTGGAGCTGCCACTCGTGTACCGCGGCGGCGTGAGCCGCGCCGAGCGCCAGCAACGCGTTGCCAAGGCGCTTGAGAGCGTCGGCATGTCGCACCGCATGCGCCACTATCCCGCGCAACTCTCCGGCGGCCAGCAGCAACGCGTGGCCGCGGCGCGCGCACTCGTCGGTGACCCCGCGATCCTCTTGGCCGACGAACCCACCGGCAACCTCGATTCCGCCAACGGCGAAACCATCATGGAATTGCTGGCGGCGCTCAACGCCAAGGGCGCGACCATCGTCATGGTCACGCACGACCCGGGCTACGCGGCGCATGCCAAACGCATCGTGCGCCTGTTCGACGGCCAGATCGTTTCCGAGAACGAAGACCCGAAGCGCATCGAACCGCGCGTTGTGAAAAAAGCCAATTCCTGACGGGCCGACGGCGATGGGAACGGCGTCTGTACTACGTGTAGGTCTGCATAAGGCGCACCGCGCCGTTGCGGACAAATCCAATGTCGGGAACGCTGCGCTTATCCCGACCTACGCCAATCATGGCGGACGGATGGGGGCGCTGCACGAATGAACGTTACTTTTTCCGTCATTCCGGCGACAGCCGGAATCCAGATCCTGATCACTTCTGAATTCATCCCGGCGCAGCCGGAATCTAGGTTTATTTGGAACTGGATACCAACTTTCGCCGGTATGACGAAGAAAGCAGGCCCGCACAAGACGCATGGCGCCGTTGCGGACAACAAGATGCCCGCAACGCCGCTTCGCAGCTTATGCGGGCCTACTCGAATTGCTGTCATTCCGGCGAAAGCCGGAATCCAGATCTTGATTGGCTCAGACTTTCGAATCTCACGGAAATAACAACTGGAATTCGACAACCGTGTTACAGGAGCTGGTCAACATGATCAATGTTCTTCATCAGGCCCTCAGCCCATTCCGCCGCCTGTTCCGCAAACCCACGTTTGCGATCGCAGTGATCCTGATCCTTGCGCTCGGCATCGGACTCAACGTCGCGACGCTCGGGCTGTTGTATCGCTATTACGTCTCGCCGCTGCCCTATCCCCAAGGCGGACGCGTTGCAACCGTGTACATGGCCGCCAACGTCCCCGCCGGCGACAAGCTGTCCGTGCCCACCTACGAGGCGCTGCGCAAGCGGGCTCCCGCTCTCGCGGATGCCGGCTTGTACAGAGCCATCGGATACAACCTCGTCCGCGGGGGACAAAGCCGTCGTCTGGAAGGCGCACAGATGACGGCTTCCGCGTTCACGACCCTCGGCGTGCAACCCGTACTCGGCCAGGCGTTCAACCCGGCGACCGACAAACCCGGCGCACAGCCGGTGGTTGTTCTCAGTTACCGGCTGTGGCAGTCGCTGTTCGACGGCAAGCGTTCCGCTCTCGGCGCGACGCTGCATCTGAACGGCAAGCTCTACACGGTAATCGGCGTCATGCCGAAGGACTTCGCCTTCCCAACCACGCAAGCCGAACTCTGGACACCCCGGGTGATAGAAGCCAATGAGCTCGGTCCCAACATGGTGCTGTCCTTCACGGACAATATCGTGGTGCGTCTCGCTCCCGGCGCCTCGTTGCAGCAACTCACCACCCAGGCAAACGCGGTACTTATAGGTGAGGCCAGACCCGTTGACCGGGCATTGATCGCCAAATACCAGGCCCATCTTGTGGCCCAGGGATGGCGAGCGAGCCATATCAAAGGTCTCGCGCATTCGCTCACGCTGGTACAGGTCGCAACGGCGCTGCTCATGCTGCTGGTATGGTTCAACCTCGCCAACCTGTTTCTCGCGCGCGCCTACAACCGCCGCAGCGAACTTGCGCTGCGCCGCATTCTCGGTGCCGGCACCGGCACGCTCGCAGCTTCGATGGCCGCGGAAAATTTCATGCTCAGCCTGCTCGGAGCCCTGTTCGGGGCTATTTTCGGGCGGTTCCTGCTGGGCCTGTTCGCCGGCAGCGACATCGCGGCGATGTCCTCGTCCATACCAGGCACCTCCTGGCCGGAACTGATCGGCATCGCTGTTGTGCTCGCCGTGATCTCGGCCGCCATCTTCACCGCAGTCGGACTCGGGTTCCTGCACACACGCAACCTCGCCGCGGTGCTCGGAGAAGAGAGCGCACGGACATCGCATGGCCCTTTCGCCCGGCGTGTCCGCACGACCTTGCTGGTCTCGCAGATTGCGCTCGCCTGCGCGCTCGCGGGCTGCGGGTTGCTGCTCGGGCGCAGCCTGCTCAATCTCAATGCGGTCAACCTCGGCTTCACGTCAGCTCACACCGTAACCTTCAAGTTCGACCTGCCGGCATCGCAGTATTCCTTCGATCGGATGACCGCGGCACTCGACACACTGCGCACCTCGGTCGCACAAACCGCCGGAATTCAGTCGGCGAGCATCACTTCCGATGTGCCGTTCGACGGTTCCGAGATCGGGACCGCCGTTTTCCCGAGACCCATGCATCCCGGCGTGAGTCCCACGTCCTTTATCGTCACCACCGATGCCGGTTTCATCCACGCGCTCGGCCTCTCGCTCCTCGCCGGGCGCAACTTCCTGCCGAGCGACGCCAAGAACGCCATGGGCGTCGCGCTTATTGATGCGCTGACCGCCAAACAGTTGTTTGGGACCACACAAGCGATCGGCCGGCAATTCAGTTTCCTCAGCCCGGAGGCTAACGGCCCAGGCGATCTGTACCGCGTGATCGGCATCGTTTCCACATCACGCCGCGAGAGTGTCGGCGCTGCACCGGCGCAAGGCAGCGCGTACCTGGACCGAAACCAGATTGTGCCGTTCATGGCAAGGAGCGGGTGGCGCCGTAGCTGGTATCTCGCGGTACGCTCGTCCTTGCCGGCCTCCACGATCGTATCCCAGGTGCGCAACACGGCTCATCAGGTTCTGCCCGGAGTCCCGCTGTATGACATCAAGACCATGCGGCAACGCGTGTCCGGCGCACTCGCCTCCAATCGCTTGCTGACCATCCTCGTCGGGTTGTTCGCGTTCGGCGCGCTGTTGCTCGCAGCGATCGGGTTGTATGCGGTGCAAACGTATGCCGTCGCACAGCGAGCGCGGGAGTTTGCCATCCGTGCGGCGCTCGGTGCCGAGCGCAGCAGCTTGTTGGCCATGGTCCTCGGCGAGGCCGCACGACTGCTGGTCATCGGGCTGGTGATCGGTCTCGCCGGACTTGCCGGCATCGGCATCGCATTTGCCTCCGCGTTCTACGGTATCGCCGCCATTGACCCATTGAGCATGGCCGTGGTTGCCATCGTGCTGGCCGCCGCCACGCTCGCGGCGAGCTGGTTCCCGGCCTGGCGCGCGAGCCGTGTGTCGCCCAACGAAGCGCTGCGCGAATGAGAACCGGGGCGACCGAACCTCTTGATGTAGGTCCGCATAAGGCGCACAGCGCCGTTGCGGACAACAGAATGCCCGCAACGCTGCTTTGCAGCTTATGCGGGCTTACCACAATTCGTTTTGTAGGAGCGACGGTCTCCGTCGCGATCCCGGGTCAAAAAGATCGCGGCGATGATGCCATTCTTGATGTAGGGCCGCATAAGGCGCACGGCGCCGTTGCGGACGAGCGGATGCCCGCA